>NZ_CP027570.1:1960000-2260000 GCF_003010495.1 Megasphaera elsdenii DSM 20460 | reverse complement strand
CGCCTTTATGGATGTGCGTATTGTAGAGCTTCCACATTTCCGGGCGCTGGTTCTTCGGGTCCCAGGCCTGGGCTTCATTGCGGAAGGAAAAGATACGTTCTTTGGCGCGGGATTTTTCTTCGTCCCGGCGGCCACCGCCAAAAGCAGCGGTGAAGCCGTATTTGTTGAGCGCCTGCTTGAGGGCCTGGGTCTTCATGATATCCGTATAGGCTGCGCCATAGTCAAAGGGATTGACGCCCTGTTTGACCCCTTCCTGATTGATGTATTCAATGAGCTGCAGACCATATTTCTTCATGGTTTCATCGCGGAAGCGGATCATTTCTTTGAACTTCCACGTCGTATTGACATGGAGGAACGGGAAAGGCGGCTTTTCCGGATAAAAGGCCTTGAGGGCCAGGTGAAGCATGACAGAACTGTCCTTGCCGATAGAATAGAGCATGACCGGCTTTTCACATTCCGCGGCAACTTCGCGGATGATGTAAATCGCTTCGGCCTCTAACTTGTCGAGATGCGATAATGCACACATAATATGAATCCCCCTATGTTTTGATGTGTGATGTTTGATGTATGATGTTTGATGTGCGTCTATGCGTCAAACTTCAAACGTCAAACATCAAACGACAAATAAGAAATATACTGAATACTGGCGTTTTCCCTATCAGACTCAATACGAATTTGCCTGTTTTCGGTCGACAGTGATGGTCTTTTCCGTCCCGTCGGCCTGATGGATATGCCAATGCAGGTAATGGCCGTCCGCCGTGACGTTCATCGTGCTGCCCCGGCCACCCATGTCGGCGCCGAGGTAGAAGTCGATGGCCTGGACCGGACATTCCTTGACGCAGGACACACAGCCCCAACAGTCCTTGGGATAATGCATCCACGCCTTGCCCTGGTCGTTGCGGTCGATGAGGCTGCCCGGGCAGACGTCGATGCACTGGCCACAGCCGATGCATCGTTCCTGATTAATGCGTATGCTCATAAACGTCCCCTCCTGGTACTAAATCGCGGTAAATCATGTGGACCTGGCCGTCTTCGCCCAAGCGGGAGTTGACGTATTTCAGCCAGTCATCGCTTTGTTCCGGGTAATCGAGGTTTTCTGCAAAGGAATGCCACCGCGTTTCCTTGCGGGCCCGGAGATGGGCGATGAGGACCTTGCAGACCGTCAGCCGTTCGCGCAGTTCGTAGACGAAGAGCAGTTCATGGTAGTCGCTGGCGCCGACGTGGGCTGCCAGTTCCATGAGCTGGTCGATCTTTTCATCGGCCAGGTCGAGCTGCTTCTCGTTGTACTGGTAATGACTGCCGATGCCGCCGGCATAGGTGTCCATGACCTTCTGCATGGCTTCTTCCAGCTGTTCGACCGTGAAGAAACTGTCCCTTTCGCCGAGGGCGGCGTTGTATTCAGCCACTTTTTCGGCGAGGATGGCCTTTTCCTGGGCTTCATCGAGGCCCGTCGCATCGGTCAGGCCCTGGCGGACCATGTCTTTGGCGGCGATTTCCCCTTCGACCAGGGCACCGGTGACGTATTTCTGCGGGCAGCCACCGGCAACGTCACCTGCTGCATAGAGGTGGCGGATCGTCGTCTGGCGGTTCGTGTCGACCCAGTAGCCGCTGGCCGTATGGCCGCCGACGACATAGGGCTCAGTCCCTTCGATTTCGACGTTCTGCTGGCTCGGCAGCTTGCCCGATTCGATCCATTTCAAGGTCTGGCTCGGTGCCATGTTGAGATAGGCCTTGAGGAGCGATTCATCCTGGGCTGGCGTAATGCCTTCTGTGCCGAGATAACACGGACCGTTGCCGTCCAGCGTTTCCCGGACCGTGCCATAGAGCCGCTGAGAGGTGGTCAGGCCATATTTCTGTTCGTACACTTCGCCGCGGGCATTGATCTGCCTGGCACCGACGCCCTGGGCAATGGTCCCGGTCGGTGCAATGGTATCCTTGCAGCGCAGGGCGATGAATCGCATTTCAAAAGTCGTCATTTCGGCGCCGGCCCGGATGCCCATGGCGTAACCAGCACCCGTATTGAAAGGACAGTACCACATCTTGTGCCGGGAAAAGCCGGGATTGTTGGGCCGATATAGGCCGGCAGCGCCGCCAGTCGCACAGAGGACAGCTTTGGCCCGGATTTCATAGGCTGTACCCGTGCGGATATCAAAGCCCAAGGCTCCGGCGATGGTGTCATCGCGGACGATATAGTCAGTGATGTTCAAGTGGTTGATGACTTGGACATCATCGAGTTTCTTGACGGCGTCGGCCAGGATGGTCTTGATGTTCTCGCCGTTGATCTTGATGTTGCGCGTCCCGCGGGCGACGTATTCGCCCTGTTCATCCTTCAAGATGACCAGCCCCAGGTCTTCCAGCTTCTTCGTGACTTCGTTGAGGCCTTCGGACATGGTCAGGAGCAAGTCTTCCCGGACGATGCCGGCTGCGTCTTTCTTGGCGTAGTCGACGTAGAACTGCGGCGTATGGCCCTTGGTGATATAGGCATTCAAGGCGTTGACGCCGGCTGCCAGACAGCCGCTGCGGCGGATATCGGCCTTTTCGGCGATGACCACCGAGGCGTCAGACAGGCTGCGGAGGGTCAAAGCGGCATAACAGCCGGCCGTCCCGCCGCCGATGATGAGGACATCCGTATGGATGAGCTTCTCACTGGTAATCTGCATAGCATAAACTCCTTCATTAAATATAGAAAACGTCGGCCGAAGTCATGGCGCTGTTTTCTTTCAAATACGTCTTGTCGCCGTCGAGGACATACAAGCGGTAAATCAGGACCTGGACGGTCTCTCCGACATTCAAAGGCGGGTCGTCGAAAGAATATTCTCCATGGACGGCCAGGCCCTTGATGCGGACGGTCACGTCGAGATGGCTGCCCCGGAAGACGACGGCTTCGACGGTCCCTTCTTCGGCGGCACTGATATACTGCTTCATTGTACCGTATTTATAGATCTTGAGAAATTCCGGCCGGACAATGGCTTGTTTTCCTTGTCCGATGCTGAGAAACCCTGTGAGGATGTTGCAGTTATTGATGACAACCGGAGTTCCGATAAATTGAGCTACAAAAGGTGTCTGCGGCTGGCGGTATATGTCCAGCGGTGTGCCAACCTGTTCGATACGGCCGTGGTTGGTGATGATGATTTCATCGGCCACTTCGACGGCTTCATCCTGGTCGTGGGTGACGAAGATGCTGGTAATGCCGACGCGGTGGATCGTATCCTTCAGCCAGTTGCGCAGTTCCTGGCGGACCTTGGCGTCGATGGCGGCAAAGGGCTCATCCAGGAGCAGGACCTGGGGATTCGGTGCCAGAGCCCGGGCAAAGGCCACGCGCTGGCGCTGACCGCCGGAGAGCTGGTTGGGATAGCGCTTTTCCATGCCGGAAAGGCCGACGAGGTCGATCATTTCCAGGACGCGGCGGCGTATCTCATCTTTCGGCCGCTTCTGTATCTCCAGGCCGAAGGCGACGTTATCGAAAACGGTCATATAGCGGAACAAGGCGTAGTTCTGGAAGACGAAGCCGATGCCCCGCTTGGCAGCGGGAATGTCGTTGACCCGGCGGCCGTCGATGAAGATGTCGCCGCTGTTGGGATTCTCCAGGCCGGCCAGCATGCGCAGAATCGTCGTCTTGCCGCTGCCGCTGGGACCGAGGAGGGCGACGAGCTTGCCCTTGTCGATGCCAAAGGAAACGTCGCGCGACGCATGGAAGGAGCCGTAATTCTTTTCGATGTGTTTCATTTCGACATACATGAGCTTCACCTCCTTTACGATGACTTATCGGCCTTGGCTTCGAGGAAGGTCCGAAGGAGCAGGACGATAATGGCTAAGAGTACTAACAGAGATGATACGGCGAAGGCCGCCGTAATGGCATCGGCTGACCCTGACTGATAGAGGGCGTCGATTTCCAGGGGCAGCGTAAAGGTCTCGCCGCGCAGTTTGGACAAGGCGCTGACGGCCCCAAATTCGCCGAGGGCCCGGGCTGTACAGAGGACGATGCCGTAGAGCAGGGCCCATTTGATCTGCGGCAGGGTGATGCGGAAGAAAATCGTCCAGCCGCTGGCGCCCATGAGGGCTGCCGCTTCCTCTTCGTCGCGCCCATTGGTGCTGAGGACGGGGATGATTTCCCGGAAGACGAAGGGAAAGGTGACGAAAATCGTCGCCAAGATGACGCCGGGAATGGCGAAGACAATCTGGATATCCGTCCCCCAATAGTCGTTGAGGACTTCGATCCACTGGCCGATCCAGCCCATGCGGCCGAAAGTCATGATGAAGGCCAGGCCGGCGATGACCGGCGAAATGGAAAAAGGGATATCGATGAGTGTCGTCAAGAAGTGCTTGCCCCGGAAGTCGAATTTGGAAATAGCCCAGGCCGCGCCGAGGCCAAAGATTGTATTGACGATGACGGCGACGACCGTAGCCAGCAAGGTCAGGCGCAGGGCCGACAGGACGTACGGCGTCGTCAGGGCCTGGATGTAGAACTCCCAACCTTCGGCCAGCGAATTGACCAGGACCGACACCAGGGGGACGATGAGCATGACCACGACGAAGACGACGCTGATTGTGAGCAAGGCGATTTCCAGCTTGCTGTGTTTCATAATGGCTCCCCTCCTCTACTGGACGCGCCGGGCCTGATGGACCTGGATCATATTGATAGAAAACAAGGTGACAAAGGCGATGACCAGCATGGCCAAGGCAATGGCCGTAGCGCTGGCGTAATCGACGTAATTGAGCTTCTGCATGATGACGTAGGAAACGACCTGGGTGTGATGCTTGGCACTGTTGCCGGAAATATAGATGACGCTGCCATATTCGCCGAGACCCCGGGCAAAGGCTAGGCCAAAGCCTGTCAGCAAAGCCGGCCGCAGTTCCGGGAAAATGATGCGCCGGAAAATGGTGAACGGCGATGCGCCGAGCATGCTGCCCGCTTCTTCATACGTCGGGTCGAGCTTTTCCAGGACCGGCTGGATGGACCGGACGACGAAGGGAATCCCGACGAAGACCATGGCGATGGTCAGGCCGATCTTGGTATAGGCAATCTGTATGCCGTAGCTGGCAAAGAAACTGCCGAAGAAGCCCGTATCGGAATAGAGTTTGGACAAGGTGATGCCGGCGACGGCCGTCGGCAAGGCGAAGGGCAGTTCGATGACGCCGTTCAGGAGGCGCTTGCCCGTGAACTCATAGCGTACCAGGACCCAGGCCAGGATAAAGCCGAAGACGCAGTTCACCAGCGCCGCCAGGACGGAACAGGAAATGCTGGTGATGAAGGCGTTGCGGATACCGCTGTTGGTGATGAGCTTGGCATAGTCATTGGCCGTCAGTTGCAGTGAATGGGCCAGGACTGACGCCAGCGGGATGAGGATGAGCAGGGACAGCATAGTGATGCTCATGCCCATGGTCAGGCCGAAGCCGGGAATAATCTGATTGCGCCCGCCAGAACGGGCAAAAAAGTGTTTCATCCGGCTCCCCTCCTATTCGTTGCCGTTGACATCGGCCATGATCTTGTCGAACAAGGCATCGTCGTTGAAAAATTTGACATACGCAGCCTCCCAGCCGCCGAAATCGCTGATCTTGGTCAATTTGACATGCAAGTCGAAGCGGTCGGCATAGCGCTGAAGGATGTCCGGATTGGACGGCCGGAACCCGTTCTTAGCCGCCAATTCCTGGGCCTCATCGGAATAAAGGTACTGCAAGTATTGGCGGGCCGCTTCTTCGTGGCCCTTGCGCCGGGCCAGGCGGTCGACGACAGCCACGCTGGGCTGGGCCATGATGCTGATGCTGGGCACGACGAGTTCGAACTTGTCGGGATATTCGCGCATCGAATAAAGCGCTTCGTTTTCCCAGGCGATAAGGACGTCGCCTTGTCCGTTTTCGACAAAGGTCGTCGTCGAGCCGCGGGCGCCGGAATCCATGACCGTGACGTTGCGGTACAAGTCGGTCATGAAGGCACGGGTCTTGATCTCATTCCCCCCGAAATGGTCAAGGCCCCAGCTCCAGGCGGCCAGGAAGTTCCAGCAGGCACCGCCGCTGCTCTTCGGGTCCGGCGTAATGACGCTGACCCCGGGCTTTACCAGGTCATCCCAGTCGCGTATCCCTTTCGGGTTCCCCTTGCGGACCAGGAAGACGATGGTCGACGTGTACGGCGCCGAATCGTTGGCGAAATCGCTTTGCCAGCCTTCATGGATGAGACCGGCTCTTTCGATGAGCGATATATCGTGGGCCAGGGCCAGGGTCACGACATCAGCCCGGCTCCCTTCGATGACCGACCGGGCCTGACTGCCCGATCCGCCGTGGGACTGGATGATGCGGATGTCCTTGCCGGTGGTCTCCCGATAGTGTTTCTGGAACAATTCATTATATTCTTTATATAACTCACGGGTCGGATCATACGAGACATTGGTCAGGGTCATCGTGCCGCCGCCATCGGCTGTATCGCTGCGCCCGCAGCCAGCCAATGCCCCCGCGGCGGCTAATACCGCTGTGAAAGCCAGTATAGCTATGATATGTTTTTTCTTCATGTTCTTTCCCCCTCTATACCGGCTGTATCTTTATTTCTTTACCCCTCGAATAAAGCCGTCGATAAGTAGCGTTCGCCGCCGTCCGGCAGGAGGACGACGATGGTCTTGCCTTCATTTTCCGGCCGGCTGGCCAGTTCCAGTGCCGCCTGCAGCGACGCGCCGGAAGAAATACCGACCAGGAGGCCGTCCGTCTTGGCCACTTCCCTGGCCCGGCCGTAAGCATCTTCATTGGATACGTCGATCACATCATCTACGAGAGACATATCCAATACTTTCGGGATGAACCCGGCGCCAATCCCCTGAATGGCGTGCGGTCCCGGCCGGCCGCCGTGCAGGACAGCCGAATCTTTCGGTTCGACAGCGACGATCTGGACGTCCGGCTTATGGCCTTTCAGGCCCTGGGCTGTACCGGTGATGGTGCCGCCCGTGCCGACGGAAGAAATGAAGATGTCTACCTTTCCGTCCGTATCGCGCCAGATTTCTTCAGCCGTCGTCTGCCGATGGATGGCCGGATTGGCCGGATTGTCGAACTGCTGGGGAATGAAGGCATTGCCGTAAGAATCCCTCAATTCTTCGGCTTTGCCGATGCTGCCGCGCATCCCCTCGATGCCCGGTGTCAGCACGATTTCTGCCCCCAGGGCCGACACGATCTTGCGCCGTTCCAGGCTCATCGTGTCAGGCATAGTCAAGATCAGGTGCAGCCCCTTCACGGCGGCGACCAAGGCCAGGCCGATGCCCGTATTGCCGCTGGTCGGTTCGATGATGACCGTATCCTGATCGATTTTCCCCTGACGAATCCCCTCTTCAATCATCGCCGCTGCGACGCGGTCCTTGACGCTGCCCAAGGGATTCATGTACTCCAGCTTGGCCAGGACCCGGGCCTTGAGGCCGTGCCGGGCCTGCCAATGAGTCAGTTCCAAAAGCGGCGTGTTGCCGATTAGTTCAGTCAAATACTTTGCCACATGCTCCATATACTCAGCTCCTTCTTGGCAAAAGAAAAGCGCCACCTGATACATGCAGATGGCGCTATAAATAGACGTATGCCCATGACTTCATCTGCCAGGTTGTTCCTGCTGGAATTGGCACCTTACCTACGTAGGTTGCCGCAGCGTCATCGGGCCAGTCCCTCGGCTGCTCTGGATGAATAGGTTTCGTATTGTATTGTCCTTATGAATGGTTGTACAATACGATCATATCGTACAACACATGATGGTCAAATTTTTTAAGTACCCCATGATAACATACCTCTCGATTCGATGACTAAGAATAAATGGCTTCCTATCGGAAACGTTACTGAGATTGTACACTTTACTCAGTATATTGTCAAGGGATTTTAAGCGAAAACTTTCACAATTTATAATTAAAACGTTATACTTTTGACTCTAAATAAGTATTTAACTTTATAAATTACATTTTTTATAAGTAAAAAGGGTCCGTTGCATATGCAACAGGCCCTTTTTAGGGGTTAGCCGTTAGTGTCTAACTGCTAATGGCTGATAGCTAACTGCACTCTGCGGGACGCCCTTTGGGCGTCCCCTACGAACTGCTAACTGCTAGCTGCTGACACTCTCAATGCGTAGCCGTCGGCTGGGCGTCTTGGTGTGCCGTCTTATCGTCGGCGTGGATGAGTTCTTTGCCGCAGTGGTAGACGATGGAGACAGCCAGGACCATGAGAGCAATGGCCAGGACGAACTGCAGGCCTTCGATGAGGAGCGACCAGTTGCCCGAAGCGATCTTAATGATCAGGGCGTAAGCCGATTCGACGAGAGCCGTCATGGTGACGCAGAACATGACGACCATCGGGACGTAGAGCATGAAGCTCTTGCGGCCTGTCGTCTTGAGGAAGACCGTCAGGCAGATGAGGACCATGGCCGAGAGCAGCTGGTTGGCCGAGCCGAAGAGCGGCCAGATGTTCATGTAGCCGCCGAGGCAGAGCAGGAAGCCGAAGAAGAGCGTGATGACCGTGGCGAAATATTTGTTGACGCAGATTTTCTGGATTGTCGTCATTTCCTGTCCTTCATCGACGCTGAAGAGTTCCTGGAAGGACATACGGCCGATACGGCCGACGGCATCGAGGGTCGTCAGGGCCAGGGCGGAAACGCACATGGTCATGATGCAGGCAGCGGCGGTCTGGGACAGGCCGAACATGGTGAAGAAGCCGGCGACAGCGCCGGAGAAAATCTGGAAGGGCGTACCCGAAGCGACGTGGCCGTTGGAAGCGGCGGCGCAGGCGATGACCAGGGATACGACGCCTAAGACCGATTCGACGCACATGGAACCATAGCCGACGAAGACGGCATCCTGTTCCTTATCCAGCGTCTTCGACGACGTACCGGACGAAACGAGGCTGTGGAACCCGGAAACAGCCCCGCAGGCGATGGTGATGAACAGGATCGGGAACAAATCCTTGCCGCCGACAGAGAAGGACGTGAAGGCCGGCATGTTCAGCGTCGGCTGAGCGATGAAGATGCCGATGACACCGCCGGCGATCATCATGAGCAGCAGGAAGGCGCTGATATAGTCACGCGGCTGTTTCAAGAGCCACATGGGCATGATGGACGCAAAGAAGATGTAAGCGAAGATGATGTACAGCCAGGTCATGCGGTCCAGATAAATCGGCAGGTCGATGCCGACGTAGAGCATGGCGATCAAGAGGACGATAGCAATGACGAAGCGGACTTTTTCGCTGGGGTTGAACTTCTTGATGAACAGGCCAAAAGCGATGGCGACGAAGATGAACAACATGGAAATGGAAGCGGCAGCGGCATTGGGCAGGACCATGGAACCATCCTTGGCGAAGCCGTTGAACGTCGTAGCGACGATATCGCCGAAAGCGGCGATGACCAGCAGGCTGAAGACCCAGCAGAAGAGCAGGAACAGGCGGCGGCCCGTCGTGCCGATATACTTTTCGATGAGGACGCCCATAGATTTGCCGTCATTCTTCATGGACGCATAGAGAGCGGCAAAGTCCTGGACAGCGCCGAAGAAGACGCCGCCGATCATAAGCCATAAGAAGGCCGGCAGCCAGCCGTACGCAGCGGCGATGATCGGACCCGTGACAGGGCCGGCACCGGTAATGGACGAGAACTGATTGGCAAAAACCGTGAATTTCGAAGACGGCGTATAATCCTGACCGTCTTCCAGGCGATGAGCCGGCGTCAGGGCGTTGGGATCGATGCCCCACGTCTTGGCCAGCCACTTGCCGTAGAACCGATAGGCTACCGCCAAGATGACGATAGCACAGGTGACTAAAACAACACCATTCATATGAATACCTCCTACAAAAAATATGCTGCAGAGGATGCGCGAAGGTACGCAGGATACAATAAATGCAGTAAATGAATAACAAAAAGCTCTGCTATGATTTTTTCGCTCGCCTCTGTACCTGTAGGTATATCACGATTAAAATGGCCTGTCAAATATACTATTAAGTCATCGTCGGCGTTTTACTTATATTTTTTAAGTATAAAAAAGAGATTAAACGTTATGATTCTGTTTAACCTCTTTAACATCTTATATGCCTTTATGACAATGATTTATATTTTATGGATTTTAATTTTTTTACTCATCAATGGCCGGATACACTGGCCTGGCTCGTCGGACCGGCCTGGCTGTGCTGGGCCGCGCGCGGACGGCGTACCCGTTTCTTCCGGGCAGCGGCTTTTTTGGCATTGGCTTGAAAATTGGCGACAATCGTCCGGGCCAGCCAGCCCATGAGACAGCCTGTCAGCAAGATTTTGACAGCCAGCAAGTCCCACGTCGTCGATAATAACAAGGCCAATACGACAAAAATAGACGTAACGATCGTTTTATTCATGAACAAACACATCTCCCCTATCGATATACAAAAAATTCATTACATCAACTTTAATTATATACTTTTTTCATGAATAAGGCAAGATTAGGCCTGCCCCTTGAATTTATGGATGAGCCCCGTGCGGTGGGTCACGCCGAAGCAGTGATTTTGTAAACTATCCCGGTATACATGGGCCTTTTGGGCATGGTATACTTATAAAAAACGTATAGTGTGAAAGGATGCATCCATGAAAAAGAACGCTTTTCAGCTATGGAAAACAGCCGCCTGCCTGACCGCGGCCGTACTCATCCCCCTCGGCCTGTCGGCGTTATCGCCAGCCGCCCCGGAAAGGCCTGTGGAAGAGACGGCGCCCTTGGAGGAGCAGGAAATCCCGGTTACGGAAAAAAGCACGTATCCCTATATCGAAATCCACGGCGACTACCGCTGGCTCTGGGGACGGGGCCAGTTCCGTGCCGATAGTTTTCCTGCGCCCAATAAGGTCCGCCGCCATGATGAACGGGTCTACCTGGCGACGCGCCGCCTGCGCCTCTTCCCCTTCGTCCACTTTGACGAAGGGACGTCGCTGCGCACGCAGCTCGAAGACCTGCGCAACGATAAAGAGCCTAACGCCAACCATCACTTATATCTCGGCCGCCTCTACGTACAGCACGAACAAGACCGGCTCAAAGTCGAAGCGGGCCGGTTCAACTACTATCTCCTGGACGGCAACGTCATCGACAAAAAAGTCGACGGCTTGCGCCTGCGCCTGGGCCAGCGGAATGACAATCTGGGCAGCCTGACCTTCTTTGCCGGCCGCACGACGGGCGCTGACGACAGGCATCGCCAGCGGGGTTGGAGCCTGCTCCACAGCAGCCAGTACGGCCGGCTGAAAAGCGACGCAGCCTATCTCGATTTCCACCGCATCCAGTCCCTGCCGCCGTCAGGGCCGAGCCGGGCCGGCACGGGCTTTGACCGGCAGCGCATCGCCGAATGGCGCCTGATGTATGAGCTGACGCCGAAACTCACAGCCAGCCTGGACCTGCTCCAAGCCTGGGGCCGTCACGGCGCCGATGGCTATGATACGACCGATTCAGGCTTCGTCGCCGCCCTGACCTATGGTCATCTCGACGAGCGGCAAAAAGGTTCGTATGAAGCCTGGATACGCTATTACGACCAGCCGTCGGCGTCTATCCTCTACCATACCATGGACGGCGATACGACCTTCTTCCGCCGCATGGACTTTCGCGGCTGGGGCGCCCGTCTGGATTACATCGTCTGTCCAGGCCTGGACTGGGCCATCGAAGGCTTTTCCCTGAAGAACCGTCACGACACGGTCTGGACGGGAGACTTCCGGGAAACGGTCATCGGCACGAGCCTGACGGCTTACTTCTGACGGGACGGGGCATAGCCCTTATCGGCGGCTTCAACTGCCAGGCCGATCAGGCTTTTGTGGCCCGTCTTGCTGAGCATATTGCTGATGTGGAAGCTGACCGTCCGCTTGCTGATCTGCAGTTCATCAGCGATTTCCTGATACGACAGGTTCTGACAGACCAGACGCAGGATATCCAGCTCCCGGTCCGTCAGGCTGATATGGCAGGCCCCAAAGGTCACTTTTTCCCGTACATCCGGGAACAGGTGCTCCCCGGCCAAAGTCCGCTCCAGGCAGTCGATGAAATCACGGGCGGCACTCTCTTTGTAGATGAAGCTGTCTGCCCCAGCGTCGCGGGCCATTTCAATAAAGCTTACATCCTGGAACCCGGTCATGATGATAACCTTCTGGCCGGGGTATTTCTTTTTCAGGCACCGCGTCAGGGCGATGCCGCTGTTCTTCCCTTCCATGCAGATATCCAGGAGGATGGCGTCGGGCCGGAACCGGTTGCAAGCCGGTTCGACGAGTTCCGAAAAAGACAGGGTACTGACGACTTCAATATGCCGCTGGCCTTCAAATATTTTCTTCAATCCTTCAAGCAAGATTTTTTGGTCGTCTACGATGATCAGTCGGATCATGGTTCTCCCCCATTTCTACAGTAATGATAAAGTGCGGTGTCTTGGTCAGCGTCAGACGGCCGCCTAACGCCCGTACCCGCTGCTCCATAGCCTGCAGGCCCGTACCGGTCTGGATGGGGCCCGGACAGCCCTGGCCGTCGTCGGCAATGACTAAAGCAGGCTGCCGGCCGGTACCGAAGGTCACGGCAATCGACCGGGCCTGGCCGTGGAGCAAGGCGTTGGTCATGGCCTCGCGGATGATGCGCACGAACTCCCCGGCCCGCCGGGTATCGGCAGGCAACATCCCTTCTACCGTCACGGCGATGCCCAAGTTGCGGTACGTCGTCACCAAGGCATCTAACCGTTCTTGCGGATTGGCCACGGCATCACGCCGCAAATCGGACAGGACATCTTCGACGAGCGGCAGGATTTCGCCGTAATCGCTGACATTCGGGTTATTCAGGAGCTGCTGCAAGATAGTGATGCGCTGACCCAGGAGGTCGTGTATCTTATAGCGGAGGCTCTCCGTCGTCTGCCGGGTCTGAAGGGCTACGAGGCCGTCGAGGACGTCTTTCATTTCTTCATTGCGCTGTTCCAGGACAGCGTTCTTCTGGGCCAGTTCCCGGTTCAAGCGATGAAGGGCCGTCACATTGGCTGCCGTAATCTGCCAGCCCGACTGGCGGCGGAAGCGGATAGGGCGCCGCTGCAAGAGCCAGGCCTGGCCAGAATCCCAACGAAAGAGCAGATCCCGGCCCTGGCGTTCCATAGAAAGGCCGGGGCGATTGCCACAAAAGGGCAGGAGATGCCAGAAGATGTTGGCATTGCGGACGACTGTGCCGACGAGCTGTTCCATGACGGCATACATGGTAAAGTTGACCAGCACAGGCTCGCCCTTTTCCCAGCTGATGAGGATTCCTTCATCAAGGCAGTCTACGGCCGTCTGGATGGAGCGGGCCGTCAGACGTTGCTGATACTGGTTGTAAGTCCGTGGAAAGATGCGGATCAGGCGCCAGGCCAGACAAACCAGGGCCAGGACCAAAGAGCCTGGCAGCCAGTCATCGAAAACGGGCAGCAACAGGATAGACGCTGCCAGAACCCAGAGGCTGCCTGCCTGACGGTCATGGATCCAGTACACAGCACCTGCCGTCCCGGCCAAGGCGGTGCTGTAGCGCCAGAAATCCGTCGCTTCGTCGTAGACGATACCATTCAGGCTGTCCGTGTAGACTTCATACAAAATAGTCGCCACCGCCATAAGCAGGAGCAAGCTGCTCCCTTCCAAGCATTTGCGGCCGAGCTGGCGAAACTGGGCCTGCGGCATGAGGTAATAATAGAGGACGCTGTTAGCTAGGAAAAGACAGAGAATCACACCGATGAACAGGACGACGACATACGTCGGCAAGGTATAGAGATTAACCATGGTCCCCCTCCTTTCCCACACAGACGGTCAGCCGCCGGCCATAGCCTGTATCGTCACAGTCCACGGCGACGTCATAAGCGGCCAGGCCTTGCCACACAGGCAGCCAGTCTGGGCCTTCGGCTTGTTCCAAGACCAGGGAAAAGATCCAGTCCTTCTCCGATTCTCGGAACTGACAGAGCCAATACGATTCATGTTGAGCCAGGGCCGCCTCCCCCACCTCTTCAAAGACATCATATAAGGTCAGGGCTGCCGACGCCAGCAGTCTCCCTGACAGGTCGAAACCGACCCGTCCCTGGAGGCCGGCCTGGTCCAGGTACCGCTGCGATTCCTGCAGGGCCAGGAACAATTCCCGGGCATCGAGGGTCCCGTCTTCCCGTCCCCGCAGCAGGAGGACACAGCGCTTTTTCAGATAACAGGCCAAAACGTGGAGCCGGCAGACGACGGCATCCGTATCGGGACCGGGGCGGGCCGTCTTGAGATAGGTCAGGCGTTCTTCGATAGCCGGGCGCTTCTGAGCAATGATTTCTTCCAACTCCCTATAGATGCGCTGACGGACCTGACGGTCCACGGCTTGGCGGCGGATGGCACCCGCTCGGCAGCGCAGTTCATATGACCGGGTCAGGGCCCGGTTGACACGGCGCAGGGCGGCCTGTTTTTCCCGCAAAGGGCGGATATCCCGATACCAGCGGACCCAGCCGCCGCGGATGGGCATGGACTGGGCTTCCCAATCGGCCTGTACTTTGCGCGCTATGTCATGCGAAGCATAGCAGACGCGGCCTGTATCGTCATAGAGCTGCATGGCTAGGTTGGACTGGCGGAAAAATTCGACATAGCCTTCATTGGCCGGAACGAACCGCCCTTTAATGACGATTTCCAGCCAGACCAAGGTACAGATGACCGTCATCAGGACCAATTCGGAACGAAAGATATTTAGCAGTCCCCAGGCGTAGCCGATAACATAGCCGCCATACACAAGGGTACAGGCCAGGGGCAGGACCAGCCGCCAAGACGGGCCTACGCGCTGGTGCAGGGATGTATAACAGAGGACACCGTTGACGGCTAAGAACTCGGCTCCATAAGAGAAGGCCAAGAGAAAATATAAGGGACCATAGCCGTGGTTGCTGTCAGCTGCGATGACACCAGCCGAAAAGGTAAAAGCCCATTGGTGGAAATCATTGGTCATGACAGCAACTGCCAGGAGCATATTCCCCACGAAGACGGCCTTCAGCCATGACGGACAAGGACGGGTCAGGCCGATGTGAGAGGCGACATAGCCAATCCAGACCAATAGAGAAATGAGGAGCCCGTAAAAGAGATAATAACTATACCAGCTCCAGCGAATCCCATCAGCCCAAAAAACGGGAAAGCTCAATTTGAAACAGCGGATCAATATCCAGGCACAGAGAGTGATGATGACGCCGAGATAGGCCTGGCGGACAGGCGGCTGCAGGACCTGGCGCCGCAGGCGGCATCCCCAGAGGATGACCAGGAACAACGCTGCCATATACCAGGTCAGGTGGTTGATACCTGTCAAGCTGGTAAGCCGGTAAACCTTGGAAAGTCGGTAATCGATTTGTCGGGAAATCTTGTCAGCTTCTTGGAAAAGCGTTTCGTTTTCTGAAACATATTGGCTTGGAGATGGTGGAATCAAGGTGTAACCTTGAGATATTAATATTTCCGATAACTTATAGTCATCCAAAGCCAGTGGGCGTTTAGCTAGCAAGCCTTTCTGAAACGATAAGGTCCCTTCAACAGGGACGACAAGATGAATAGGCGCTCCCCGGTGCTGCCACTGCCGGGCTTGGTAATCGAAGAGGATCCATACCTGGGCCGATAAATGCTGCGGTCCTTCTGCCATCTGCAAACGCCCTTGTTCCTGGATGCGCTGCAGCAGGTCCATCCCGGCTTGGCCAGACAGATTCCCGTCCAGGCCATAGCTCATGGCTTGCATGAAAAAGAGAGACTCTGGTTCATCGGCCGTCAGCGCCAATGACACTGGTGCCGCTGCCAGGCTCTGCCAGCCTGTGATAGGAAAAGGACAGGTATCGGCTACGGCCAGGACGACCGTCGCCGTATAGTGAGGATACCAATAATAAGGAATACGGCGATTCTGCTGTAAGACCGCGGCCTGGACGTCGTAGGCCTCGATGGCCAGGACATCCTCTTCAGACAACCGGCGCAGCAGCTGGGACGAAGGCTGGCCCTGCACCTCTTCCCCTGCCAGTTCCGTCAAGGTCCGGCCATAAGCCTGGCCATGGTCGTGATCATACAAAAGGACCGCCCCAGGGACTACGGTAAATGCCAAGAGCCAAAAGAGACAGCAAAGACACACCAGCCTGCCCAGTTTCTCCACCTCCGTCACCTGCCTCTCCGTACACATAACCGTTGCTTTTTATTAATTATAACATAAGTGTTATACAGCTGAACAGACAAAAGAGGCTGTCGCATTAAGACAACCTCTTTTAGTGATTAGCAATTAGTGGCTAGTTCTTAGCAGGATGAACAACGAACGAAATTCGTCCTTATTTCTTTACGCGGACACGCTGTACCGTCGGCGTGCCGTCTTTATCTTGATGAATCGTATCGATGCGGATATAGGACAGTTCATTGCTGAATTCGCGAGCCAGGCGGTTCATTTCCGGATCCGTATGGCCAAATCCTTTTTCCATCAGCCGATAGACGATGGCTGCAAATTCATAGCGCGTCATCATCTGGTTACCCTTGAACAAGCCATCGGGATAACCTTCGAGGATACCGTTGCCAGCCAGTTTGCTGACGTATTCGTAAGCCCAGTGGTTATCGGCTACATCAGGGAAGAGCAGGCTCTTATCGGGGTCGATAGCCAGATGATGCATCCCTTTGAGCTGGGCGATTTCAGCAGCCTGTTCAGCCAGGGCCTGCCGCAGGTCGCGGATTTCTTTCGCCATGGCGACACGGGAGTTGGAAACATGGTTGCCGCGGCCGATTTTCAGGCTGACGCCGGCATTGATCATGTTCTCACCGCCGCCGAAGCTGCCACCGACGCTGAACATGGTGTCTTCATTGGGCCGATAGTAGAGTCCAACAGCTGCCGCATTGGCACCGCGGTAGTTACCGTAACCGGCTGCGAAATCCCACTTATCGTCCGGGTCGAAGTCCAGCGGATGGAGCGCTGCCAAAGCGGCTGCGCCAGCACCGACGCGGTTGATGCGGTTATCCAGCTTATTCAGGGAATTCCCCAGCTGGGTAATGTTCTGCCGGTTTTCCTGAACCATCTGGTTGGTAGCGTAAAGCTGGCTGCCGTTGACGGCATCCGTAGACGTCGCCGATACTTCACCCGGTGCCAACTGAGTAATAGATTTGTTGTCCATATCGAGGCCGGTTCCATCCAGTTTCGGTCCGTCCCGAGAGATTTGGATACTATCGACGGTGATGTCCGGCTTCAGATTGATATGGATATTGTCTACAGTTTTATTTTCTGTAGTACTGGACGTCGTATAGATATTGTTTCCGCCCAGTACATTGACAGTCCCTCCGTCGTTGAGCTGGGCCGTATTCTTATCATCAGTGGCAAATTTCACTTCATTGGCCACGTAGCCCAGATGGAGCAATCCGCCGTTATCGACTTCCGGTGCTGCTGCCATTACCCGCCGGGGAGCGGGCCTGGGGGCTGGATCAGGCTGATCAGAAGAGCCATCCGGCCAATCGTGCGGGAATTCTCCTGTATCGGACAGGATGTGTACCGTTCCGTGCTCGTTGCTCAAGCCGTTCAGATTGGCTTTGATGGTGTACTCGGTTCCCATCTTCTCCACAATGATTCCTTCACCGGCATGGATGGAGACCCGAGCATCGCTCATGGCTTCTCTCAGCTGGGCCACGTTCACAGCGTCCGTATCTTCCGTCCCGGCGGCCAGATTGATGATCTGCCGGGTCCGCTGGGGAATCGTCCGGCCATTTTCATCACGGGAAGGACCGGCACCTACGGACACGGCACCCCAGGTGGATTGCCAGGCAGGAGAAACGTCCTGCATCTGGCCGTACACCGGATGATATCCCTGCCAGCCCGCTTCCCGGTCGGCTACGGAACTCATGCCCAACGCCACGGCTCCCGGGGCAGAAGAAATACTCAGCAGGCCTATCGCCGTGCCGCCTTCTCCCGTAATCTGGCTGGCAGCCCCTACGGCCGTGCCTCGAAGGACAGCTCCACTGCCATAGCCCAAAGCCGTTGCGAAGTCATCGGTGGCTTTGCTGAAGCCGCCCAGGGCCGCGGAAGCCAATCCGGAAGATTCGGAATAAGCCCCTACGGCCGTGGAATAGTCACCAGCCGTTCCGCCTTCATACATGCCATTGGCCATCATGCCGATGCTGGTACTGTATTTGCCCTTGCTCTTGGCCTGCTGGCCCAGGGCCACGGCTCCCTCAGCAGTGGCTTCGGAATAACCTCCCACTGCCGTTGTATACATGCCTCTGGCAAGGGTCTGTTCCCCGATGGCGATGGCATTGGTCCCGTTGGCTTCCCCCTGGCTTCCCGTACCGATGGCGATGGCGTCCAGACCGGTGGCTTTTGATCCGTTTCCTACGGCCAGGGCCCGTTCGCCGTCCGCTACGGCATCGTTGCCCAGGGCCGTGGCGCCCATGGTCCCGTCTGCATAAGCGCCGGCGCCGACGGCCAGGGAATCGGTCCCGACAGCGCCGTCATTATTGTAATTCCTGGCTCGATTACCGTCTTCCGGCTTCACACTGAAATAATGGATGCCGTCCTGGACGGGATTCGGAGTCTGCCCGGCATCAGCGGCCCAGGCAGCACTGCCCCAAAAAGCGGTCATGCCACACAGGGCTAATACGGCTAAAGTCACTTTAGCATGGGATGATTTACAATGATGACGTCTTTTCATGATTTACGCCTCCTTTGCTTTTATACTATAAATTATGTAAGTTATTTTCTTAATTCATTATAGTAAAAAGGTGAAGCCTGTACACTGTAATTTATTACAGGTAAATTAAGTATATTTTGCAATTACTATCGTGTTTTAAGCCGCATCATTGCCTTTTGCGAATCTGTCATGACACATGACATAATTCAACAACGCAACTGTCATGACAGATAAAAAGGCAAAAAAAAGACTGTCCCATGATGGGCAGAAGCCTTCATGGGACAGTCCCTTACCGTTAGGGCAGATCCAGGCGATAGAGGTGCTGGACGTTCTGCTGACGATTGTAAATGGTGAAATAGACGTGGTTCGTCCCGTCCGTGGTAATGGCATCGGGCGTGTAGACCTGGTCGTCAATCTGATAGGTGATATCTCCGACAGCAGCACCGGTCTTTTTATTGAAAATGCGGAACAGGCCCCGTCCGGTAAACACGACATAGTCCTGAGTCACTACGATAGGTCCGCTGGCGGAAGCTTTCTGCATTCCTTCAGCCAGGCCTGTATTTACTTCAAAGGAACGCAGTTCCTTGCCATCCGGGTCAAAAGCATAAACCGGTTTCGTCCATCCCGTGCCATTGTTCGAACCATTACGGGCCGTCCACTGCATATAGAAGCCGTCTGTATCGGCTGCAATCAGCTTGGGAGCGACTTCGTCTTTAGCAGCCTTGCGCTGGTCTATATAACCAAAGGTAGCCAGCAGCAGTTTGGGATTCGAAAAGCCGTCTTTCGTGAGCGTGCCCCGCGTGATGCCGGCCGTCGCACTGGCCCCTTCGCGATCGAAATAGACCGTATCACTGCCGTAGACAGCCTGGAGGGAACCTTCCCGGTTGCTGCTCAAGGCCGCCTGGTGGACAGCCGAACCGTCATAGATGCCCTGGACATGATTGCCCTGGCAAAAATAGACGTTCTGGCCGTTCGTCGTCAGCCAGGACCGTTTCATCAGACCGATTTCCTGTCCAGCCGAGAGCTTGTCGCCTTTCATCGGGAATTTCCAGAGATGAGCATCGTCTTCCCCTTTCTCCTGAGTCGGAGCATAGACCGCATCCGCTGTTACGGCCAAGCGAGAATTGACGAAATGAGGCAGCTCAGTGCCCGTCAATTCATAGAGCGGTACGTCTTTGCCAGCCAGTTTAAGTGTCTGGATGGCTTCCATCTTCACGGCATCTGCTTTCGGTGATTCCGGTGCGTTACTGCCACATCCGGCCAGGGAAGCGGCAAAAACGATGCCTGCCGCCACTAGCGAAAGAAGCCGTTTGGTCATCATCTGATTCATCGAAAATACCTCCTTTTCTATAGCCGTCACACAGCTGCTGTTTACGGGCCGACGATAATCCGTCCCTGTCCGGCCGGGTTGCCATAGTCAGCAGCCAGGGTGTCCCCCTTATGGGAGAGATACTCTACCAGAGCGTCGACATCGGACAGGCCCGTATCTTCCAACAGGATGCCGCCTTGCAGGCTTGTCTGTCCATCGCCGCCATGGCAGAGGACGTAAGCCGTACCGCCGACGCGGTAGTCTTCATCGGCCTCGATGACCTTGCCGTTGACCTGGACGTCTTTGACCCGCCGCGGGCCGGCCACTTTGACGAAACGGCCCTTATCGTCGAGGACGACGGAACTGGGAATCGCCGGATCGATGCGGTAAGTCAGGCCGGACACCTGCAAAAATCCGCCAAATTCCTGAGGATACCGCGAAGCCCCCATTTCCAGGGCATCGAGGAGCTGCTGGCCCGTTACGCTGCAGACGACGAGCTGATTGGAAAAGGGAAAGACCCGGTATAACGATTCATAGGTCACAATGCCGGCTGATAGCGGGGCCCGGAAGGAACCGCCGTTCAGGAGCGCCACATCCGTATGCAGCCGGTACCGGATGGCATCGACAGCTAAATCAGCCAGGTTCGTTTCCCCGTTCCGGACGCGCCGCTGCCCCTCGATATCGGTCACGAAATCCACAGGCAGCGTGGCAACCGGCTGCTGGAGTTGTTCCCGGACGACAGCCATTTTGCGCTGTACGACGGCTTCTGTCGCCGCATCGGCCCCGTCCAGCTGGGTCACTAATTCGCCCCGCACGTGGCCGTAGTTATCGATGACCAATTTGCCGACAGACTGGAACTTCGTTCCCGTCTGTGCGATGAGGACGGGCTGACCTTTGCGGTTCTTGACCAAGCGTTCATATTGTTCATGGGAATGACCATCGATGATGGCCGCCACTTTCTGCGTATGTGCAGCCAAGGCCTCGCTGGTCCAGACCGGGAGCGACCCATTCTGACCTAGGTGCGTGACCAGGATAATGGTCCGGGCCCCTTCGTCCCAAGCCTGGTCGATGGCCTTTTGGACTTGTTCATAGAGTTTCTGTCCTGTCGCATCTTCTGAAAATCCGTAGATGAACTGTCCCTTATCGTCCTGGAAGTAACGGGGCGTCGAAGAAATCAGGGTCTGCGGCGTCGTCACGCCGATGAAGGCCGCCTTTTTCCCGCCGTCATAGGCCACCATCTTATAGGGCGGAAAAACGGTCTTCCCCGTCCGCAAATCTACCAGGTTACAGCTGTAATAGCCGCCAGCAAGCTGCGGTGCCAGTTCCAGCAGGCGTGCTACGCCATAGTCAAATTCGTGATTGCCGGGAATGGCGAAATCATAGCCGGCGACATTCATGATGTCGATGACGGCCTGCCCCCGGGTCAGACTTCCCAGAGGTTCGCCCTGGATGGCATCGCCTGCATCGACGAGCTGCACCGTATCGTCAGGATTCTTCATCAGGTCCTTTTTATACTGGGCTAGCTGGGCATAGCCCAGCTGATTCTCCACGCCACAGTGGACATCGTTGGTGTGTAAGACGACGAGATCGGCCCGGACCTGGCCCAATCCCTGCAGGGCCAGGCAGAGGGCCAGGACCAGCCAATATCTTCTGCTAAAAGCCATCCCATTCCCTCCTTCTTAATAGACTTTTAATACATATCTCGTGAATGATAGGGATTATCCAAAGCCTTCTTTACGGCCCATATAGATGTCATAGCTGTCCTGGAGCATCCATTCGACGATTTCCGTACGGCCTACCCAGGGGCCGGCTGCCGTTTCAGGATGCATGGTGAACCAGGCGATGTTATGTTGGAAGACATGCCGGTAATACCATTGCTTGCTTTTCAAGGTTATCCCCCGGCGCTGCGGGTCTACTTCATAGACGACGGGAACGGTTTCCCCCTTCTGGGCCCGCGTCAGGATTTCCAGCAGGCCGTTACCGTCGAGGTCGGTGACGGCAAATTCCTTTAAGGGGTTCCCGTCCATCGGGTAAATGGTATCCCAGCATCGCGTAAAAACGTGAATCTGCTGGGCCTCATCAGAATCCAGGCGCACGGACCGGTAAGGGGCACCTTCACAGGCTGAGGCACTGGTGCCGATCAGGCAGGCTGCCATCAGCATGAGCAGTATTTTTTTCCCATATCTCATAACGAACCCTCCTCATAAGCCGGCTTAGAACTTCCCGCCGCCACCGCCGTGATTCTCGTCGGTACTGTCGTTGCGACCCGATTTTTTCGCTTTGGCTACGCGGGATACATTCATGAACAGGAACGTATCTTCCTTTTCCGTAAGGTCGAAGCTGTTCTCATCGAGGTAGGCCGACGCCGCCAGGGCCGGTGCGACATTGCTCATGGTGCTGATGAGATAGCGCCGGATGAGGAAGCCGCCGCCGATGCCGAGGGCCAGGGCGATGAGCAGCGCCGTCCAACTGAAGGCGTCATGCGGATCATAGGCCTTGCCATTGGCTTCATAATAGGCCAGCAGTTCACCGGACTCCAAGGCATAGGCTTTGAAAGCCTCGGCATATTTCTTTTCTTTCAGCAAGGGCAGGAATTTCTCTTCCAAGATGGGAAGGCTGCCTTTATCGCTGATGCGCTGGCGCATGGCTTTATCGGTGGCTACGTAATAGTCCCGCGTATCCATCGCCAGGACCAGGACCATATTGCCGTTCTTCCCGTCTGTATAGGTGCTGTCCAGGAGCTGATTGGCATAGTCGCCGATTTTTACTTTATTCGTCGTCTTGACGGTGACGACGGCCAGGCGCACACCGTATTTCCTTTCAATGTTGCCGAGTTCATTCAGCACGGCAATGCGTTCACTGCCCTTCAGGAGCTGGGCCCCGTCAGCCAGGCTGGACGGATTGGCGGCCAAGACATTCATCGCCAGGAAGAACAGACAGGCCAGGAACAGCAGACTCTTGGTTACATATCCTTTCATGGCTATCCCTCCTTACACGAACCACTTGGCAATGAAGTAGAAAATCGTCGTCAAGATCAAGGCACTGCCGGCCCAGTACAGGTTGGCCCTGGCCTTGTCATAAGGCAGGCTGCCGACCATCTTGCCGGTCTGGCCGTTCATCATGAACGTATACGGCTGGTCCTGGTAACGCGTCGTCAGGATCCACACGGGCGCCATGGCATAGGACACAGCCCCTTCATCTTTGCTGATGACATCTTCTTTGAGTTCTACCCGGTCATAGCCTTCGACGGTATCTTCGAGGACGCCGAGGGCGCTCTGGCGGACCCGTTCGTCCGCCCGGGGCACGGCGGCTTCGGCATCGACGTCGTATTTATCGGCCAGATAACCCGTCAGATAGGCGCTGCTGAAGGGAACCAGGTCGTGATAATCGTAAGGCTCGATGCTTTCCATATAGGTATCGTCCATCTTCTGGCTGCCGTCGACGGGAATACGCTGGAAGCGCATGGTCCCCTGGCGGTCGCAGCGGTAGACGCTGGTCTCGGTCACGGTTTCATCATTCGTTTCATAGACCGTATCGGTCTCAGCCCGGAATTCGGCCGACGCTGTCACATCAGAATCGAAGAGCCAGAAAGGCACGTACATGGCCTGGATGGCTTCGACGCGGTTATTGGCCGTGAAGGCCTTGGGCAGAAGCCGTTTGCCCTTATAAAATTCTTTCAAAGCGGCTACGGCCTCGTCTTTCGTCTTTTTAAAGGGGATGACGAAATCCGGCTTGAGCATCCCCGAAAAACGGCTGGGAATCATGGTCGGGTTGCCGCAGTAGCAACATTCCGTCGCCATCGTATTGCCATCGCTGACCAGCTCAGCGCCACAGGAGGAACAAGTGAAGGTCTGCATCTGGGCTGCTTCGTCTTCGCCCCATTCACTGCCGGCATCGGCCGTATCCCACTTGGCTTCTTTCGCCGCCTGGGCTTCGGCAGCCAATTTTTCCTGTTTGGCAAAGAGTTCTTCGATCTTGGCGACTTCAAATTCCGTATCGCAGTACGGACAGGTCACTTTTTCCGACCCCGGCGCAAAGGCCAGGGGGCCGCCACAGTTCGGGCATTTATAGCCTACGGAAGTATTGGCCATAAGCTCACCTCATTTCTTACGCTATTGTTGATCGTGCTCGTCGAAAGGATCGCCGCACTGAGGGCAGAATTTCGGCGGATGATGCGGATCCGGCGGCTGCCAGCCGCACTTGTCGCACTTGAAAAGCGGTGCGTCAGCCGGCTTCTGAGTCCCACATTCCATGCAGAACTTGCCCTGATTGACAGCGCCGCACTTGGGACAGGTCCAACCCGCTTCCGGCGCTTTCCCTTCGGGCTTGGCCTTACCGCAGTTCATACAGAATTTCCCCGTATTGCCAGTCTGGCCGCAGTCGCAGTCCCACGTATCGGCCGGCTTGGGTTCCGGTTTCTTCGTG
Organism: Megasphaera elsdenii DSM 20460; assembly: GCF_003010495.1. NCBI lineage: Bacteria > Bacillati > Bacillota > Negativicutes > Veillonellales > Veillonellaceae > Megasphaera > Megasphaera elsdenii. The sequence goes on along the minus strand of NZ_CP027570.1, from coordinate 2,235,711 downwards.
CCGCAGTTCAGGCAGAACTTGCCCAGGTTTGCCGTGCCGCATTGCGGGCAGGTCCAGCTGCCTGCCTGCGCAGCTACGCCCCGTTCTGCTTCGGCCTTCACTCGGGCCATTTCAGCTTCTAACTGCTGATGGTCCATCAGTCGTTGCCGCCGTTCCATCAGCTCCTGCTGCTGAGCCATCTGCTGATACATGCCGGCACCGGCATTGCCGGCCATATTCATATTCATGAAGCCGAAAGCCGCGCCGCCACCGCCTTCATTCTGGGCCGCCATGCGCAGGGAATCGCTGGTGGCATCGGCCATGGCACCCATGGCCAGCGACGGATCCGACAGGGTCTTGCCCATCTGTACTTTCTGGATCTTCGCTTCATCTTCTTCATTGGCCTTGATGCTGTTGATGCCGAAGGATACGATTTCCAGACCGCGCAGTTCCCGCCAGCGCTTGGACAGGACTTCATTCAGGGCGTCGGCGATTTCAAAGGTCCGCCCCGGCAGTTCGACATAGTCGATACGCTGGGCACTGAGCTTGGCGAAGGCCGGCTGCAGGGCGTTGAGCAGTTCCGATTTCAGCTGGCTGTCGATCTGGCTGCGTTCATACCGGTCGGCGACGTTGCTCGCTACGTTGGTATAGAACAGGACCGGGTCGACGATGCGATAGCTGTATTCGCCGAAACAGCGCAGGCGGATCAAGAGAATCTGACCCGTATCGGGGTCTTTCATCTTGAACGGGACTTCCTGCGGCGTGCCGTACTTATTGCCGATGAGCTCTTTCATGTTGAAGTAGTAGACCCGCTGGTCCTTGCCCGTATCGCCGCCAAAGGTGAAGCGTTCCTTCATCTGGCCCCACATATCCCGGAGCCCCTGTTCGAGGCCTCCCGTAAAGATGGACGGTTCTGTCGACATATCGTAGATATATTCGCCCGGTTCGTTGCAGACGTCGACGACCTTGCCCGATTCGACGATCATCATGCACTGGCCGTTGTTGACGGCAATCTTCGAGCCGTTGGAAATGATATTGTCTTCGCCGCTCGTATTGGAACTGCGGCCGCGCGAACTCGTCTGCTTCTGCCCTTTCATCATGAGGATATCAGGGGGCATACTATCACAATAGAAAAATTCCTTCCACTGGTCAGCCAGGACACCGCCGGCTGCTCCCATTGCCGCTTTGATCAAACCCATAAGACTACCTCCTTTTCGTAACTATTCTTGTAAAATTCTTTTCTTGCTTATAGGATAGCTTATTTCAAAAAAAAATCACCTGTATTTTACTACAGGTGATAGATATAAAATATACATAGCACACGGCCATTTTGCCTTTAGTTATGCTGTTCAATCATTATTTGATTTTATTGAGCTGCGCTGCCAGTTCTTCTGCCGACGGGTCGCCGTTGACAGGCGTCATGATATTCTGGGGCCCTAAGTAGAGCGTACCGCCAGATGCCGTAGCCGGCTGCTTGCTGTGGCCGTTCTGATACGCGGCAGCCAGGTTGCCCAGGACGAAATAGGACCGTTCGGCACTGCTCATGCTGTACGTGGCGGCAGGCTTGATGAATTTCTTGCCATTGACGTAGACTGTACCGTCTTTGACGCTGGCATGCTTGCCGCTCATTTCATAGAGCTTCTTGGCGTAACTGTCGCGCCGTTCCTGATGGGACGGATGATCCGACGGCGAGAAGATTTCCCCGACGAAGTCGCTCGTGTTGTCGCCATATTTTTCCATGACCCGCTGCCAGATGGCGGCCGTCGCGCCGGGATTATAGCCGGCCCCAGTGATATAACCGAAGGACAGGTTGTCCGCTTCCCATTCGGCAGCCCGGTCGATGTGGACCGTCTCGATCTGGTTGCTGATCGTATTGAGGATGAGGTTGTTCAGGCCGGAGCCGCCAATCGTGTCGGCCAGGACCATCTTGCCGATTTCAACATTGACCTTCTTCTGCGTCGAATTGGCGACGTGGTGTTTCTGGCCATGGCCCATTTCGTGGCCCAAGACGACGGCGATTTCATCATCGTTGCTGACCAGATCGAACATGCCCTTGTTGACAATCATGACGTGGCCCATGGTGCAGGCCGCGTTGAACGTCTTGTCCGGGCTGACATACCAGCGGTAGGGCAAGGTCTTGATACTGGAGTCCGTCTGGGCGATGCTGTGGCTGAGGCGGTTCATGATGGACGCCAACCGTTCATTATAATACTCATTATCGAGGACGCCGGTCCGCTTGGTGACGGCCTGGTAAATCTCGTTCTGCCCTTCCTTGGTCGTATCGTAGTGCTTGATCTGCTTGCTCAGGGCCGACTTCACCTGGAGGCCGCCGATGACATCGGTAATGAGGTCTGCCTGGACCGGCTGGACCGGCACGATACCCATAGGCAGTGAAACTGCGGCCATGACTGCCACACAGGCAGCAGCTGCTTTTTTCTTCATGTTCATAAAAATCACCCTTCCCCTGTAACGGAAATCTATACTTTCATTATACAAGGAAAGGGTGGACTTGCAAAGCCTAATGAGCCGTCAATTCTTCGTAGTCGACTTCTTTGCCCTTCTTTTCGCGGACGACGACTTTTTCTTCAGCCAAATGAGACAGATGAGGTTAGGAATTGTATCATTTTATATTTGATATGTAAAGTGTCAAACGGTTAATTGATTTAAATCTCGTAAATTTGGATTACCTTTCCCTCTGTCATATCCAGGCTGTTAATCTTTCCCAGTACATTCTGGAAGGTGCAGTCAAGTAGTTCCAACCGGGAATGATTCACTTCAAAAAGTGAGAGATTCGTGCTGGTGTCTTTGAAAGTGGTCCGGACGATCTTTAGATTCTGGCACTCTGTGGCACTGACCAGACCATAGGTACAGCTGCGGATTACGCTGTCCCTAAGGAGGATGTTTTTGCATCTCCGGGCTTCGTACCCATAAGTCCCGCAACCGTACAGATCCAGGTGATCCAGACTGGCATCTTTCACCTGTTCCAGATTCAGCACAGCTCCGGTACAGTGGCCTTCTTGCTGGATATGCCCGAACCGGAGATGAGCCAGCCGGATTTGCTGGCAGTTCAGGAATTTAAACACCGAGGAATAGGGGTCCTCCGTGACGATTTCTGCCGTGATGGCCTCGGTATCCTGTCCCCGGATGGTCAAATCCTGGAATCCGGCCAGTTCCAGTTCATGATAGACCCAGTACAGCCCCGGAGGACTGATGGGATTCCAGGCGAAGTTGTGAATCACCGGGTCCGCAAAGGGTCCCCGCAGCCAGGCAGACAGGTTGTACTGGCCCGGTGCCAGGATGATTTCCGTATGGTCACCAAGAGCCTCCATCATTTCCCTTACATTGTGGACCAGGACAGTTCTCCGGGCCCCCAGCGCCGTTGGGGCCATCATCATGACCAGCAGCAGGGTCAGAAGGGTACATCGCAGCAACCCCGTCCATTTCGTCTTGCCAAATTGTTTCATCATCTGTCACCTCCGAGAATACCATGCCTATGAATAGCTAACGCTTGACCTTCCCTGCGGCCGTGACCCGTGCCTTCCCTTCTACATCCACACGACCTTTGCCGTAACGGGCCAAGGACTTCCAGGACAGTTTTTTCACCTTGTTCCTCAGCTTCTCTTGGAGTTTACCGAACTGATCCATCGTCATATCTTTTTTCTCCGACAAGGTGATGTCCGGGACTCCAAAGGTATTCCAGTACACTTCCATTTTCTCTACAGCCGGATCCCAATGGGTAAAATAATAGCTTTCACACACCAGGTTCCCATTCCCGTCCAGATGGTATTCTCCCAGTATGGAAAGGCTGGCACCCCCGGATCCCTGGTTCAGGAACCGTCCGTTTCCCAGATAGTACCAAGCGTTCCGGTAAAAGCCGCTGAACACCTGATGGAGCTGGCCGTCCCGGATGGTGAACAGGTTAATGAGCCGGTTATCCTGACCGATCAGCAGCTCCGGCTTCCCGTCTCCGTTGCAGTCCAGCAGCTGGTACTTCACCGCTTCCAGCCCCTGTTCCGGGGACAGAGCCCGCACGCCTTCCCAGACGGCCATCAGGTCGTCCCGTTCCTCACCGAAGAGAATATAGCTGCTGCCACTTTGGACCATGGCATACAGGATATCCAGTTTCTCCCTATAGATATCATCTCTGCTGGAAGCGCCAGCCAGTCCGGACAGGCCGATGAGAAAAACCATCAGACACAGACAGGCCCTCTGCTTCCAACCCTTTTTCCCTTTCATGACGCTGGCCTCCTTATTTTCCATGTTCAAAAATCCATAAGCATTTATCCTTACTATCATTCTACTAAATATAAAAAATAGATACACTGTAATTTATTACAGGTATGGGCAAAAAAAAGGCGCTGTCTTCATGCGACAGCACCTTTTTGAGTTTGAAGTTTGAAGTTGAAAGTTTGATGTGGATGGGACAAAATTTAAAAGCCATTGCCTCAAACATCAAACCTCAAACATTAAATCTGTGCAAAGAGTTTCTTCCGGGTCCGTTCGGCTTCGGCTTTGATCTTTTCGATGTCCAGTTTGGTAAATTCTTTATGGCGCAAGAGGACTTCGCCGTTGACCAGGACCGTATCGACGTCCATGCTGTTGGCACTGTAAGCCATGAGACTCAAAGTGTCGTTCTTAGGATACCAGTGCAGGCCTTCGCGGTCGACGAGGGTAATGTCGGCTTTATAGCCTGTTTCCAATTTGCCTACGTCTGTGTATCCCAGGCACTTGGCGCCGCCTTCGGTCAGCATGTTGAGGGCTGTTTCGGCCGGAATGACCAAGGGATCCAGGGTATGGGCCTTGTGGATGAGCGTAGCCAGACGCATTTCTTCGACGATGTCCAGGTTATTGTTGCTCGATGCCCCGTCGGTGCCGAGACCGACAGTGATGCCTTTAGCCAGCATCTTGGGCACCGGTGCGACGCCGCTGGCAAGCTTCAAGTTGCTGCCCGGATTGTGGGCGACGCGGACGTGTTTTTCTGCCATGATGTCCATATCGTCGTCATCGACCCAGACGCAGTGGGCGGCCAGGCAGCCGCAGTCCAGTACGCCGATTTCATCCATCAAGGCGATCGGCGATTTGCCGTATTGCTGCTTGATGTTTTCCACTTCCCCTTTGGTTTCGCTGAGATGGATGTGGATTTCTGCTCCCAATTCCCGGGCCTGGTCGACGAATTTATGGAGATAATCGGGCGGGCACGTATAGGGAGCGTGAGGCCCCATCATGACGGTAATGCGGCCATCGGCTTTGCCGTGCCAGTCGAGGAAGAGCTGGCGGTTTTCATCAAGGCCGGCCTGGGCATTCGGTCCGATGCCGATACTGCCGCGGCATAAGCAGGCGCGGATTCCCGATTCTTCGACGGCGCGGGCTTCCTGGTCCATGTGGTCGTACATGTCGGCATAAGCCGTCGTACCACAGCGGATCATTTCGGCAATGCCCAGCATGGACTGGGCGTAGATGACATCATCCGTCAGTTTGGCTTCAGCCGGCCAGATTTTCTTTTCCAGCCAGTCCATGAGCTGCATGTCGTCGGCATAACTGCGGAAGACCGTCATGGCTACATGGTTATGGGTATTGACGAAGCCCGGCAGGGCCAGCATGCCCTTGCCGTCGATGACTTCATCGTATTCCGAGTCTTTCGGCGCTTCGGGAAAACCCGTGATGCGCGAGCCGTCGATGGCGATATTCTGTCCTTCTAAGACGCGGTGGTCCTGGTAGAGGGCTACGTGCTGAATCAGTTTTTTCATCGTTTCCCCTCCTGGTCCTTAGTCGAGATTCAAGTATTTGCGCTGTTCTTCGCTGAGCGTATCGATGGCATAACCCATGGAAGCCAGTTTAATCTTGGCGATTTCCGTGTCGATTTCATGAGGCAGGACATAGACGTGGTTGCCAAGTTCGGCATGGTGTTCGAGGATGTATTTGGCAGCCAGGGCCTGGACGGCGAAGGACAGGTCCATGATTTCAGCCGGATGACCGTCGCCGGCAGCCAGATTGACCAGACGGCCTTCAGCCAGGAGGTTGATGACATGGCCGTTCGGGAGTTCATAGCCTTCGATGTTGTGGCGGGCTTCAAAGTGGCGGACGGCCAGGGCTTCCAGTTCAGGTTTATTGATTTCTACGTCGAAATGACCGGCATTGGCCAGGACGACGCCGTCTTTCATGTTCTTCATATGTTCGCCGCGGATGACGTCCTTGTCGCCGGTGAGGGTGACGAAGATATCGCCGACCTTAGCCGCTTCGGCCATGGGCATGACTTCAAACCCGTCGAAAACGGCTTCGATGGCTTTAATCGGATCAACTTCGGTGACGATGACATGGGCACCGAGGCCTTTGGCACGCATAGCGCAGCCCTTGCCGCACCAACCATAGCCGGCGACGACGACTTTCTTGCCGACGACGGTCAGGTTCGTCGTGCGCATGATGCCGTCCCACGTGGACTGGCCTGTGCCATAACGGTTATCGAAGAGGTATTTGCAGTACGAATCGTTGGCTGCGACCATGGGGAACTTCAATTCGCCGGCTTTGTCGAGACCGTGGAGACGGTTGACGCCAGTCGTCGTTTCTTCCGTGCCGCCGAGGAGGTTTTCCATGGCATCGGCCCGCGTCGTGTGCAGGAGATGGACCTGGTCGCCGCCGTCATCGATGATGATGTCCGGGTGATGGTCCAGGGATTTATTGAGGAAATCGAAGTATTCTTCATCGGTTGCGCCATACCAGGCATAGACGGTCAGACCATCTTCGACGAGAGCCGCTGCGACGTCGTCCTGTGTGGACAAAGGATTACTGCCGGTCACGATGACGTTGGCGCCGGCCCGGTGAAGGACTTCGGCCAAATAAGCCGTCTTGGCTTCGAGATGGACGCTGACGCAAATCGTTTTGCCTTTAAAAGTCTGGTCGGCTTTCAGTTTGTCGCCAATGGCATTGAGGGCCGGCATATGACGATCGACCCAGCTGATTTTTTCATGACCGCTTTTAGCTAACTTGATATCGCGAATAATAGATTCCATACGAATAAGACCTCTTTCTATAATGAATTAATGTTGGAAAAATGCCGGTACGGATACGGCATCCGGCCGGTGGATAATGCCCTTTTCCGTCACGATGGCGCGGATATTTTCATGAGGCGTCACATCGAAGGCGGGATTGAAGACGGGCGTTTCGGGGAGGGCTGCCGCCACACCCCGGAAAGAACGGACTTCGTCGTGATTCCGTTCTTCAATGGGTATCTGACTGCCGTCAGTTATCGACAAATCGAAAGTCGAAGCCGGTGCGGCAATATACAGGGGAACCGCCAGTTCCCGCGCCATCAGGGACAGGCCGTAGGTCCCAATCTTATTGGCCGTATCGCCGTTGGCAGCAATGCGGTCGGCGCCGACGATGATGGCATCGACACCTTTCGTCTTGAGGGTCCAGGCGGCCATATTGTCGGTAATGAGGGTCACAGGAATGTGGTCGGCCATGAGTTCGAAGGCTGTCAGGCGGGCGCCCTGCAAAAGGGGCCGCGTTTCATCGGCATAGACCATGGACACCAGGCCCCGGCGATGGAGCTCGCGGATGACGCCCAGGGCGGTGCCGACGCCAGCCGTAGCCAGGGCCCCGGCATTGCAGTGCGTGAGCAGTGTCAAAGGGCGGCCGAGCTTTTCCAGCTCATCGGCACCGAACCGGGCCATGGCCGTATTGATGGCCACATCGGCTTCATGGATGGCAATGGCCTTTTCTTCCAAGACCGCCGTCACAGCTTCTGCTCCGTCTGCTTCATGCTGGCGGGCACAGGCCATCATCTGGGTCAAGGCCCAGTGCAGGTTGACCGCCGTCGGGCGGGCCGCATCCAGGTCCTGGCAGATGGCTTCGAGGGCTGTCAAAAAGGGCGTATCCCCGCCCTTCTGGCACAAAGACCGCGCCGCCAGGACGACGGCATAAGCCGCAGCGACACCGATAGCCGGCGCCCCGCGGACGGCCAGGACAGAAATCGCCTGGCGCACGTCCTGCCAAGAATGGCAGGGCAGATAGATTTCTTCAAAAGGCAGCTTCGTCTGGTCCAGGAGGAACAGCGTACCTGCCTGCCAACGCAATGTATCCATTATACCGTGAACCCTCCGTAAGCCTGTAAGGTATGACGGCAGGCGCAGTCGCCATTGTCATATAATTCGATGCTCTTCAAGATGAGCTGCTGCAGGCGCTGGGAATTTTCCGCCATGGCTTCGACGACTTCTTCATGGGTCAGCGGCGCCGGAGAAATGCCAGCGGCAAAATTAGTGACCATGGAAATCGTGGCATAGCAGATTTCCGCTTCCCTGGCCAGGCAGACTTCGGGTACGTTGGTCATGCCGACCAGGTCGCCGCCGAGCTTTTCGTACATCCGGATTTCGGCGGGCGTCTCGAAACGGGGACCTTCCGTGCAGACATAGGTGCCCTTGTCGTGGAGCGTATAACCGCCGAGAGTCTGGGCCGCAGCTGCCACAGTCCGGCGCAGGTTCGGGCAGTACGGTTCGGTCATATCGACGTGGACGACGCCATTTTCACCGCCGTCGAAGAACGACGTATGGCGGCATTTGGTGAAATCCAGGAACTGGTCGGGAAGGACGAAATCGCCAGGCTTATCGTCGCGGTTCAGGGAGCCTACAGCCGTCGTCGACAAGATAGCCGTGACGCCCAGGCGCTTCAAGCCCAGGATATTGGCCCGGTAATTGATGAGATGCGGCGGAATGGAATGTGTCCGGCCGTGGCGGGGCAAGAAGACGAGTTCCCGGTCTTTATACGTCCCCTGCCAATAATGGATGGTCCCGTAAAAGGTATCCATATAGTCTTCATGGACATTGGATAAAATCTTCGGGTCACAGACACCGGTACCGCCGATGATGGCAATGAGTCCCATGGTAAAACCTCCTTCAAGGATCTAATTCTGCTTATGGCGCTGGGCAGCCGCTTCATACAGCGCTGCCAGTTCGTCGTGAGACAAGACGTATTTAGCCCCGCAATACTGGCAGGTCATTTCTACCTGCGGGTCCTTCAAAAGGGCTTCCTTATCTTCCTGGCGTAGGGACAACAGGGCATTTTCAAAGCGCTGGCGCGAGCACGTGCAACGCCAGTACAAATTTTGACGGTAGAGTTCCTTGAAATGCATGCCGCTGAGGATGATATCGATGAGGCCTTCCCCATTCGGATGGTCCTGCAAATACGTCGTCAAGGCACCGACCTGGGTGATATTGGCTTCGACACGGGCCAGGTCTTCATCCTTCGCGCCCGGCAGGGCCTGGACGAGGAAACCGCCGGCTGCGGCAATGGTATAATCCTGACTGACCAGGACGCCCAGGCTGATCGTCGACGGCACCTGTTCCGATGTGAACAGATAATAAGCGATATCTTCAGCGATTTCGCCGGACACTAAATCAGCCTGGCTCGTATACGTCGTCTTTTCCGGCGTGAAACGCGTCACCGTCAGTTGGCCGTGCTGACCGACACCGGCAGCGACATCGAGCTTGCCATTGACCTTCAGCGGCAGGTCGACCTGGGGATTATCTACATAGCCGCGGAGCTTATTCGTATCGAAGCAGTCGGCATGGACAGCGCCTAAAAGCCCGTCACCGGCGACCTTCAGGGAAACGCCTTCGTGGTTCTTGTAGTCCCCGGCCAGCAGGGCTGCGCCGGTCATCGTCCGACCCAGGGCCGCACTGGCCACAGGCGACAAATTATGGCGCTGCCGGGCCTTTTCAACGATGCCCGTCGTCAAGGCAATAGATACCCGGATGAGCTCATCCGATGTATAATGAATAATCTGGTTACGTGTAATCATGTATGTTCTATCCTTTCTTTACAAATCCAGTCTTTATTATACAACATCGGTGCGGACCTAGCCAGTACTGTACCGACAAAAAAGAGGCTGTCTTCCTGCAACAGCCTCGATTCACTATGCTTTTACGGCGATACCTTCCAGATGGAGGAGCGCTATTTTCTTGTCAATGCCGCCGGCATAGCCCGTCGCCCTGCCATTCGCCCCTAAAACGCGGTGACAAGGGATGATGATGGAAATGGGATTATGTCCCACAGCCCCGCCGATGGCCTGAGCCGACATAGCCTTCCCTGTCCGTTCTTCAATTTGTTTGGCCAAATCGCCATAAGTCGTCGTCTGGCCATAGGGAATCTGACAGAGCAGATACCAGACAAGGCGGCGAAAATCACTGCCTTGCGGTGCCAAAGGCAGCGTCATGATAGCTGGCATACGGCCGGCAAAATAATCATCCAGCCAGCGCGCAGCCTTGCGCAGGATCGGCGTCTCTTCGTCCCGCATCACTTCGCCCTGCAAAGAACCATAACAATACTTCTGCCCTTCAAACCAGGCCCCGACCAGAGCCGTATCGCTCGCAGCCAGAATCATCGGCCCCAACGGCGATTCATATATCATCTTATAGTACATCACAAGTCACCTCTATCGTTTTTATTACGTATTTCATTCTCTTGACAACTTTTCCAAACATGAATCTGCATGACGCACAATCCACCCTGTAACTTCACAATAGGTATCTCTTTCTGCTTGATATTTTGCTTTATTTTGTTCGATATCTGAATTTCTATCCGCTAAGTTTTGAACTAATTCGTCCCCATAATAACCGACTTCATCATGGCTCAACCAATGATACGGTGTAACCACATGAGAAATAGGTTCATAAAAAGATGGCATCATGGAATAATACTCAAAGCCAGCGGGAGCAATAGATTCAATAATAGTAGGCATAATATTCATATGACCACCAATGTGCAGTTGATTAAATAATTCAGGCTTAAATTCCCGATGATACATAGCAAAGGAAGTGCAATATTTTTCACGTATCATCGGTCCTGTTTGAGGATACAAAGGACTCCCAAAAGGAATGATTTTTCGTGAATGATCACCAGTTACAATAATTAAACTATCTGGATAGGCAACCTGTACATCAGAAACAAATTTTGATAATGCTTGATCCGTATACCAATAGGTTCCTAAATCAGCCATTAATGCCTTATTTTTACGCATTTCTTCCGGCAAATCTTTCATCGCAACCTGGGGATCAAAACCATATTTTTCAATAGGAATCGTATAGGGGCCATGATTTGAAGTAGTATACACCAAATGAAATATGGGTGAATCATTATCCATAGCAGCTATTTGTTTGAAGGATGATTCCAAAAATATATGGTCATAAATTCCTAGCCATGTGGCTGGAGAACCAGGTGGACAAATGTCTGGGCCGCCAAAAGCTTCATCAAAACCCATAGCTTTGCCAAATAATCCAAGACTAGCCCAAGATAAACTGCCCCCATACCAGAGAACCGTTTTATATCCCAATCGTTTTAACTGTCGTGGCAAAGAAGTAAGAGTCTGCCCTTGCCAAAATTCATGTTTTTCATTGATTTCAAGGTTATCGTCAAAAATGCCTGCAATCAAACTAGTAACAGCTGGTTGCGACACCATGCCAGCCGGTAAAAAATTGTTCACACATATGGTATGCGGATTCGCCCGAAAAGCCTTGCCGCCTTCGACCAAAGGAAGCCGTTCATAACATTCGTCAAAAGGTGCCTGCGTATAGCTTTCGCCAATAACTAAAAAGATATGTTTAGGTTTCGTAATTTTAGCACCTTTGGCCTGACGCAAAAAGGGTTTCCAAATGCTTTCATTTTTATCAAAATGAATAGTAGGATTTATAATTTCTACAGATTCCGAATCAGTATGTCCCAAGATAGTTTGAACAGGACGTTTCATGACCATTTCAATGGCAACTAAATCATCAACAGTGGCTTTAGCAAAAAACATATCTTTTTTTACCACATCTGGTACCGTGTCCCATTCCGGCTTTTTTCGGTGCGAAATATGTCCACCATAACGAAAATAGTAAAACAATAAAATCATGGCAATACAAAAAACAATGTTAAATGCATACTGTGCCAAAGTAGAATGAAATTGAGGATAGGAAAATACAGGTGTATTCAATAATACTGTAGTAAAATATGCACAAAAACCCAAAAAGGGGATGTATCCGGCTAAAATCCAACCACCATGATTTTGATGAAAAAATATATCTAAGAAATTCTTTTTATCTGCATTTTTTCCTAATCGCATTGTTGGATTATAAATATCTTGAAAATGATAATAAAAAATCATTTTTCCCATAAACGCAAAGTAAAGCACTGCTGCGTATATAGTAATCGCTATAACTCGTATACTATCTCCTATTGCAAAATAAGATGCAAAGAAGGCTCCAGGCAGGCTAATCAATAACCAAGAAATCAAAAACACATAAGCATTGTAGTCCATTCCCCACCAAAAACCGTAACGAAAACATTCATACCATTTCTTTTTACAATTCTTAAAACTCTTATCTGGTGCGTATACCCAAATGAACGCCAATCGAAAGATAGCACAAATAATAGGTGCAACAATCATTAATTTCCAATCTTGCTGCGTACCTTCAAAAAACATTGAAAACATATTATTACCTCAATCTATATATTAATAATTCATTCAATCTTATAATATTCACGATACCATTGGGCAAATTTCCCCAACCCGTCTTCAATCGGCGTTTCTGGCTTAAAATCAAAGTCGCGTTGCAGTTCGCTGACATCAGCATAGGTCTGATAGACATCGCCGGGCTGCATGGGCAGGTATTCTTTTTCGGCCGTTTTGCCGAGGGCTTTTTCCAGAACTTCAATGAAATGCATGAGCTGTTCCGGCTTGTGGTTGCCAATATTGTAGATCTTATAGCGGTCGCCCAGCTCATTTTCTTTCGGCGGATTGCAGAGCATATTTTCAATGCCCGTGACGATGTCATCGACATAAGTGAAATCGCGATACATATCGCCGTGATTGTAAATCTGAATAGGCTCTCCTTTACGGATTTTGTTGGCAAATTTGAAATAGGCCATATCTGGACGCCCATATGGTCCATAGACCGTAAAGAAACGCAACCCTGTCGCAGGAATCCCATAGAGATGGCTATAGGTGTAGGCCATCAGTTCGTCTGACTTTTTTCGTTGCCGCATAAAGACTGATAGGATGGTCAACATTGTCCGTCGTCGAAAAAGGCGTCTTCTTCTGGTTTCCGTAGACAGACGAACTGGACGCAAAGAGCAAATAATCTACTTTATGATGGCGGCAAGCTTCAAGCACGTTAAAAAAGCCAATGATATTAGAATCAATATAAGAACGAGGATGGTCGATACTATAACGCACTCCGGCTTGAGCCGCCAAATTCACAATAATATCCGGCTGAAAAGATTCGAATATGACAGCTTTTTCGTCCGCCAAATCTCCTTTGACAATGGTAAATTCCGGTAACTGTCGAAGAATATTCAGTCGGCTTTCTTTCAAAGAAACGTCATAGTAGTCATTGAGGTTGTCAAACCCAAAGATAGTAGCCGCGTGGTCAGCAACCGCTTGGCTAAATGGAAACCAATGAAATCGGCGGCACCGGTAATCAAGACTTTATTTGCACTGTCAAAAGATTTAAAATCTGCCATTATCATCGAATCCCCCTTTAATCACGATCAAAAATATCTCGTGTATAGACTTTATCACGAACATCGCTGAGTTCTTCAGCCCAACGGTTAGAAATAATAACATCGCTCATTTCCTTGAATTCATGCAAATCACGGATAACACGGGAATGGAAAAATTCATTGTCTTTCAGAGTCGGTTCGTAGACGACGACTTCAATACCTTTCGCCTTGATGCGCTTCATGACACCCTGAATGGCCGAGGCCCGGAAATTATCCGAATGGCTCTTCATCGTCAGCCGATAAACGCCGACAATGTTGGGATTCTTGGCGATAATCATATCAGCAATATGGTCTTTTCGCGTCCGGTTGGCAGCAACAATAGCCGAAATGAGGTTTTGCGGAACGTTCTGATAATTGGCCAAAAGCTGCTTCGTATCCTTCGGCAGGCAGTATCCACCGTAGCCAAAGGAAGGATTGTTATAAAAATCACCAATACGGGGATCGAGGCAGACGCCTTCGATGATTTCCTTTGTACTCAGGCCGCGCATTTCAGCGTACGAATCGAGTTCATTGAAATACGCTACGCGCAAGGCCAGATACGTATTGGCAAAGAGCTTGATGGCTTCCGCTTCTGTAGAACCAGTAAACAACATGGGGATATCCTTCTTCACCGCGCCTTCGGCCAGCAGATGGGCAAAGACTTTAGCTCGTTCCGACCGTTCACCGACGACAATACGCGACGGATGGAGATTATCATACAGGGCCTTTCCTTCCCGCAAAAATTCCGGCGAGAACATAATATTTTCGGTATGGTAGCGTTCTTTGATATGATGAGTGTAGCCGACAGGGACTGTCGATTTAATGACCATAACCGTTTCCGGATTAATGTCCAGTACTTCTTCAATGACCGCTTCTACAGAAGACGTATCAAAAAAATTCTTCTGCGGATCATAATTGGTCGGCGTTGAAATGATAACGAAATCCGCATCCGTAAAAGCCTCTACGGGATCCAAGGTCGCCTTAAAGTGTAAATCATCACGCTGCAAAAAAGCCGATATATCGCTATCGACAATCGGCGACTTCCCTTCATTTAACATAGCTACTTTTTCTGGAATAATATCTAAAGCAATGACATCATTATGCTGAGCTAACAACAAACTATTTGAAAGACCGACATACCCAGTCCCAGCAATCGCTATATTCATATAAATTCCTACTTTCCTTTTAACACATTATATCTTTATTATACCATGAAATTACATTTAAACCATCACGATGACTTAAAAATAGCCGTTTAGATATAGCCCTTATAGATTATTATCGTAATCTATAAGGGCTATATTATGATAACATAAATCACTTAAATATGTAATTTATAGCGAATCCGTAACCATGAATACCAAAAAATACATTTAAAATATCCTGCCATGTTTCCATGTGCTTTCTGATATCGTCCCCACTGCTGGAAATCATGATAATTTTCAGGCTTTTTTATCGGTAAAATATTAGTAATAGTAGGCCAAGGCGATAGTGCATTGTATTTCCGCCACTGTGCGTCAAAATTCGTCAATACCATTTGCCAAGGTTTCCGGCGTCCTGTCCAATGAATAAAAACACTATCACTTGGTGCCTTATATCCACCGCCATATACATTATATCGACCGGGTAAGAAATAATTTGTTCCATCAAAAACAAGATTTACAATATCTTGGTCTTGTCCTAAAAATCGTTCCCTTGGTTCAGATTGATAAGAAAAACATTTTTCCGTAATATGCTGCTTTTCCCACTGTTCTATGTCTATAAGCATAATGCCATCATTAAAATATTTCCCACTTTTTAATTTAAGGTGTCCAGCCCGGTATTTTACTGCATCCTCGGTTTCAGAAACAGCTCCCATTGCCTTTTTGTCCATATCTAAAGTCCACAACTCATGTAAGGAATTTACACACATTGTATCAGCATCTACATAAATAAAACGAGAAGTAACATTTTTTAATACTTTAGGCATATATAACCTACCATAAGTGATACGTGAAAAACGAGCTACTTTAATATGAAAATCATTAAACGGCTCCATATTTAAAACATAGAGGATACAAGTACAATGAAATTTTTGAGCGAATTGAGAAATATAATTTTCACTTTGTTTTGAAAATCCATCCGTAAAAATATGGAATACAAATGCCATATCCGGATTATTTTTGACAATTGAAACTAACGATGTCCCCATAATAGGAATAAAATTTTCATTAACATTATAACAAACATGTGTCACAATGCGTTGATCATCTTTAGAACTGAAAGAAATTTTTTTTTGAAATAATACAAAATTATTCAAATTAAAAAAATTTTTATCAAATGTTTTCATAAAAGCTCCTTTCTATTCATCCATCTTTTTATGAACCACTTTCTGAAGCAATGCGTCCCATTGCCCCCAAACAACACTGGGAGAATATTTTTTCATCTCCTCACGTGCTTCTTTACCCATTTGTACTCTCAAAGCTTTATTATCCATCAATAATACCAGTTTTCTTGCAAAATCATCCTCATCAGTTGCCAGAAAGCCAGTAACTTTATCTTTTATCAATTCATTTACGGCTGGAGCAGTAGCAAAACCGACAGCTGGAAGTCCCACCGAATTAGCTTCTGCTAATGCCAACGGAAACCCTTCATAGGCTGAAGGAAAAGCAAATATATCTGCATCATGTAAAACATTTAAAGGCATATCTGTAATACCCTTATAAATGACTTGATGGCGTAAATCATGCACATTAATATACTCATCAATTTCTTTCTTATAATCTGAATCTGTGATAGGTCCGTAAAAATGTAATTGCCAGTTCGAAAAGCGTGATGCATTTTTAAGAAAAGCACGAATAGCAATAAGAGGTCTTTTTTGATGAGAATCAATACGACCTATCATAATAATTTTATATGTTTTTTTACAATGAGACAAGTCTGCAACTAGATTATCAGGAATAACTTTTACAACATTCGGGATACAATAAATATCTGTATTTAAAAACTTTTTTGCTTTGTCGACAAAGCTCGGAATCAACACCTGATAAGCCGTCACTTTACTAGCTTCTTTTCGTTGTAGCGGAGTCAAAGAAGCAATTTGATTTTCTACAGAATTATGGCACATTGCAATTACAGGTATTTTTCCATTTGATAGCTGATTAGCCACCATGATACTATTAAATTCATAACAAATCATAACATCAATTTCCGATAAGTTAATTTTTTTCTTAAATGCCTGACAAAGCTTTTTTGTTTTATATGCATCTACTCGATTCACAAGATTCAGATGTAATCCTTTGGATACCTCACGAAGAACTTTATAGAATATAGGGGCCTTAATTTTTCCAAGTCCTAAATTAATTTGACTTACTTCAGGCAAAAAAGGATAGTATGGAACCACTCCTGGTTGATCATTCCATACAGCCAAAACAGATGCTCCTCTTTGACAAAATTGATTGGCCATTTCAACAAACACCTTTTCAGTTCCTGATACATTAGATATAGAAGAAATTCCAAAACATAGAATTGCAATATTCATTTACGCACACCACACTTTTTTAATTTATGCCTATATCGATATTTCCCATAAATCTTAACTATAGGTAGACAATAACAAACGCTCCAAGCAATAATAGCCGACTTAAAGCCTATTTTTCGGCCAATTAATTTTCTTTTAGAACTTATAAAATAAATGATTTCATCCATTTCTGACTGAGTTAATGAAGCATTTCCAAATTCAGTAACAATCGCTTCAATTGCTTCTTTTAGTGTCTTTCCAATAATTATATACTCCAAATCCCCCTCCATAAAACAGTTTTCCAAAATTTTCAGATGACTTTGTAATCCTTTGAAATGGCAATAACGATTAAAAGAATTCAAAGAAGCCTTCGCGCTAGAAAGAGAATTTAAATTGTCTTGATTATAGTAATAAAGACTTTCTGGTAAATAAGTAATTGTCTTAGCCTTATTTATCAATTCTGGCCATATGAACAAATCTTCATATGTATATTTTTCGGGAAAGACAAGATTTCTCCATAATTTGCTTTTATATAATTTGTTACACATGTAATTAGGAATAGAATCGGTAAGTATTAACTTTTTTATTTCGTCACCTCCTGACATTAGTTCAAACTCATATTTTTTATGTAAATCAGGAATGGGATAGCTTTTAATTTGATTTTTAACATGAAGAAAATCAAAAACAACAATATCTGCCACCTTACATTGCATCTCAGCCAATGAATGAGAAATAAAGTAAGGGGAAACAAAATCATCACTATCTACAAAAGCTACATAATCACCGTGCATTAAATTAAGCCCTTTATTTCTAGCCTTGCTTAATCCACCGTTTTTTTGATGGATAACGGTAATTCTCCTATCACTAGTATATTGATCACAAATTTTTCCAGAGTTATCAGTTGAACCATCATCAATCAATATAATTTCAATATTTTTATATTCTTGTTGCAATAAAGATTTAATACATCTATCTATATATGCCTGTACATTATACACAGGTACAATAATGCTTACTAATGAAAATTCGTTAAAAGCCATTGTCTACTCCTACACCTGAATTTTTTTTAAGCTTTTTGTCCCTGGTGGATACCAAGGACAATGCCTGAATAAGAAAAAAATATTTGCATTGCAAATTTATTAGTAATGCCCGCATCAACCAATCCATGCAATGTAATTGTCAGAAAAGCCCATAACATAGCTTGATATGATAAGTCATTAGGGTCATTTTTTATTCTTTGTATAAGAAATGCAAGTTCCCCAAGAACAAAAATCACATAGCCAGCCCCACCTATAAGTCCTGTTCTGGAAAAAATGAAATAAAAACATTATGTGGCATTGTTAACCCAGGCTCCTTAGCATGAGGAGAAATGTATTTATCATCATACTCTACTTTCCAATCAGAAAAACCTACTCCCAATAATTTATGGTCCTGCCACATCTGATAACTAGATTTCCACAATAAAATCCGCTCACCATCATATCCCCTTGATAAATATCCTGTATGTAAGAATAATATCCCAGTAAAGCCGAAAGTCACTATACAAGCTAAAAAAATTTTTTTCATAGTTGGACTGAAATTATTTTTTCTTATCCAAATTTGAATAGCTAATAAAAACAAAAAGCTTATCCCAAAACCAGCACAAGCACCTCTGGACTTTGTAAGTAATAGACTAATGATTCCCAAAACAACAATAAAACATGGTAAAACTCTTACCACATAACTATATTTCTCAATGTATAATTTATTTTTCCATATCATAACCATCGAAAAAACACCGTAGGGCAAGACGGATTCAATAAGTATAGCGTATAAATTAGCTTGATTAGAAAATCCAGTAATCCTAGTTCCTAATGGAGAAGTTAAAAATAAATAAAGAGAAACAGCACTAAATGCAACCAATATTCCGAAGGTAGTTGTTTGATAAACCTTGATTAAACAATTACATCTAACACAGCTAGCATAATAAAACAAAAAAAAACGGGAAAGACCATGTAAAATATTTCCATAAATAGTGCAAAGAGATTTTATCAGCAATAGCAATTGTTGAAATAAATAATAAACAAAAGAAAATTAAATAGGGATATAGAAATCGTTTATCGGGAAAACTAAGCTTATATCCCTGATGATAATAAATAAAAACAGTCATCAATATTGCAATTGAATAAGAGATACTAGTCCCTGCATTCGAAATAGTCGTTGAAAAAAAGAAGAGAGAAAGTGAAAGCGCACTTACCCATATGTATAGACACAATTTACCGGATATTTTCATCATTTTCATTCCTATCGCAAAATATTCTTAATCAAGTTTTCCTGACTGTATGCCTCATTAGCCGCATCCAGATTTTTTTGGTACACTTCGGTATTCTGAACTAAGTCATCGATGAATTCTTCCAATTGTTTTGTAAAAGCCGGAATGGATGTCAAATCGACGGCTTTACCGATATTGAATTGCTGTAATACTTCCGGATTAAGTTCCGGTGAAGCCAAAACGGGTTTATAGAAACCAATAGCCGTAAACAACATCGCTCCCCAATGATACCGATACCGTTCGGCAGCATAAGGCATCATGATAGCGTCGACACTAAGCAAGGCTTTCTGCCACTCAATACCGATGAGATTTTTATGCCAGAAAGTAATATTTTTATAGTCCTTATAGTCCCGAGCAAATTGCTCAAACAATTCACCATCTTCAGGTTTAGCCGTTGCTCCCTGGACGATAAGTTCTACAGGGACCGAAAAACGAGCCTTTGTAAAAGCTTCTAAAAAGAACCCGAGATTTTTTTCTTTACGGAATTGACCAAAAAAGCCGATTTTAATTGGCGGCTTAAAGGAGAGATGTTTCTGGACTGGTAATTCCTGGGGTTTAAAAACAGGAGGTGCCATAAGATCTAAATTAGTCAAACCACTGTGCTGGAAATCATTGCGCAAGGTAATGACTTTCAAGTGAATCTGCTTATAAGGCATAATTTTATGAGCCTGTTTTTCAAATTTTGGCTGTTCGTGTGGGTTAATACCGTGAAAAACCATGTACACCGGAACGGGTGAATCTTTCAGATGGCTATGTAATAGGGTCCGGATATAACGCCATGTACCAGTAGGAATGATAATAGCGTCACAATGATGGGCACAGGCTTTCTGATAGGCTGAATTAAACCAAGCTACCCGGCGCTTTTCTCTACGCAAAGATAAGAAGAGTTTTTTTAATTTCCCTGCTCCTGCATAGGTAACGACTTCTCCCCCGTCCAGATAATCGACATCGCAATGATAGTCCAGCTTAAAGGGAAATCGTTCCGGCACAAAGAAAACCGGTTCATGACCTTGTTTTTTCAGTTCTTCGACCAGTATCCGGTCAAATTCAACTTCATGCCCCGCCGGCATGACAATCGATTCCAAAATAGCCACACGCATTATTTACTACTCTCCCTTCCGTTGCAACTCATGCAACTTCAAATATTTCAACATGGTGTAGAAAAAGTGGGTGCAGCATAGATAGGAACCGATGCCGCCGTCCAGGAAGCCTTTGCGGAGGACGAACATCTTGAAGAAGCCGCCGATGCTGTGCATGAGGATACCTGGCATCGAGGTCCGCTTGCCGCGTTTGTAGGCATCTTCGGCCCAAATCGTTGTATACAGGCAGAGTTTTTCTTCCCACTCATGCCAATCGCGATAGGTGTGATGTTCGATATAGCCTTTCAACCGCTTATCCGGCAAATCACATTCTGGATGTTCGTGGACTTTGTTGACCCAAGTGACGGTCGTCCTGGGAAACATGCGCCGTACGTGATCCGGGTCGAGGACGCCGTGGTTAAACGTAACGCCAAAGGCGACGGATTTACGCGTAATTGCATATTGTGTATTCATTTTTCCGTCGGCGATGATGCGCTGGATATCGCCAATCAATTCATCGTTCAGGCGTTCATCAGCATCAAGGTAGAGCACCCAGTCGGCATCGGTCTGTTCTAAGGCGAAATTGCGCTGGGCCGCAAAATCGTCGGTCCAGGCGCGGAAGCAGACCTTGGCTCCATGTTCTTTGGCCAGTTCGGCGGTCTTGTCCGTACTCCCGGAATCGATGATCAGTACTTCATCGGTACATTTCTTGGCATTCTCGACAACATCGACGACGTTGTCTTCTTCGTTTTTGGTCAAAATCAAAATGGCGAGTGAACTCACGAGCAGCGTCCCTTTCCTTTATAAAATTTCACGTCTGTTAGCCTACATAATCTTGTAACATTTTACCACATCCAGCCAACAAAGTACAGGAAGGAGATTGTCACACACAGGCTTCTGCCATTATGCACAATCTCTTTTGTTTCATTGTTTGATGTTGCGTGTTTGATGTTTGAAGTGGTCCAGTCTTATCGACGTAAATTTCAGGATTCACGGCTTCCAGAAACGCTTCTGCCCATGGATTTAAGTAAAGTCCCATCGCGCACCTCCTAATGAATAATGGTTCGAGCATACATGTTTATTTTCAATATAACATAGCAGCTCGTGCTTCGCAAGGCAACACAAATACGTTCTAGGCTAATGACATAATTCACGTGGGCGCCCCTACCCAGCTTAGTGACCGCACAAAAAAAAGGGACTGCCGCACACTGCGGCGAGCCCCTTTTCGTGGTTCGTTTGGCGTTCGTTGAAATTCCGCACAAATACAATTCGGGATATCCCCAGGATTCGCGCGGGCGTCCCGCATGGACGCCCCTACGAAATCGCATACAGGCGATATTTAATAATCCACAGCCGCAGGCTCGTGCGTAGGGGCTCGCGTGCGGCGAGCCCGCCGTGACTGATGGCATCTATCACGGAATTTATGACGGACAGCAAATGGTCGTAATACAAACCTGAGTCTGTCGCGACGGTACGTCGCATCTGAGTCCGAGCGAACT
The DNA here is from genome assembly GCF_003010495.1 of Megasphaera elsdenii DSM 20460. Classification (NCBI taxonomy): domain Bacteria; kingdom Bacillati; phylum Bacillota; class Negativicutes; order Veillonellales; family Veillonellaceae; genus Megasphaera; species Megasphaera elsdenii. Next base: position 2,213,832 of record NZ_CP027570.1, on the reverse strand, counting down.
GCGAACTGCGGACTGCAAACGGCGTGCTTTTCGACAAACGATGAACGACCTACGATGAACGTCAGTCTCTTATAATTCTTTGATGAGGTTGACCATTTCGATGGCGCTGGTGGCGACGTCGAAGCCTTTGTTGCCGGCTTTTGTGCCAGCCCGTTCGATGGCCTGTTCGATATTTTCCGTCGTGATGACGCCGAACATGATGGGGATGCCCGTCTTAAGGGATGCCTGGGCGATGCCTTTAGCCGATTCGCCGCAGACCAGGTCATAGTGGCTGGTAGCGCCGCGGATGACGGCACCGAGGCAAATGACGGCATCGTATTTGCCCGATTCTGCCATTTTCTGAGCAATCAAGGGGATTTCAAAAGCGCCCGGGACCCAGGCTGTCGTAATATCTGCGTCATCGACGCCATGGCGATGGAGAGCGTCATAAGCGCCGCCGAGGAGCTTGCTGCAGATGAATTCGTTGAAACGTGCGACGACGATGCCGAATTTCGCACCAGAACCGATTAATTTACCTTCTTTGACTTGTACCATTGTAAAACACTCCTATTCTGAAATAATTATGTTAAAATCCATTTTCCAGCAGTTTTTCCATCGTCAGGCCCGAAGAAGCCTGCGACGGATGACCGACGGTAAAGCTATGGACGTATTTCCCGATGACATCGGTTTCCAAATTGACGATAGCCCCCGGATGTTTATCCATAAGCGTCGTATTGGCCATGGTATGGGGGATGATGGAAACGGAAAATTGGCTGTTGCCGACGGATACGACGGTCAAGCTGATGCCGTCGATGGTGATGGACCCTTTTTCGACGATGAACGGTTCCATATCCTTCGGGATGGAAATGGTGATGACCCGGGCAATGCCGTCCGTCGCGATGCGGGCGACATGGCCGACGCCGTCGATGTGGCCGCTGACGATGTGACCACCCAGGCGGCCGCCGACCTGCATGGCCCGTTCGAGGTTGACTTTAGAGCCGCTCTTGATGGTGCTGAACGACGAACGGCGCATGGTTTCATGCATGACATCGGCCGAAAAGGTCGAATCCGTCATATCCGTAACGGTCAGGCAGACGCCGTTGACGGCAATGCTGTCGCCAAGCTGCGTGCCTTCTAATACTTTGTGCGCCTGAATGGTCAGGCGGATAGAATCGGGGCGGCGGTCCATATGGGCAATCGTCCCCAGTTCCTCAATGATGCCAGTGAACATAGGCACCCTCCCTGTTGGCATTATATGCCGTAATCAATATGTTATTTTCATGGAGCTCTACCGAATCATAGAGCAGCGGCATACATTCATCGAGCTCATCGACGCCGCAGCCGCCAACCGACGGCAATGCGCCAGTACCACCGATAACCTTGTCGCCGACGAAGGCATAAATCTTATCGACCAGGCGGGCATCGAAGAAGCTCCCCTGGACGGTGCTGCCGCCTTCGACGAGGATGCTGGTCAGTCCTTCATCATGCAGGAGTTGCAAGGCGTCAGGCAAGTAGATGGTCTTGCCGTCCTGGAGCGGAGCCAGGATGACGCGGACGCCGGCGTTTTTCAAAGCCTTCATCTTCTCTACGGGGCACAAAGACGTCGTGACGATAAGGGTCTGCGTCGTCTTATCGGTGACGACGAGTGAATTCAAAGGTGTCCGTCCTTTGGTATCCAGTACGACGCGTACAGGCTGATGCGGTGCGTCCTGGCCAGGCCGTTCGATGCGGCTGGTCAGGAGCGGATTATCGGTCAGGACCGTATTGATACCGACCAGGATGCCGTCGTAGATAGAGCGCAGGTAGTGCCCGTAACTGCGGGCCCAGTCATTGGTGATCCACTGGGATTTCCCCGTCCGCGAAGCCGTGCGGCCATCGAGGCTTTGGGCCAATTTGATGGCGATGAACGGTTTCTGGACCATCATGTTCTTGATGAAGACTTCGTTGAGCTGGGCTGCTTCCTTCGACAGGAGGCCGACTTCGACGGGGATGCCCGCCTGCCGCAGGATCGCGGCCCCCTTGCCGGCGACTAAGGGGTTCGGGTCGAGCATGGCCATGACGACTTTGCCGACGCCCTTTTCAACGAGGGTCCGGGCGCAGGGCGGCGTCCGTCCGTAATGGGCGCACGGTTCGAGAGTCACATAGACCGTCGCTCCTTTAGCCCGTTCGCCGGCTTCACGCAAAGCCCATACTTCCGCATGGGGCGTGCCGGCCTTATGGTGATAGCCCGTGCCGACGATTTCACCGTCTTTGACGATGACACAGCCGACAGCCGGGTTAGATGTCGTATAGCCCAGGGCGGTCTTTGCCAAGTCCAGGGCTTTTTTCATATACTCTGCCGGTTCCAATGTATTCCTTCCCTTCCATTCAGATTTGCAAGATAAAAAAAGGCTATGGACGTAAGATTCCCATAGCCTTTTGAGCGCAACAAAAACACAATCTGTCGTCTTTTCCCATCCAGACTGTACTGTCGGTACCGAAATTGCATCGGTTCAACCCTTGCGGGTTAGCGGACTGTCACCGCCGGTCAGGAATTGAAAGCGCCGCTTTCTCACCTTGCCTCAAAGACTATCCTTATTCACTTGAACTACATGTATGATTTTAGCACATGCAAGGAAGAAATACAAGTCCTTATCGTAAGGACGCAATGGCTGCGGCCCGGTCTTCAGCTCCGAAGACGGCACTGCCGGCGACGAGGAAGGTCGCACCGGCGTCTTTGACGGCCTGGACAGTCTTGGCATTGACGCCGCCGTCGACTTCGATGACGGCCGCCGTATTGCCGGCCTGTTCCAGGAGGGCTTTCGCCTGGCGGATCTTATCGACGGCATAGGGGATGAATTTCTGGCCGCCGAAGCCGGGATTGACGCTCATGATTAGGATCATATCCAACTGCCCGGCCACGCAGGACAAGGAAGATACGGGGGTCGCCGGATTAAGGGCGACGCCGCCTTTCATGCCTGCTTCGCGGATCTGCTGCAGGACCCGGTCGAGGTGGACACAGGCTTCCTGATGGACCGTGACGTACTGGACGCCGGCAGCCGCCAGGCCGTCGATATAGGTTTCCGGATGTTCGACCATGAGATGGGCATCGAAAGGCAGTTTCGTGCAGCTGCGCAGGGCTTTGATGACCGGTACGCCGAAGGTCAGGTTCGGTACGAAATGGCCGTCCATCAAGTCGAGATGGATGCAGTCGGCCCCCTTCCGTTCAACGTCCTGGATTTCTTCGGCCAGGCGGGAAAAATCAGCCGACAATATAGAGGGGCAAATGGTTACCATAACTATCGTTTCCTTTCTGCAATGGAAGTGAGTATCTTACAATATGTATCGTAGCGTTCGGCCTGGATATGGCCGTCGGCTACGGCTTGTTTGACCGTACATTCCGGTTCGGACAGGTGCAGGCACGATGAGAACTTGCAGCCGCCGCTGTAGGGCAGCATATCCGGGAACAAGCGCAGGACTTCCCGGGGGTCGAGGTGCTCGAAATCGAGGGCACTGAAGCCCGGCGTATCGACGACGTACGTGTCGCTGTCGAGGCGCATGATTTCCGAATGGCGCGTCGTATGGCGGCCGCGCTTGATCTTTTCGCTGACGGCGCCGACGGACAAGTCCTTCCGCCCCAGGAGCTGCGACAGCAGGCTGGACTTGCCGACGCCCGACGGGCCGGCAAAGGCCGTCATGCGGTGCGGCAGGAGAGCCCGCAGCGTATCCAGGCCTTCGCCGGTCTTGGCCGACACGAGATAGACGTCATAGCCGCAGCGTTCATAAAAGGCTTTATAGGCTTCGGCTGTGTCCCGGTCCAGGTCGCACTTATTGAAGCACAGCGTCGGATGGATGCCGCCGTATTCACAGGTCATGAGCATCTTGTCGACGAGGAAACGGTTCGGGTCCGGCGACTGGGCCGCCATGATGACCAGCAGCTGGTCTATATTGGCCACCGCCGGCCGGCGGATCTGGTTGCGCCGGGGCAGCAGGGCTTCGATGACGCCCTTATCCTGGCCCAGCTCGGTGATTTCCAGCTCGTCGCCGACGAGGATCTTGGCTTTCAGCAATTTGCCGCGGCGGCGACATTCGACGAGGTTCTCCCGGCCGACATCGACATAATAATACCCGTTATAGTTCTTGATGACGCGTCCTTTTGTCATGTTCCTCCCCTTAGATGTACTGATCCTGTACTAATGAATTGTTGATATAGACTTTGACTCTCGTCTTGCCCGTGCCGCTGACGCTCTTGGAGATGTTATCGCCACCGGCCTGACTGCGGTCATAGACGACGCGCGAGCCGTTGTCGTCGGATACGACGATCTGGACATGCTGGCTGGAAGCACCGGACGGTACGCTGATATTGACGGTCCCATAATGGGGCGTCCCGGCCGGTTCCTGGTTATTGGCACTGCCATCGGAGCCGCCGGAACTGCTCGACGGCGAACTCTGGCTGCTCTGGGACGACGGATATTCGACGGACAAGTTGACGACCTTGCCGTCTTCCGACGTCTGACCCGTAACGACGGCCTGAGAGCTGTCTTTCGACGAATCGAGGTTGGACACATTGCCGACGGAGTACCCTGCGCTTTCCAAGGCTTTCACGGCTGCGTCGAGGCTCATGCCGCTCGTATTGGGCGCTTCGTTCTTAGCCGCTTCGGCTTCTTTTTCCGCTTCGCTCTTACGGCAGACGACGAGATCGACTTTCGTCCCCTTTTCGACTTTCTTCGGCGATTCCGGATCTTGGTCTATGATGGTCCCATCCGCATACTGGGCGCTCTCTTTGTAGCGCACCTTGCCGACAGACAGACCGATTTCCTTCAGTTTCTTTTCGGCCTCATCGAGGGTCAGGCTCCGCAGGTCCGGTATGAGGACTTCTTCGCCTTTATTCCCTTTGCTGACCGTCAGGTAAATCGTCCGGTTGGCCTTGACAACGGCTCCGCCCGACGGCGTCTGGGAAACGACTTCGCCTACTGGCACTTCGTCGCTTTCCACTTCCTTGACGGAGACGTCGAGCTTCTTATCCTTGAGGATCTTCTTGGCGATTTCTACCTGCTTACCCGTCACATCCGGTACGGTAATGTCTTCAGTACTCCAAAAATTCCCGAAGGAAAAGAAGGCCCAGACAAAGGCGACGAGGAAGACGCCGAGCATACCGATGATGATGGTTTTCTGAGAATGATTGCTGATAGAATCCATGAACCGCGTAAAAGGGTTCTTCTTCTTTTCCGGAGGTTCGTCTTCGGGCAGGTCCTTTTCCTTGATAGGCTGCAGTTTCTGCGTACCGAAGTTATACGGGCCCTTGCTGATGATCGGCCGGGCGCCGTTGGTGTTGATGAAACCCTGGGACAGGCGCAGTTCCGACATCATCTCGCCGATGGACTGGAAACGGTCGTCCGGGTTCTTGGCCATGGCCTTGAGGATGACCTGTTCGACGAGCCGCGGGATGCGGCGGTTGTACTTGGTCGGCAAGGGGATGTCGTCCTGGACGTGCTTCAGGGCGATGCTGATGGCTGTATCGCCCTGGAAGGGAACGACACCGGTCATCATTTCATACATGACAACGCCTAGGGAGTAAATATCCGTCCGTTCGTCGATATGGCCGCCGCTGGCCTGTTCCGGTGAAAAATAATGGACAGAACCCAGGACCGTGCGGTCGCTGTTTTCGACGGAATTGACGGCCCGGGCGATACCGAAGTCGGCGACTTTGATGCGCCCTGTTTCGGTGACCAGAATATTATGGGGCTTGATATCGCAGTGGACGATGCCGTTGGCATGGGCATTTTCCAAAGCTTCGCCAATATCGAAGGCAATCTGTATCGACGTATTGATCGGCAGATGGCCGTGCTTTTCGATATACTCTTTCAACGTTTCGCCGCGCACGAATTCCATGACGATGTAATGGACATTTTCATCGTAGCCGACGTCGTATATATTGACAATATTGGGGTGTGACAATTTGGCAGCCGCCTGGGCTTCCTGCCGGAAGCGGACGACAAAATCGTGGTCATTGCCGTATTTTGAATGAAGTATCTTTACGGCGACGATCCGGTCCAGGAGGATATCCTGTGCTTTGTACACGCTGGCCATGCCGCCTGTGCCTACTTTTTCCAATATCTTGTATCTGTTATCTAAGATATGACCAATCATTTTTAGCTATTCCACCACTTTCATAGTCGTTCGCGATTATATGGTCGTTAAAATTGCGGTAACATTATCGTTGGCCCCGTTCTCATAAACGCGGGCAAAGAGATCATTGATGATTTCCCGTTCCGTCCGGCGATAATCGCCGATGGCATCGCAGAGTTCCTGTTTCCGGATGAACGACGTCAGGCCGTCAGAACAAATCAGGATACGGTCCTTTGGCTGTACTTCAAAGGCTCCGCTGTCGACGACCAGGTTTTCATCGACGCCGACGGCTCTGGTCAGCACATGGCGCTGGGGATGGTCCATGGCCTCTTCTTCCGTGATCTTGCCCTTATCGAGCAGGACCTGGACGATGGTATGGTCGGCAGAAATCTGCGTGAACTCCCCGTCGCGGTATAAGTAGATACGGCTGTCGCCGACGTGGCCCCAAAAAGCCATGTGCCGGGCCAGCGTCACTAAAGAAACAGTCGTCCCCATCCCTTTGAGCGAGGGGTCGATCAAGGTCTTGCTGAGGATACTGGAATTCGCATATTGAATGGCCTTCTCCAGTTGTACCGGTGCCGCATAACTGAAATTCTTGAAGTAATAGGCGATGGCTTCTACAGCCGTCTTGCTGGCGATTTCACCGCCTACATAGCCGCCCATACCGTCAGCTACGGCCAGTACGTTTTTCTCGTGGCTGATATAAAAGGAATCTTCATTCACTTTCCGAACCAAGCCGATTTTGGATTCACCGTATGTGCCCAAATTCTCACGTCCTCTCACGGTGTTTCGTTATAGGTACACTTTAATTCATATCATATTCGCCGTCACCTGTCAAATTTTTTCGCGTTTTATCCGCAATTGGCCACAGGCAGCCTGGATTTTGCTGCCCATTTCCCGCCGCAAGGTGACAGGGACGCCATGGCGCTGCAGATAGGTGACAAATTCATTCATCGTCTTTTCGTCAGGCCGGTAGAGACCGACGTCATAATTATCATTGATGGGGATGGCGTTGACCAGGATGTTCTGGCCGCCCAGGAGGCGGGCCAGTTCCTTAGCGCAGGCATTAGTGCAGGTCAGGCCCTTGATGAGGATATATTCAAAGGTGACTTTTCGGCCTGTGACGTCGAAATAGTGACGTGCCGCTTGGAGGACGGCTTCCAGGGGATATTTTTCGGCAATGGGCATGATCCGCCGCCGCAAGGCGTCGTTCGGCGCGTGGAGGGACACGGCCAGGGTGATGGGCATGCCCTCTTTGGCCAGGTCATACATCTTGGGGACGATGCCCGACGTGGACAGTGTCATGTTGCGATAGCCCAGATAGAGCGTATCCTTGTCGTGGATGAGCTTCATGAAACGGATGACGTTGTCATAATTGAGGAGCGGTTCCCCCGTCCCCATGATGACGATGGAGTGCAGTTCCGGCATGACGTATTTACGGAAAGCCAGGAGCTGGGCGACCATTTCACCGGCCGACAGGTTGCGGACAAAGCCGTTCTTGGCCGACGCGCAGAAGGCGCAGTTGACGGCACAGCCGACCTGGGACGACACGCAGATGGAATTGCCGTAATCGTGCATCATGAGCACCGTTTCGACGGTTTCGCCGTCCGCGAGCTGCAAGAGCAGCTTGACTGTCTGGCCATCGGATGCGTCCAGGCGGGACACGATTTCCGGAAAGTGAATGGGCAGGACGTCTTTGAGAAGCTGCCGGTCTTTCTTGGGCAGCAGGACCATTTCATCCCAGGAAAAGATATTTTCTTTATAGACATAATGGAAAATCTGGTCGGCCCGGAATTTCTTCATTCCCTGGGCGACGAGGAACGTTTGCAGTTCCTTTTTCGTCATATCGAAGAGGTTATTCATGTCCACCCTCCTTTTTCATGCGGGCAATGAAGAAGCCGTCCAGATTGTCGCGCTGCGGCAGGAGCTGGATGAACGGGCCTTCATGACCAGGGACGGTCAGCCACTGCGTCGCATTTTCGACGTGAAATTCCGGATGGTTCTTCAAAAAGTCAGCCACAATGCGGCTGTTTTCATCATCATTCATGGTACAAGTGCTGTAGACCAGGACACCGCCCGGGCGGACGCATTGCGAGGCGCTGTCCAGGATGCGCCGCTGCAGGGCCGGCAGGGTCCGCAGATCGCTGGGATTCTTGCGCCAGCGCAAGTCGATTTTGTGGCGCAGGACGCCGAGACCCGAACAAGGCGCATCGACCAGGACCCGGTCGGCTTTGCCGGCATATTTCTGGCCGATGGTACAGCCGTTCTGGAGCAGGGTCCGCACATTCTTGAGACCCAGCTTCTGGGCATTGTATTCGATGAGCCGCAGCTTATGTTCGTGGATATCGCCGCCGTAGACGACGCACGAGGGGCCGCCCAGGGTAGCCAAATGGGTCGTCTTGCCGCCGGGAGCAGCGCAGACGTCGAAGACGACTTCGTGCGGCTGGGGATCGACGATATGGGCGACCAGCTGGGACGGTTCATCCTGGATGATAGCCCGGCCATCGCGGAGGCAGGTCAGCTCGTGGATGCCCGGATTGCCATCGAGATAGATGCCATCCGGCGAAATGGCAGCCGGACGGGCCGGCTGGCCTTGCTTTTCCAGCTCAGCCAACAGGTCTTCGCGACTGGTGACGGCCGTATTGACGCGCAGGCACAGTGCCGGGATGGTATCGAAATACTGGCAGAGCCGTTCTGTATCGTCTGGGCCATATTCTTCCAGCCAGCGGCGAACGAGCCAGCCCTGCTGATGATACGTCAGGGCCAGATAGGCTGTCAGGTTTTTGTCCTTATCGGGAATGATGAATTGGTCCCGCCGGCGGATACTGTTGCGCAGCATGGCATTGACGAACTTGGCCATGCCTTTATTGCCGAATTTCGTCGCCATTTTGACAGCTTCGTTGCAGGCTGCCGATTCGGGGACTTTGGTCATGCCGAAAATCTGATACAAGCCCAGGCGGATAATGGCCAGGCAGACGGGGTCGAGCTTTTTCAGCTTGCGCGTACTGATCTGGGAAATGATCCAGTCCAGGTAATTGAGGCAGCGCAAGGTACCGTAAACGAGTTCTGTATAAAAACGCCGGTCCCTGTCGGCAAATTGATGCTTCTGTATCGCCTTAGAGACGACGATATTGCTATACCCTTCGTCCCGGCAGATAGTCAGCAGGCTCTGAAAGGCAATTTCACGTACGTTCATAGATTCCTCCCTATTTCAAAAAGCACGGGTGAACAGCACAAAAGCAGGGCAACCGTCTTCTTTGCGGCAGTTGTCCCGCTTCTCTGCATGGAGTCTTGTTTATAGCCGTTCCCCAGCCGTCAAGGTCACACCCTGGAGATATTGGGCAGTAGCCATCCGCTTCCGGCTTTCCGGCTGGACTTCGCGGATGCGCAGGGCGCCGCTTCCGGTCTGGATGGTGAACTGCTTCTTGGTCACATCCAAGATGGTTCCCGGTTCGGCCCCGGTACCTTCGACGACATCAGCCGACCAGATTTTCAGGCGCTTGCCATCGTGACAGATCGTATATGCGCCGGGATGAGGATCCAGCGTCCGGATGAGCCGTTCCAGCACGACAGCATCCTGGGTCCAGTCGATCTGGGCTTCTTCCTTGGTAATTTTTGCCGTATACGTCGCCTGGCTCTCATCCTGGTCGACAGCCCGGCTTTCATAGCCCTCCAGGTCCGTCAGGACGTCGAGCAGGGTCTGGGCCCCGAGGAGGGACAATTTATCGAACAAAGTGCCCGTCGTTTCCTTGGCATCCAGGGGAATGGCCGCTTTTTTCAGCATCTTCCCCGTATCCATGCCTTCATCGAGGAGCATGATGGTCACGCCGCTTTCAGCTTCGCCGTCCTTGACAGCGTACTGGATAGGAGCCGCGCCGCGGTATTTCGGCAGCAGCGAGCCGTGGACGTTGAGGCAGCCGTATTTGGGGATGTCGAGGACGGCTTTCGGCAAAATCTTGCCGTAGGCGATGACGATGATGACATCCGGTGCCAGGCTGCGCAGCTGTTCGATGACGTCGTCACGGCGCATGGAATCGGGCTGGAAAACGGGGATTCCCAGTTCCATGGCCTTTTCTTTCACCGGCGAGAAAGTCACCTTTTTGCCCCGTCCCCGCTGCTTGTCGGGCTGGCTGTAGACGGCGGCGATATCATAACCGGCCTGGGCCAGGCTTTCCAGGGACGGGACGGAAAAATCCGGCGTCCCCATGAATACAATGCGTAACTTATCCATTAGTCCCCTACTTTCCGTAAATCCGCTGCTTTTTCGATGAACAGATGACCATAGAGATGGTCGATTTCATGCTGGAAAATGCGGGCCAGGAAGCCTTCCGGTTCATAAATGACCGTCTTGCCATGGCGCGTCAGGGAACGGACCTTGATTTTCGAAGCCCGTTCTACCTTGCCGTAATATCCGGGGATGCTCAGGCAGCCTTCGGTGTCGACGTTGGTTTCGTCCGACTTTTCCAGGATTTCCGGATTGATGAGCTCGATGAGACCATGGCCGTCGTCGAGGACGATGAGCTGCAGCGATTCATTGACCTGCGGTGCGGCTAAGCCGACGCCTTCAGCAGCATACATCGTTTCTGCCATGTCGTCGAGCAATTTCTTTATATGTTTATTCACTTTTGTAACGGGTTTCGCCGTCGCTTTCAAGACGGGGTCACCGGCTTTAATAATATTGAGTACTGCCATATAACTTTCACCTCATTGTAATAGTAAAAATGCTTATTCTGTTTTATTATATAACAAATCTGACATTTTTGCTATCATATCTTTTTAGGAAACGGCGGGACGCCCGTTTCTGCCCGATGGAGGAATGAGTTCATATGCCTGACGGGCTCGCCACGTGCGAGCCCCTACCATTATGTAATGCTAGGTCGCCATGATTACATGGGGTCGATGTCGATGATGACGCCGGTCTGCCAGCAGGCCGGAAGGTGCTGCATGGCTTTTTTGATGGCTGTCAGGTCTTTCCCGGTCAGGGAGAGGACGACGCGGTACTTATTGCGTATCTTCTTGATGACGTCTTCGTAGGGGCCAATGACGGCAACTTCATCACCGTGGTCCTGATTCCAGCTGTTCAAGGCCGCTGCGACGTCGTTGGCTTTGCGCCAGACCTGTTCTTCCGATTCGTCCTGGACTAGTATCTTGGCCATTTCCTGGAACGGCGGATAGCCCAATTCCTTCCGGAACTGGACTTCCTGGTCATAAAAAGCCCGGTAATCCTGACGGGCTGCGCACTGGATGACGTAGTGGTCCGGTGCATAGGTCTGCATGATGACGCGGCCCGGGATATCGCCGCGGCCGGCCCGGCCGGCTGCCTGGGTCAGGAGCTGGAAGGTCCGCTCGCCAGCCCAGTAAGCCGGGATGTTGAGCAGGCTGTCTGCCGACAAGATGCCGACGGCACTGACGCCGGGAAAATCATGACCTTTGGCGACCATCTGCGTTCCCAGGAGAATATCGTATTCGTGGCGACGGAAGGCTTCGATGATGCGGTCACCGCTGTGCTTGCGGCTCGTCGTGTCCTGGTCGAGGCGGATGATGCGGGCCGTCGGCAGGAGTTCGTGGAGCTGGGCTTCCACTTTTTCCGTACCGCTACCAAAGAACTTGATATACTTGCTGCCGCAGGAAGGACAGACGGTAGGAATCGGCTTTTCGGCATCGCAGTAATGGCAGCGCAGATGAGCTGCCTGGCGATGGTAGACCATGGCCACATCACACGTGTCGCACTTGACGACGTAGCCGCACTTGCGGCACATGACGAAGGTCGAGAAACCGCGGCGGTTGAGGAGGATGATGGCCTGCTGACGGGCTGCCAAGGTCTCTTCCAAGAGAGTGAGCAGGGCATCGGAGACAACGCGGTAATTGCCCCGGGCCAGCTCATCCCGCATGTCGACGACCTGGACAGCCGGCAGCGGGCGATGGCCGACTCGTTCTTTTAGTTCGACCAGGACGTATTCTCCCTGCAAGGCTCGATAATAGTCAGCCAGCGCCGGCGTCGCGCTGCCCAGGACGACGGGGCAGCCGTAATACGCGGCCCGCTGGCGGGCGACGGCGACGGCATGATAGCGCGGCGCCTCGTCCTGCTTGTACGAGCTGTCGTGGGCTTCGTCGACGATGAACAAACCGATGGACTGAGCCGCCGCGAAGACCGCCGACCGGGCACCGATGCAGATATGACTCGTCCCGTTCTGCATGCGCAGCCAGTTGTTGCGCTTCTCCCCCTGGGACAGCTGGCTGTGCATGACGACGACATCGTCGCCGAAACGGCGCAGGAAGCGGCGGACAATCTGGCCGGTCAAGGCGATCTCCGGCACTAAGACGACGACCTGTTTCCCTTTTTTCAGGGCCTGGCTGGTTAACTGCATGTAGATTTCTGTCTTGCCGCTGCTGGTGATACCGTGGAGGACGTAGGTTTTACCATGCTCATCGCTTCCGATAACCTTTAATGCCTGCTGCTGTTCCGCTGTCAGGGAAAAAGCTTCGTCCCGGGCAAGGCTCGGCAAGACATTCGTCGTCCTGGCCGGCCGCTGGCTCCAGCAGGCCAATCCCGTCGCACAGAGGCGGCGCATGAGATTGCGGCTGTAGCCTTGTCCCTGCCAATAAGAGACAGGGCCTTCGCCCTTGGCTTTCAAGGCCTGGAGCAGTTCCTGCTGGCGGCGACGGCCATGGAGAATAGCTTCCGTATCGTCGGCAGCAAAAGAAAGCCAGTCTTCCATCTTGTCGGCAATCTGGTTCTTATAACAAATCCGGCTGGTCAGGACCTGGCTGGCCAAAGCCTTCTCGACGAGGTCTTGGCCGAACCGGCGGCTCAGTGCGCCTTTTTCACAGCGCCCTTTTCCGGCCACATAGGTTTGTAGCCGCGCTTCGTCCGCTGTCTGCGGCTGGGCCGGTCCGGCCGATACGACATCGCGGCGGACCAGTCCTTTCTTATCGATCATGAACAGGCGCAGGGCATCGGACAAGTTGCAGACGTAGTAATCGCGGATCCAAAGGGCCGTGCGGATCATCTCTTCCTGGAAGCCGGTCTGCGTCGAGAGCAGGCCTTCAATGGGCTTCAGCGTGAAATCAGCCGGCTCCGCCAGGTGTTCCTGCAGGGCGACGACGATGCCTTCTTCCCGGCGATGACCGAAAGGCACGAGGACGCGGCTGCCGACGCGGACAGCCATCCCCTCGGGGACGATATAGGAAAAGGTCTGCTGCAGCCGCTTCGCCGTCGTATTGATGATGATTTCAGCAAACAAAGAAACACCTCCGTAGTTCGTGGTTTGTGGTTCGTAGGGGCCGTCCTGTCAAGGCGGCCCGCAAACAATGACACTTAAAAAGGGACCGCGCAGTGATGCGACAGTCCCCTTTTTTTGGATGTTCAGTTTATCGAACCGCCTCTTATAAGCCGGCTTCTTTGCGGAGCGTATCGGCTTTGTCTGTCTTTTCCCAAGGCAGGTCGAGGTCGTTGCGGCCGAAGTGGCCATAGGCAGCGGTCTGTTTGTAAATCGGGCGCTGCAAGTCGAGCATGGCGATGATGCCAGCCGGACGAAGGTCGAAGTTCTTTTCAATGAGTTCGACGATCTTTTCGTTCGGGACTTTGCCCGTGCCGAAGGTTTCGACGTGGATGGAAACCGGGCGGGCTACGCCGATGGCATAAGCCAGCTGGATTTCGCATTTGTCAGCCAAGCCGGCAGCGACGACGTTCTTGGCGACGTAACGAGCTGCATAGGCAGCCGAACGGTCGACTTTTGTGGGGTCCTTGCCAGAGAAAGCACCGCCGCCATGACGAGCCATGCCGCCATAGGTATCGACGATGATCTTGCGGCCCGTGAGGCCCGAGTCGCCCTGGGGACCGCCGATGACGAAGCGGCCTGTCGGGTTGATGAAGAGTTTCGTCTTGTCGTCGAACAAGCCTTCCGGAAGTTCCGGTTTGATGACGAATTCGAGGAGATCGCTTTCAATCTGTTCGCGGCTGACTTCCGGGCTGTGCTGTGCCGAAATGACGATGGTGTCGATGCGGACGGGTTTGCCGTCTTCATATTCGACAGTGACCTGAGTCTTGCCATCGGGACGGAGATACGGCAAGGTACCGTCTTTGCGGACCTTTGCCAGGCGGCGGGCCAAACGGTGTGCCAAAGAAATAGGCAGCGGCATGTAGTCGTCCGTTTCGTTGGAAGCATAGCCGAACATCATGCCCTGGTCGCCAGCGCCGATGGTATCGAACTTATCTGTATTGCCTTCCTTCTTTTCCAAGGCGTCATCGACGCCCATGGCGATATCCGGAGACTGTTCGTCCAAGGAGACGAGGACGCCGCAGGTATCGCAGTCAAAGCCGTATTTAGCGCGGGTATAACCGATATCGCGGATCGTTTCGCGGACGATGTGCGGAATATCGACGTAGCACGTCGTAGAGATTTCGCCGACGACGTGTACCATGCCGGTCGTTACCAAGGTTTCGCAGGCAACGCGGGCGTTTTTATCTTTTGCAAGAATGGCATCCAAAATGCTGTCCGAAATCTGGTCGGCCATTTTATCGGGATGGCCTTCGGTGACGGATTCGGATGTAAAGAATTCACGATTTTTAGCCATGAGTGATCCTCCTTAAAAAAAATTCCCCTCATCCATGACTTCATGAGAGGGGCTTCTAATCCCCATCTGCCAGTATATCACTGCTGGAATTAGCACCTTTCATAGCTGAAGGTTGCTGCGACATCACAGGGCCAGTCCCTCCGTCGTCTCTTGATGGTTCTTTATTTGTTTTGCTCATCCATTATAATTCAAGTCTGCCTATTTTGCAAGTATTTTTTATGTCCAAAAAACATTGTCTACTAGACGCCTCCCTACAGGCAGGGGTATAATGTCTACAGAAGATAGAAAGGATGATAGATATGACCAAATTGCGGCCTAGAGATATATTCTTCAACGACCCTTATTTTGATTATGCCACCTGCAGCAAACCCGGCGACCTGCGGCTGGCCAAACGAGTCGAAGTATTCGGCAAGTGGTATAAGACCCCAAACCTGGTGACGACCCTCCTGTCCCAGGAACGGCTGACCTTCAGCCGCTACACCGGCACGAACAAGGAAGACGCCCTGGTCCTGCGGATCTACGAACGGACGGCAGACCGGCTGCTCATCAATACGTATTATACGTCCCAACAAAACCCGGAAGAAATCTACGCCGGCACGATTCACCTCGAACGCTACGACATGGCGCAGACCATGGAATCCTTTTCCTATATGGGCATCATCGACCTGCTCATGCTCCAGACGGACAGCCAGATTCTTGAGCTGACCAACGTCTTTGAAGATGTACAGATGGCCAAGCACGCTGTGGCCCACGCCCTGGGCATTTATCTCATGGCCATCTGCGACCAGCCCTGGTCTGACGAAGCCGTCACAGGCGGCCAGGAAACGCCGGCCATGATGATGGGCAAGGAAAAAGAAGAACTTCAGCAGCTGCGGGAGGAAAAGGCCCAGATGGACGCCGATAAGGAAGAGCTCCTGCGCCTGCGCCTGGAAGCAAAAAACCGTACGACGGTCCTGGCCGAACTGGAACGGCTGCGCCAGGAATTAGAAAGCGAACGGGCCGGCCGCGAACAGGAGCGCAAGCAATATGAAGACCGCATCCGCAAGCAGGAACAGTATATCGAAAAGATCAAGGAAACGGCATCCGGCCAAATCGCCGAACTCCTGGCCCTGCGCAAGGAACTCAACAAGCGTCAGGTACGGCCGGACCTTTCCAGCGGACAGGCGCACCGGAAAGTGACGCCTCAGGAAGCGTCTCGGTCGGCCCGGGAGCCGGAAGACCGCGGCCTGGACCTGCCTTCCTTCATGACCCAGCGCGACTATACGCGTCAGCTCGACCGCTTCCTCACGGGGCGCCAGCTTGCCCTGGCCGGCGGCGACCCAGACTGGCAGCGCCGCATCCAGCGCCGTTTTGGTGCTATTCTCCTCATCAGCGGCCAGCCAGGGGATGACCGGCTGCTGAAAGAATCGGCCCTCTTAGTCGTCAATATGGAAGATGGCAAGACGCCCCTCGTCCGCTGGGCCATTACGGAAGCCAAAGAAAAAGGCTGCCCCATCCTCTCCATCGGCCCGACCAACCTCAACGGCTTCGCCAAAGCCATCGTAGGGCGGGTTAGTGGTTAGTGGCTCGTGGTTCGTGGCGGGCCGCCCTTTGGGACGGCCCCTACAACATTAAAACCATCTGCTAACCCCTAACTACTAGCCACTAGCCACTAAAAAGGACTGTCGCATATGCGACAGTCCTTTTTCTGCAACCTACAAACTCTCATCAACCCTGTTTTTTCGCCATGATAGCCGCAGCGCGGGCTACGATGATGGCAGCGAGTTCGTCTTTATCCATTTTATCTAATTTTTCCATAGAGCCGTCCGGGAAAAGCAAGGTGGCGATGTTCGTCGTCCCTTTGAAGCCGGCCCCTTCGGCACTGACGTCGTTGGCGACGAGCATGTCGAGGTTCTTCTTCTTGAGCTTCTTCGTACCGTATTCGATGACGTTCGTCGTTTCAGCGGCAAAACCGACCAGGGTCTGATGGGTCTTGCGCTGGCCCAGGCCATAGAGGATATCGGGATTCTTGGCCATTTCGAGGGTCAAGGTATCGTCGTTCTTCTTAATCTTGTTTTCTGCCGGATGAGCCGAACGGTAATCGGCAACCGCTGCCGATTTGATGACCAGGTCACAGTCATCGTAATAGGAGTCGACGGCGGCTTTCATGTCGCGCGTACTGCCGACATCGACGCGGCGGGCCAGGCCGACCGGCGTCTTGAGGTTATCCGTCGTCCCGGCGACCAATGTGACTTCTGCGCCGGCCATGACGGCAGCCTTGGCGATGGCAAAACCCATGCGGCCGCTGGAATGATTGCCGATGAAGCGGACCGGATCGATGGGTTCCCGCGTACCGCCAGCCGTGACGAGGACCTTCTTGCCTTTCAGGAGGTCGTTGCGGCAGGCCAGGAGTTCGATGTAATCGACGATGGTATCCGGTTCGGGCAGGCGGCCGACGCCGTCGATGCCACAGGCCAGATGGCCGCTGTCAGGTTCGATGAAATGGTAGCCGAATTTCTTCAGCTTGACCATATTATCCTGGGTAATAGGATTCAGATACATATTCGTATTCATTGCCGGTGCGATGAGGACCGGTGCCGTCGTAGCCATGACCGTCGTCGACAGCATGTCATCGGCAATGCCGTTGGCGATCTTGCCGATGATATCAGCCGTCGCCGGGGCGATGACGAAGACGTCGGCCCAGCGGGCCAGGGCGATGTGTTCTACGTTAAATTCGGGTACATCGTCGAACATGGATACGGCAACGGGATTGCCCGAGATTTCCCGCATCGTCAGCGGCGTGATCAGTTTCGTCGCATGGTCGGTCATGATGCATTTGACTTCAGCACCCTGCTTGCGGAGCTGGCTGGCAATGGATGCGGCTTTAAAAGCAGCGATGCCGCCAGTGATACCTAAGACAATCTTTTTCTTTTCCAAGCTCATGAAAAACACCTCCGTGTTATTTAATGCCGTCACGCGGTGCTTCATACGTGATCTTGCCCTGGTCGATTTCTTCCATGGCAATAGAAACTACTTTCGTCGTATCGACGTCGACGAGGGGTTCGTCGCCATCGGTGAGCTGACGGGCCCGTTTGGCAGCCAGCGTAACCAGCGTGTACTTGCTGTCTACTTTAGTCATCAAGGATTCGAGGGTCGGTTTAATTAACATAGTTCATCTCTCCTATTATTTGTACAATTCTTTCGTATGGGCGATGCGATGGGCATTGCGCGTCACTTTACACTGTTCGGCTTTCAAGATGGACGCCGCTTCATCGACGGCTTTCTCTAGTTCGTCGTTGACGATGACGTAATCATAGCGGTCGATCCAGTCCAGTTCTGCCCGGGCCTTGGCCAGCCGGCCGGCGATGACGTCGTCCGAATCGGTCTGACGGCCGCGGAGGCGTTTTTCCAGGACGTCCCGGCTGGGCGGTACGATGTAGATGAAGACGCCTTGGGGATACCGTTTCTTGACCTGCATGGCCCCTTGGATGTCGATTTCCAGCATGACGTGTTTGCCTTCTTCCAGCATCTGATAAACGTACTTCTTCGGCGTGCCGTAGTAATGGTCGTAGACCTTGGCATGTTCCAGGAAGGCATCTTCTGCCAGGAGCTGCTCGAACCGCGCGTTATCGGCAAAATAATAATTGACGCCGTCCACTTCCCCAGGACGGGGTTTTCGGGTCGTCATGGAAATAGAATATTGGATATTCGGGAACTGTTCCCGCAGAGCGGAACAAATCGTCCCCTTGCCGGCTCCGGACGGGCCGGACACAACGATGAGCAATCCGGAATCATTCATGACACAACTACTCCTTTTCTTCTTCCCCTGCTTCCGTATCCTCTTCCAGGACGGCATCACTGCCGGCAGGGACGATGCGATGGGAAATCGTTTCCGGCTGCAAGGCCGATAAGATGATCCAGCCGTTATCCATGACCAGGACCGACCGGGTCTTGCGGCCAAAGGTCGCATCGATGAGGGTATTCCCATCACGGGCGTCCTGGACAAGGCGCTTGATGGGCGCCGATTCAGGACTGATGATGGCCACGACTTTGTCACCCATGACGACATTGCCGAAGCCGATATTTAATAAATTGAAGTTCATCATTCGATATTCTGCACCTGTTCGCGAATCTTTTCGATTTCATTCTTGAGCTGCAGGACTGCTTCGGTCACGGCCAGGTCGCCGGCTTTAGAGCCGATGGTATTGGTCTCGCGGTTCATTTCCTGGATGAGGAAATCGAGCTTGCGCCCTACTTCACCGGAACTCTGGAGCATCGTGTGCAGCTGGTTCAGATGGCTGCGGAAACGGACGACTTCTTCCGTGAAATCGACTTTATCCGAATAAATGGCCACTTCCTGCAACAGCCGGTCCTCGTCGGGAACGGCGGCCTGGACCTTGTCCATGAGGGCCAGGATTTTCTTTTCCAGCCGTTCTTCATAGGCCTGGACGATGAGGTCCTTGCGGCTGGCAATGGTTTCGACGAGGGACGCCATCTTATCAGCCCGGCTGAGGAGATCCCGGCCGATATTGGCTCCTTCCTGTTCGCGCATGGCGACCATGCTGTCCAGGGCTCCCTGCAGGGCCGCTTCAAAGGGCGGCCAGCTGGCCTCGGCGTCGATAGCCGGCGGCGTCTGGACGAACCAGTCCTTGGTCAGGGACGTCACATCGCCGAGGGTCACGGCCTTGCCGGCAAAAAAGCGGTCGTTCACGTCCTGCAGGGCCGTCTTGACGGCGCCTAAGGCAGCGTCATCGACGCGGACGTCAGGCGCTGCCGGATCCAAATCCTGTACGGTGACAAAGACATCGACCTTGCCCCGCTTGAGGACGGCCTTGATGCCGCTGCGCAGCCGGTCTTCCAGGGCCAGGTAGGCGTGAGGCATACGGATATTTAATTCCAAAAAACGTTGGTTCACAGCGCGCATTTCAATGGTGACAGCCAGCTTCCCGTCGTTGCCGGAGCCGCTGCCAAACCCAGTCATACTTCGCAAAGTTCGAACCCCCTTACGAATTTGATTTGTTTTACTTCAATGCTTTATTATACCGTGAACTGCCCCATTTTTGCAACCACATAAAAGAAAAAGAGCTATGCATGATAAAAAAACATCATGCACAGCCTCTTTTCTAAACTGCCTGTGCGGCAGATAATGCTGAGATTTATCTCTTAAATTTCTAAACTGCCTGTACGGCAGACAGCGGATAACTTCAACATTGGTTTATTATACCACAACTTACACGATTTATTGAACTGCTTTCGTTTTAAAAAGTCCTAACTGATCTGAATAATACCAAGAAATATTTTCAGAAGCAGGAAATACGATTTCACCAAATTGCTTCGACGTTCTCTCAATTCCTTTCTCTTCACTTTCATCCTCCTGTAAAGAGGTATACCGTTTCAAAGCTGCCATATAATCCCGCCGCAACCACAAATTCGCTTCCATCGCAAGCGTCATATCCGGATACATAGAAATATCCCAGCAATTTTCTTTCAGTATAAATTCGTGGCCATCATACCAGCGAAAACTCATTTTTCCATCTTGGTAAACCCGATAAGCAGTGATTTCCTGCAGGGTATTTTCCCGAAACGGATTAAATACCTGGGGCAGTGCCGTCAGCCACCAATACTCTTTTAACCAACCGTTGCAGCATTCAGGCCCTTGGGCTGTATCTGAATTAAAATCTTCCATCACACGCTGCTCCAAATCCACAAGACTCATTTCCGGGTGCAAGGGATTTCTCTTTTCTATCCGCGGCACCGCATCGATGCGCTGACGTAACGCAGTCACGTCAATAATCTTCATCATATCATGACTGACTAAAGAATGTTTAGATGACTCATAGCCTGGCCTGCAAAAAGCAATTTGTTTATCTCGTAAAAAAGCACGCAGATTATACTGCATGACGGCAACATTCGGTGACGAAATATCCTTTTTCAATGAGCGATGACGAAGAATCCGCCCTGACAGTTGGATGATAGAACGATACGACGACGGCTCAATGACCGCCCAGTCAAAATCATGGTCGCGTCCGACTTCTTCCACCGGAGTGGCTACCAAAACAAATAAAATTTTATTTTCAGCAGCTTTGTCGATATGCTGCCGTAAAACAGGATTCTGGACATCGATTATGTCTCCGTCCTCTCCTTTCCGCTTTAATACGCTATCCAGATATGCTTCCTGTTCATGGCGCAGCAGCAGTAGCTGCCGGCTGTGATAGACCATCACGCGAAACGCATATCCTTCAGGCGCCGCATGTTTCAATAAATATAGGGACAGTGCTACACAGGGATCAATATTCGCCATACGGATAAGTCCAAATGAAACTTCCTTGCCCGTCCGTTTATCAAGACAATGATGTGTATCGTGCAGTTTCTCTGCTTGTATCCGTATCTGTTCAAAATAAGCCTGTTGTTTCTCATGCAAGTCCTCTGCCGAAGTTGCCACGGGAGTGATATATCCTTTCCGCCGTACTTGTTGTTTCATAAGTTTAGCTGCGCGTCTTTTGATGAATTCACGATGGAAACGTATATATCCCTCATCGGCCTCCGAAAAAGGCATCGCTGCCACAGAGGTCTTGAATTCATCACATAAAACAGCAGCCCCGTATTTATGTTCTGCAAAGAACTGATTATAACACTTCAGGCCCTGCATATATGCCCGATGCATGCCAATCGCTAAGTCCAGTGGAATCGTCGCAGAAGACAGGACGACATTCCGTCCCAGCATCCCAGCTAAATGAACAAGCCGCGAAACTGCTATCAAATCTTTTTCACCAAAATCATCGATTTCGTCAATGACCAGGTCCGATGATAAAAGACGTAAAAGCGGCAGCATGTATTTGCCGCCCCGTATCGTTTCTGTCGCCCGCATCAAGTAGTCAATAGTGGCAACGAGGACAGGTTTATTCAAAAAAGCTCGATTTTTATCTCCCTCTTCGCTGCGTGCGGGATTGAAAAAGAGTTCAAGAAATTGCTTTTGAGCATCTGAAAAAGTATCTTCATAAACAATAGTCCCATCCAGCAGCGTTTCTACATCGCCGGTTACAGCACTTTCTGCTTCATCCTGCATCAGATTATCACAGCCTGCATCTCTGTATTTTTCTATATCATGAAGTTTTTTAACTGCCACAGAACCAATCAATACGGCTAATTCGTTATTATCCAAGCCAATCCGTTCTCTATATTCATCACCCGTCTGCAGCGTAAGCGTACGCAATCCCAAGGCCAATATATAGCGCAGTGATTTCTCATCTTTCGAAAGAGCCTGCATTATTTTCGCATTCGCCATTGTTTTCCCACAGCCCGTGCTCGCTATGTTCACTACAAAATACGCCGTATCGCCTTCTTGCTGACTGCGAAAATGGTGAATCGCCGCAACGGCTTTATCCTGCCACTGAAAGCGCCGTTCTTTGCTCTGCTTTTTTAAAAAAGCATTTTCACAGACCCTTTCCATCTTCTGCTGCAGCTGCGGCAAAGAGTGAGCAATCGTCAAAGCCTGCTTCATAACACGGACAAGATGTTCCTCTAAATACTGTTTTCTCTTCTTAGTGCCGTCCGTATTCGCCCACAGGGCAGGGACATCCCAATTTTTAGCATCCTCTGCCGCTTGCGATGAAATATAATGGTCCGCCAGCATCAGGCACAGACGGCTGTACAAAAGGAGCGGCCGTATTTTATCCGGAACATCGAGTTTCATACCTGCCAATCGTCCCGCCCATTTTTTAACTTCCTTTTGCCAGCGCTTCCCATCATCACACAGTAAACCATGAGAGAATGTAAAACAAGCTTCTCTTTCCGCTTTGCCCGTCTCCGTTTCATAGCCCCAATGGGCCTGCAGGCGACGGAACATCTCTTCAAACGATAATGCAGCTTCCTCCCGATATTCGTTTCTCGTTTCCTTATCCAACAGCGGCAAACGATGGTGGGACAAAATAATCCACGCCAAATATTCCGCTACAGGCGGCAGCGGTTCCAATCGCCTTTGCTCTGTCTCCATCATAGTCTGCTGCAGGTCCGTATCGCGGATATTCCCACTAGCCAAATTCGTCAGCCATTTTGCATCATCGTTTTCCGCCTGGCTAAGGTGCACGACGGCTTCCAGAAGCTTACACGAAATCCATTCGTGCCGGAATGGATCGGCACTAAGGCGATGTTCCCGCAGTTTAGCCTGAAAATAATCCGAGCATTTCCCCCAGTCGTGCAGTAACGAAGCCAGTGCAGTCAGCGCCTTCAGCTCGGGCATACGCGACCATTCATTTTCCCGTTCGTTGTGCAAGATATTTTTAGCAGTCCAATTCACAGGGACCCGGCCTTCACTGTCAAAGCGCTGCCGATTGCCGACAATCCACAAAAGCTGGCTGCGGCTGCGGGAGCGTATCCAACGGCAGGAAACAGCGGTACTCTTCGTCGCAGTCCGACGCAGCAGTCTATTCACTGCCTGCAGGCCTTCATGGGTAATGACCGTTTGCCACGTATCGTTTCCAATCCGGTCGGCAAAACAATCCAAAATCCGCCGCACGATAGGAATCGCTTTCTTTTCACTTCGGCTAGTAAATAATACCATCATGAGAATCACCTGCTTTATAGTACATAAGACTGCATTGCTTTACTTCTTCAAACATAAAATCCATGGCATGATGTTCCGTAAATTTCTGCAGACAAGTCTGACGAAATTCCTGTCCGGCCATTCCTTCGTAAGCACAGATAAAAGCCCAGGGCAATACAATAGCATCCTTAATTAAATCGGCAACATCAAAGACCAGGGCACCGCGCCGCGTCTTGCCGTGCATTACCGCAAAACCATGAGGAATGCCCAAAACCCAGAGCGTACAAGCCGCTAAGCCGTAAGCCAGATAATTACCGTGATTTAAAAAGATATTGGCCCAATCACCGCTGTCTCTATTTCGAGAAAAATCCGGAAAATCCGTCAATGCAGCCGCATATTTGTACAGTTTCTTCGTAAAAGCAGCTTCTTTGCTCAATAACTCCGAAATCGACGCCGCCTTTTCGATTCCTTTTTTATAAAGTGTTATTGCATCTTCTACTTCAGGATCATCAAAATAAAAACCGTAATCGGAAAGTTCCCGGTCTTTCTCCCAAGTGCGCTGCAAAAATGAACAGCGCTGTTGTTGAAAGTGTTTTGCTACTGCCAACCGCCGGGCTTCATCAAACCAAAATGAAAGCCAGCCCTGTACATAGCTTGTCGGCCGATATTCACTCTGCGGATTAAGCCATTCCACTTCAGTGCCTGCAAATAAAGGAGTTCCCCCGCCGCCGCAAAAGCCAACAAGGACGCCGGCACTCGCCAAAAGCCGCATCGCCGCCTGCGTAATAGAAGTGCCGGTTCCCAACAAAATAACCGTTGTATTCGCAATAGGGATATTCCAATAAAGATTTTCCTTTTTTCCTTCCGTCAAATAGACAACCCGTCCATCCTTCTGCATGACCCGGCATTTATCCAAATAATATATATTCGCCCGCTTAGAATGTAAAATAGCTTTCAAAGCTGCGGTCTCGACTTGCTGTTTCATACAACCACCTCTATCCAACAGTAAATTTTCAACTGCCTGTGCGGCAGATAACAAAGAGCTGTCTACAACATATTCGGACAAAATTTTCTAAACTGCCTGTGCGGCAGATAACGCCGTCTTCAAGGGAACACCGGTCATGGTACATTTCTAAACTGCCTGTGCGGCAGATAACTATGCAGACAATGGCTTTAGTGACATGGGACATTTCTAAACTGCCTGTGCGGCAGATAACTCGGGTTCGTTTGCTTCTCCCTAAGCTGAGAATTTCTAAACTGCCTGTGCGGCAGATAACGGTTACGGTATGAAGTCCATGCTCATCATGCATTTCTAAACTGCCTGTGCGGCAGATAACAATGGCAAACGAAAGCCAAGCTTTGAAGTTCTTTTCTAAACTGCCTGTGCGGCAGATAACCGTCGTGGCCATCTCACGCTTAATTGCGAATTTTTCTAAACTGCCTGTGCGGCAGATAACAATGTTTGGGTGCAGCCATCCGTTTCCCTTTTTTTCTAAACTGCCTGTGCGGCAGATAACATGTTAGACCCCGGGCTGACTCTCATCTCACATTTCTAAACTGCCTGTGCGGCAGATAACTGGTCCAGCAATTCTTTTCGCCGTCCTTTCGTTTTCTAAACTGCCTGTGCGGCAGATAACATTTTTGCTGTATTCATTCCTATGACGATAGATTTCTAAACTGCCTGTGCGGCAGATAACTACGTTCAGCCGGCAGAAAATCAACCGCTTATTTTCTAAACTGCCTGTGCGGCAGATAACTTCATGCGCCATCTGGACATTGTGGCGGAACTTTTCTAAACTGCCTGTGCGGCAGATAACAGCCACTGTATGCCGGCAGTCATGAGTTGTATTTTCTAAACTGCCTGTGCGGCAGATAACCGTTGACGGTCGTTGCCACGGGGTCGGCCTGCTTTCTAAACTGCCTGTGCGGCAGATAACTTGGACCCCTGCCGACGGTAACAGCCGCCATATTTCTAAACTGCCTGTGCGGCAGATAACGCTGTAGTCATAGTGATAAGCACCGACTTTAATTTCTAAACTGCCTGTGCGGCAGATAACAAGTCAGCAACATATACCAGTACCCCTTAGCATTTCTAAACTGCCTGTGCGGCAGATAACGGCCTAGAAGCTCCTAATTGTGGCATTTATCTTTTCTAAACTGCCTGTGCGGCAGATAACCTTTGAAGTGCTTCCACTTTTCTCCTGGTTCTTTTCTAAACTGCCTGTGCGGCAGATAACGATCCTTACTGGACTACTTTATCGGTCTTTGTTTTCTAAACTGCCTGTGCGGCAGATAACGCCTTTCACGGCTCGAGAAATCAACCGGCTTTTTTCTAAACTGCCTGTGCGGCAGATAACGCTACTATCGAGAACCCGCGGACCTTTGCACCTTTCTAAACTGCCTGTGCGGCAGATAACTGAACATGATTTCCAGTCGGAAGTACTTGAAATTTCTAAACTGCCTGTGCGGCAGATAACGCTATGCAGTGATGCGACATCAACAACGTATTTTTTCTAAACTGCCTGTGCGGCAGATAACGTTCAGAATATACCGCAACGGAATCTTGGATTTTTCTAAACTGCCTGTGCGGCAGATAACGTTGCCCATTTGCGGAATAATCGGCAATAACATTTCTAAACTGCCTGTGCGGCAGATAACTGTAGGACAACATGCGCAAATTCGCACAGCCACTTACTGTCAAGCGTTCTTTTTCATTTTACCAAAAATTTTCTGAGACGGCAAAGATCCGCTTGTTTCCTTGATTTTAAGATACTTATTAATTTTTGGGGCAATCAAACATGATTTTCCTCAAAATTCCGGTACTGTCGCCTGCTGGCTCAGACCATAGGCGTTAAAATTACCCTCACAAGCAGGAGCTTCTATTTTTTCAATGAAAAGGCTGAATTTCTGCTGAGTCGTTTTGCTTTTCAGCTGCACGTACGGAAGTCGTCTAGGCTTTTTTGTTTTCATCAATTTAAAGGCTTTTTCATAAGATATACCATTTCTCTTTGCATAACGTTTGGCTTTTCGAAAGCGGGAGCTGTCCGGTTGATAGCGGCGATATACGGCATAGCCCTTGATACGAGGAGCGGCCACCTCTCGAATCGCCGTAAGATGGATGTAATCCTGCAAGAAACGCAAGGCTTGAGGAATGTCAGCTGATTCAAGTATTTCTCTTTCCTTTGAAAAAATGCGGACTTTATTCCCCAATGATTCTTCAGTGTATCTGGGAAAAGAGATGCCTATCCTCCCTTCCCCTAGTTTTTCTTTTTGTGATGCTAAGGTAAAATGCAGCGGCATGAATACTTTCGTCATCAAGAATGATGTGGGAATTTCAGCACTGGGGTACAGCGTAATTTCCTGATAAAACATCATTCATCATCCTTTCCGCTTTGGCCGAAGACACCACCGCGTACCAGGACAGCCATGACGTAATGTTCATCTTCTTCGCAAGATAATTCATTGCCTGTGGACCAGGCATCAAATAACGTATAAAAATCTTTTTTGTCTTTTGGCGTCCGGTATGCCCGTCCTAAAGCCGTTACAGAACCATAGGTTTCAATAGCGATTGGTCCGATACCGTCTTCATAGTCTGGATACCATGTGTCAATGGTCCGTAAGGCATTGCTGATTTTCTGAGAATGCATGGCTGCTATACCATTCACTGAGTACAAAACCTTGCTCTTTTTACCTCGGCCTTTATCTAAAATGAGTTCTTCACTAGGATAAACATCTTGACCGCTGCCCAACAAGACATATGCTGTGACTTTAAAAAACGCATAGTTTCTCTTGCCGCATAAAGCATCCGCAATATAACCAGATAATTCATCGACTTGTTCATCATCCTGATCAAAAGATTTTAAATCATATTGATAGGCATCAAACGTCCACGATTTATTTTCTTCATCCATAGAAACAACAATTTCGATTTTTTCAGCACCAATACGATTGCGCCATAAAAACCGGCCATTGGCTAAGTTCATAGCATATCGCTTGGCTACTTCCTTGAAACCATATTTTTCAATATAGCCCTGCCCCATCTTCTGGATTCCCGCGTAGTGAGTCGAATTATTGCAGGCCGAAGGGTTCTGCACACCTGCTAAAAATTTCAATGTAAAGCAAAGTTTCAGCGTATCTTGCTCAAGAGGAAGGGCGGCACTGTCAACCGTCTGCAGATTCGGTTTCTGCACTTCTGCATTAAGTTTCAGCGGATCATTCCGGACCGCCGCTTTGTTCAAACGATTGGAAATCGTACCGCGTACGGATTTTTCTACCAATTGAATGGGTACTGCTTCTTTGTTTTCCCAAGTCGTACTGTACATATAAGCATCTGAAGCTACCATCTTTTTTTCAAACGCCAGTACAGACGCGATGTCCGTCGTTTTTTTAGCCATAAAACATTCCTCCTCTATTCATTTTTACAAAGATAGGTTCCTTGTGTTTCATCATATTCATAATGCCAAAACAAATCATCTAATGATCTAAGCCGATGCAGCATCTTAAATTCACCTAATGTTACCAGCGGTTCTACAAAACAGTGAGTCTTCTCCGCATCACGCTGCCGCTTCACTTTCTGCAAAGGCGATAACGCCCTGAATCCTACAGCCAGCGGAACGAGCCAGCCTGGCGTTGCGCGTTGTTGCTGCCAGGAAATAACTCTTCCCTCTTTATCGACAAGCGGCGTCGAGTAGACGGCTAAATAATGAAGCAGCACTCCTAGTGTATCTTCACCAGTATCTTCATTCATCAAATCCCGTCGCTCAATCACTGCATACCCCGACATCAACGGCAGAATAAGTTTCCGTACTACCGCACTCTCGTTATCTCGATCAATCCGCTGCACGTCTATTTTGTCTACAGAAAGAACGTCTCCGCCAGCAATTTTCATCGTCAGCATATTTTCGCGTACCATTGGTTCCAGCAAATCGCCCATTTCCGGCCCCAATTTCTGTACTTCAATGACTAAATCGACGAGAAGATGAATTCTTGCTTCTTCAATAAACGGCGGCCTTACAAAAGCATTGCCTTTTTTTCGCAGCGGATTAGTTGTGCCAATAATCGAAGAAATCCAGTCACCTGTGCCTTTGTGAGTCTGCAGTTGGTAACCATGACAAATCACCCCTGTTTTCGTAAAGCGCAGTTCCGAAAATTCCGACTGCCGGTTAAGACGCCGCTGTAAAGCATGAACAGCCCCCAGCCAGGCCGTCATCGCAGGAAAACCGATAGTAAAAGTACTGCTCAACGCATTGGCATTTTGAATGTGAATGCCTGATACAATCAAAACCGCTTCTCTCATAAGCCATATCTCACTTCCTCTTCTAAAACATTCTTCATCGCGTCTTGCAAATAAGAAAGTTCAGCGTCGCCTAAGACGATTTTTTCAGATTTCATCACCTTTTCGTATTGTGAAATAATATAGCGTGCAAAACTCCGGCTAATCATCTGCTGCCACGTACCTTCACTTCTGTCAGCTTTATACGCATCATCAAGGAAGATTTTCTGAGCCTGCGGCAAGTTGGAAAAAGAAGGCTGATTGCTCCAACCCGCTTCATGCTTACGGAATTCATAAGCGGTCATCAGTACAAGGTCCACCAGTGCCGCCGTTACCTCATCTCTTTGCATGCGGATTCCCATATTATTTTTCTCTGTCTTTAAAATGACATGGAGTTGATGCAGTAAATCATTCAAAGGCCGATAAGGAATCGATTCACGGAAAAAATCACGTTTGGGAAAGCGGAGTGTCCTTAGTTTCAACTGCGGCGGCAAAGACGGCAATAAATAGGCAATTCCGTGCTGACGTGAATTGAGGGTACTGATATTTTGCGGTTTCGTACCGCCAAAACCTATACCCGTAAGGCTGAATATCTTAGTATAGGCTTCTCCGCTTTTTTTGTGTTCCCTTTCTTCGCTGCCCATGTCATCGATTCGCTTCTTTAACTGTAACAGCAAGCTGGAACTCGGCATAACAGTTAATAAATGATAATTACCGTCTGAAACGGGAAAATAGACCTGCTTCAAATTCTGATCTGTATGATCCGGCAGCGCGGCTTGAAAAAGTCCATCAACATCTGTGCAAACTTTTTCATAATCAATACCGAGAGAAGTGAAATCTTTTTTTAATGCTAAATCACGCTGCTTGAGATGAAGAAGCACCAACTGTCTATCTTCTAAAGGCAGCATCAATAAACTCGCCGTACTTAAATAAGCTGCCGAAGAAACAACGATATCAATATCATGTGTCACCGTATCGGTACTCACATATTCCCTATTTGTTCCCTGTCCTCTATCAAGAATATTTACTTTTACTTCAGGATTCGTAAATTTACCGACATGCGTCGACAAGGTACAAGAAGGAATACGATCAACCACACTTTGCAGCCAAGCATTATGTGTTTTCTTTTTCTTCGCTGAATTTTCTACGACATAATCCATAAATATTCCCACAGAAAATGCCTCCTTATATTAAATACCGAATTAATTATTCTCATTATACCACATTTGAAATTCCCATTCAATATTATTTATCTTTTAAAGGAATATATACTAATACTGCCTACTCGGCAGATACCTGGCCTGTATTCCACGCTTTCAGCATGGTATATTTCTAAACTGCCTACTCGGCAGATACCGATTAACAGACAAACCAACCGATACAGTTATGTTTCTAAACTGCCTACTCGGCAGATACCTCCGTATCGCTGTCGGCGGCGGCTCGAATAATTTTCTAAACTGCCTACTCGGCAGATACCATGTCGATGTACCGGGCTGGGATTTTGCCTATTTTCTAAACTGCCTACTCGGCAGATACCAGGCGTACACCGCGAGGCTTCGCACCCAATAATTTCTAAACTGCCTACTCGGCAGATACCGGCGCCGCATCCACTATGTGGTGACACCGGCTTTTCTAAACTGCCTACTCGGCAGATACCATGTTTTCTCTTAAGTTTTCCTTTGTACTACATTTTCTAAACTGCCTACTCGGCAGATACCGTTCGTCTGCACCGCAAGGGGTGCCATCAGAATTTCTAAACTGCCTACTCGGCAGATACCAAGAATGTCCGAAAGAATGTCGCCGAAAAGTCTTTCTAAACTGCCTACTCGGCAGATACCGATACGTGCTTTGCTTAGGCGGTGAGCGTAATTTTCTAAACTGCCTACTCGGCAGATACCGATGAAAGAGGACTGATCCGCTGCATCAAAGATTTCTAAACTGCCTACTCGGCAGATACCGCTATTTGCCGTTGTGGGCGCGTTTTGCGGCTTTTCTAAACTGCCTACTCGGCAGATACCCCATGTTGTATGGCCATTCGGGACATGATGATTTTCTAAACTGCCTACTCGGCAGATACCAGTATTATATCATACGTTGAACCGCGTCGCTACCTAACTGCAACGCTTATAAACAAAATTCCCCAAAAATCAAAATAGCCTTATAAGGCCGCATGTTTCCTGCATCTGAAAAACATCTTATTTTTTTGGTAAAATTTATGCAGGTTGCAGTGACTATTAATCATTACATGATTCCAGATTTTGTGCCGCAGCTTTTTCAGTAATTTCTTTACATCTTTTTGACATTTTTTCGTTCTTTTTTCTTACAAACGGCGCCTAGACTAACTGGAACAAGACCCTTAATAGCGCCCTCGCGCAGCATCCGGAAATCAACTTCCTCGTCTCTCCTGGCGACCAAATCAACCAGCCGGCGGAAGACCAGTCGGCAACCAAGCTGAACGAACAGGAAATCCAGTATGCCGCTTACCTTTCGGCCGCAGCCCTGCGCAATCTGCCCGAAGCCAGCAGCATCGGCAACCACGACAGCATGACATCCGGTTACCAGAACCACTTCAACGTACCGAACCCCTTTACGGAAGAAAGCAACCCGACGAAAGCCGGCCACGGTTACTATTACACCTACGGCAATGCCCTCTTCATCGTCATCAACGCCAACAACTACAACGCTGCCGACCATGAAGCGCTGATCAAGAAAGCCATCAAAGCTCATCCGGACACGAAATGGCGTATCGTCGTCATGCATCAGGACATCTACGGCACGGGCCTGGATTACTCCGATTCTGACGGCATCCTCCTGCGCACGCAGCTGACGCCGATTTATGATGCTAACAAGATTGACGTCGTCCTCCAGGGTCATGACCACACCTATGCCCGTACGTATCAGCTCTCTAGCGACGGCAAACAGCATGCTTCTTTCGACGACTTGAAGAAAGGCCAGCAGGGCCAGTCTCATAAGCTCCTGAATAACGCACTGAAGAATAAAGAATTCAAGAACAACTACGAATCGCAGAACCTCTGCTACACCATTGCCGACATGAAACAGGGCGTCCTGCACAACCCGAAGGGCGTCTTCTACATGTCCTCAAACTCGGCAACGGGTTCGAAATACTACAACCTGATCCCGCAGCAGCAGGACTACATCGCCGCCCGCAGCCAGAGCTGGCGTCCGACGTACTCCGTCGTCCACATTACGGACAGCGAATTCACGATCAACACGTATGACGTAGAAACGGGCACAGCAATTGATGATTCCTACAGCATCGTCAAAGACTAAGTCTTTCCGGAAATGGCTGCGCTTCCTGCTCGTCCTGGTCCTCCTCTGCGGCGGCGTCTGGCTGCTGCAGGTTTGTCAGCCCGTCGACAAACCCCAGCTGGTCAGCACCCAGGGCCGGGTTTTTGAAAAGGCTACGGTCACTTCCATCGTTCAGGATAACCTCCAGGAAGACGGTTCCCGCGTCGGTGATCAGATTGTCATGCTGCAGCTAAAAGACGGCAGCACAGTCGAAGCGAACTGCCCGAACGGTCTCCTCTTTGGTACCGTCGCGCAGCCCGGTATGTCGGTCATCGTCATTTCCAGCACGGTCGGCCAGCTCTCGCTGCACACGGTCTATAACATCGACCGAACGTGGCCGGTCTACGGCTTCATCGCCGTCTTCCTGGCACTTCTCCGCCTCATCGGCGGCCGCAAGGGCGTCGCTTCCGCGGTGGCTTTGGTTTTGACCTTCAGCTGCTTCATCGGTTTCTTCTTCCCCATGATTCTGCGCGGCATGCCGCCTATCCTGGCTGCCCTGGTGACAGCCGCGGTTATCCTGGGCGCCACGCTCTACCTGCTCAACGGCTGGTCGGCAAAATCCGGCGCTGCCTTCGCCGCGACCATCGGCGGTATCGTCATTGCCTGTCTGTCCGCCGTCATCTTTGGTCAAATCGCTCACCTGTCCGGCTATAACGTCAGCAATATCGAAAACCTGATGTTCGTCGCCCAGAATACGCTCATCGACGTCGGTCAGCTCCTCTTTGCGGGCATTCTCTTTGCCAGCCTCGGCGCCGTCATGGATATCGCCATGGACGTGACCAGCGCCTACAGCGAACTCGTGCGCCATCAGCCGGACCTGACACGGCAGCAGATTTTCCAGGCCGGCATGAATGTAGGCCGCGACGTCATGGGCACCATGGCTGCCACATTGATTCTCGCCTTCTTCGGCGGCTCCCTCGGCGTCTGGGTCCTCGATTACGCCTACGACCTGCCCTACCTGCAGCTGATCAACAGCAATGCCGTCTGCATTGAACTGATGAAAGGACTCTCAGGCAGCTTCGGCGTCATCTTCACGGTACCTTTAGCCGCCCTTTGCAGCGCCTGGCTTTATGGGAGGAAAAAAGGGGTTAGTGAAAAGCAGTAAAGTGCAGCATAAAGCAGTGAAGTGCAATGAAAAGCAGTGAAAGGGGCTGTCGCATTAAGCGACAAGCCCCTTTTAGTTTTTAGTTTGTAGTTTTTAGTTTGCAGTACTGATGTTATTAATTAAAGCCATCCACTGCAAACTGCAAACTTTTAGAAAAAAGATTATAGCATAATGGCAGAAGCCTTTGTACGATATACGACCCGCCCTCTTCACAGGATCGGCTCACTCATGCTATGATAAAGGGGATTGATTTTTTGAGTGAGATAAGGAGGTACCTCTATGAATTTGGACGGTATCACATTACATTGTATTACGAATGAGCTGGCCGATATTTTGAAGGGCGGCCAGATTTCCAAGATTTATCAGCTCGATGCCCGTTCCCTTTATTTCCGCATCTTCAATGATGCGGGCATCCATCATCTGGTCATTACCCTCGACGATTCGCCGCGCCTGTACATCGCCGAGACGATGCCGCCGACGCCGGACGTCCCGACGGGGCTCTGCATGTTCCTGCGCAAGTATTATGAAAACGGCCGCATCGCCGCCATCGCCCAGCTGCACCTGGACCGTCTCATCGACATCGACATCGACGTCCTCGACATGTCGGGCCGCCTGGTGACGCGCAAGATCCACGTCGAACTGATGGGCAAATACAGCAACGTCATCTTCACGGAAGACGGGACAATCATCGAAGCCCTGATCAAGACGGGCAAGAACAAGCAGGCCCTGCGCACGATTGCGCCGCATGAACCGTATGCCTTCCCGCCGAATTTCATGCGCATGGACCCATTCTCCTTCTCGGCCCAGGAGCTGGCGGAAATGATGACAACCGGCACGGACGAACCGCTGAAGACGTGGATGCTGAAGCGCTTCAACGGCATGAGCACGGTCGTCCTCAACGAACTGGCCTTCGACTCGGGCCTCTCCGTGACGACGCCCGTCGGCGAACTGTCGCCGGCAGACCGCTTCACCTGGTGCCGCACGGTCGAAGAGTTCGGCAAGCGCCTGGCGAATATCTCCGGCGCCTATGTCTACACCGTCAAAGGCAAGGAAGTCATCTTCCCCCTGGAACTGCACAGCCTCTCGCAGTACCCGCGGCGCCACTTCAAGCTCATCGAGACCTACCTCAGTGAATACCAGGCCACGCACCGCAGCCTGAACAGTGAACAGGAACAGCTCCAGAAAAAGGTCGCTAAGCTCATTGAGAAGCAGAAGCGCAAGATCAAGCGCATCGCCGCGGAAATGAAGGAAACGAAGAAGATGGACACGTACAAGCTCTACGGCGACCTCCTGATGATCTATGCCTACGAAAAGCACGACCATGAAAAACAAGTCACTGTCAAGAACCTCCTCTCAGAGGAACAGGAAAAGGTGACCATCCCCCTCAACCCGGCGTACTCCATGACGGACAATGCAAACCGCTACTACAAGCGCTATACGAAGATGCGCAACCGCAAGCAGATGTCGGCCCAGCTCCACGAAGAGAACCAGAAGCATTTGGATTACCTCTATTCTTTGGAATACGCCCTGGAAAACACGAGTACGAAAGACGAAATCGCCGACATCAAGGCGGAAATGAAGCAGGTCGGCCTGATCAGCGGCCACAACAAGGAAAAGCTGAAGAAAGAATCGGCCCAGGACATCCTGACCCTGAAGGTCGACGGCCTGGACATCTGGATTGGCCGCAACAACCGGCAGAACGACTTCCTGACTCTGAAAAAGGCCCATCCCTATGACCTCTGGTTCCATGTCAAGAACCAGCCCGGCTCCCACGTCATCCTCGCCTGCCACAACGTGACGCCGACGGATGCCCAGATCGAACGGGCTGCCGAACTGGCCGCCTACTACAGCAAGGCCCGGGAAAGCTCGAAAGTCGAAGTCGACTGCACCCTAGTACGCCACGTCAAAAAACCGGTCCACGCCGTCCCAGGCTACGTCATCTTCACCAACCAGACCACCTACATCGTAGAACCGAAGAAATGACGGCTAGCAAAAAGGACCCCCGCATGAAGCGAGGGTCCTTTTAATTTGCGGTTTTCAGTTTGTAGTTTATAGTAAAAAGCAACCTCTCAGTCAGCTTCGCTGACAGCTCCCCTATCAGGGGAGCCTGCAGGCGCCCCCTACAACTTCAAACTCCAAACTTCAAACTTCAAACTTTTTATTTTTTCAAGTACCAGCTCAATGGCTGGGCTTTGGCAGCGGGGTTATTGTTTTGCGAGTCCTTAGCGGCGGCGAAGATGAGAGAATCACGATACATCTTGGCTACGGTCTCTAAGGTTTCCAGGCGGTAAAAGGCCTGGGTCAGATTTTGGCCGACGGTGGCAGCGCCGTGACGTTCCATGAGGAAGACATCTGCTCCTTCTGCGGCTTCGGCACAGGCCAGGGCCAGGGCTTCCGATCCCGGCGGCGCATAGGGTACGGTCGGCACCGGTCCCAGGACCAGGGCTCCTTCGGTGACGATGTCTGGCCGGAAGGGGATGCCGGCTACGGTCAGGGCCGTTGCCGTGATGGGATGGGCGTGGATGATGGCCTTTATGTCCTCTCGCTTCCGATAAATTTCCAAATGGAGGGACGATTCGGACGACGCCTTCCCCGTCCCTTCCAGGACATGGCCGTCGAGGTCGACGACGAGCAGGTGCTTGGGCTTCAGCTCTCCTTTCGGCACGCCTGACGGCGTAATGACGATGGCCCCGTCGCTGCGGCGGAAACTGATATTGCCATCGCAGGCCGTGACCAGGCCGGCTTCTTTCATCTGGGTGCCGATGCGGCACAGTGTTTTCTTGGTATCCACTCTCCCTGCCCCCTTTTAGCGCATGGACGGCATATTGCGGCCGTTATAGATTTCCAACATTTCCTGATGTACTTGACGGCGTATCTGCTGCTGCTGGCGCGGCGTCAAGTCGTCCTTGGTGATGTTGAACAAATAATTATCCAAATCGAAATCGTGGAGGACCATCTTGGTATGGAAGATGTTTTCCTGGTAGACGTTGACATCGATCATGTCGTAACGGTTGCGCGTCGCCGGGGCGATGTAATTCTGGATGGAATTGATGCGGTGATCGATGAACAGCTTCTTGCCGTTCATATCGCGCGTAAAGCCGCGGACGCGGTAATCGAGGGTGACGATGTCCGAATCGAAGCTGTCCAGGAGATAATTCAAGGCATTGAGCGGCGAAATGCGGCCACACGTCGAGACGTCGATATCAGCCCGGAAAGTCATGATGCCCTTTTGGGGATGGCTTTCGGGATAGGTATGGACCGTCAAGTGGCTCTTGTCGAGATGACAGACGACGTCGGCATCGTTCACTTCTTCTTCGGAAATGAGGATGGTGACGCTGGCCCCTTGTGGGTCGTAATCCTGACTGGCCACATTGAGGATGTGCGCGCCGATGATATCCGACACGTTGCGCAGGATCTGGGTCAGCCGTTCGGCATTATACTGTTCATCGATGTATTCGATGTACTGGCGGCGTGACTCGTCACTGACAGCATAGCAAATGTCATACATGTTGAAGCTCAGGGTCTTGGTCAGGTTGTTGAACCCGTAGAGCTTGAGTTTATTATTTTTCATGAATTTCCCCCACCCATTCCTGCAAGAGTTACCGTTTGATTCGTTCGATCTCGCGAAAAGCGACATCTTTAATGGCCCCGTCTTCGATGGACACGATGGCATACGTCCCCTGCCGGTTGTCCCGGGGCAGGCCGATGCTGCCGGGATTGACGACCCATAAATCGCCTTCGGTCTTGATGAAGCGGCGGTGCGTATGGCCAAAAGCGACGAGATCCGCCTGATGCTGGCGGCCCAGCTCGACGAGCTTCTGCCAGCGCCGTTCGCCATACCACTGACAGCCGTGGATGGCGACGATGCGGATGCCGCCGACGGTAATGCAGCGACATTCGGGATCGTTCGTACGGGTCATATAGTCGTTATTGCCCAGGACGGCGTAGACCGGGACGCCCGTATAGATGGCCAGGTCTTCGCCGTCATCGCAGTAGTCGCCGCAATGGATCCAGGCAGCGACGTCCGGTGCCGTATCGGCCATGCGCGACAGACATTCAAAGCGGCCGTGGCTGTCACTGACCAGGCCGACGCGGACCGTACTCATGACAAGGCCTCGACGAGCTTTTTCAAGGCTTTGCCGCGATGGCTGATTTCATTCTTTTCGGCCATGGACAGCTCTGCCATGGTCTTGCCCTTGTCGGGTACGTAAAACAGCGGATCATAGCCGAAGCCGTTCTGGCCGGCATAGAAGTCGCGCAGGATGCCGTCACAGCTCCCTTCAGCCGTCACCGTCCGGCCGTCCGGCCAGATGAGGACGAGGGAACAGATGTAGTGGACCGTCCGCTGTTCCGGCGGAAAGGCGGCCAAGTCGGCGATGAGCTTCTGGTTATTGGCTTCATCGTCGCAGTCCGGGCCGGCATAGCGCGCCGAGTAGACACCGGGCCGGCCGCCGAGGGCGTCGGCGGCAATGCCCGAATCGTCCGCCAGGCAGGGCAGGCCGGTAGCCTTCATGTAATACGTCGCTTTGAGCAGGGCATTTTCGGCAAAGGTCGTCCCCGTCTCTTCCGGTTCGGTGATGTCGGCGATGACGTCGTGGACGGAGACGGCTTCGTAGCCCAAAGGTTCCAGGATGCTCTTGAACTCCCGGATTTTTCCGGCATTATGCGTTGCCAGTACGATTTTTTCTGCCACAGGCCTTTCTCCTTAGTCCTTATTCCGGTTCTTGACGAACTGGGCGTAATTCTTGATGACGACGATCGGCGTCTTCTGGGATGCATTGCCGAAGGGGTTGTCGATGAGGATCTTGGCGATTTCCTTCGGGTTCAGGCCTTTGCTGTGGCCGAGGACAGCCGAACGCTTGAGGTCGTTGACGTCAGCGACGACAGCGCCGTAGCAGCCCATGCGCTGTTTGATCTTTTCAGCCACTTTATCCGGTTCAGCCGGGCCGTAGACGATGCATTTATCAAAAGGCGGCATCGTTCCGGTGACATCGTCTGTCAGCGAGGCCTGGCGGCATTTGGCATACCATACGCCATTCTTGCCGACGAGTTTGGCCAGGAAGCCGACGAAGAACCAGAACATCATCTTCCATTCGCCTTCCAGGTTCATGGCTGCCTGCATGCCATAGAGGCTGGCCATGCTGCCTTCGCCGGGGACGAAGCGGCGCATGAGGCGGGCCTGCCACGACGGCGTCAGTTCTTCCGGGCGGGTGTAGCGGCGCTGGGTAATGGCGACGACACTTTCGGCCGAGCAGACCAGATCATCCGGGCCGACGATGTCTTTCGCATATTCTTCAATGACATCGACAATATCATCTTTATCCGTAAGGATTCTCGTTTTTACAGGTACTAATTCTAATTCTGCCATCTCGTTAAAACCTCCTAGTTCTGTTCCAATGCGTGCTGTACTTCCGAAGCCTTCAAGGTAATGCGGGCTTTATGGATGTACCATTCGCTGCGGGAAACGACCTGATATACCAAATCGATGGGCATGTCAGGGAAGGTCTTCAAGTCTTCGCGGATATTGCCGTCTTTGCTGACCAGGGCGATGGTGACGCGGATCATGCCTTTGTCGCCAGGGTTGAAGATGACCGATTCCCAATAATTATCATCGCGTTCAGCGGCTTTATTGGCCAGCTGGGAATGGACGATGACTTTGTCATACTGTTCGCGGGGCAGCAGGGTCCGGGGATAGAAGTCCATGATGGTGCCGAGCTGACGGCCGGCATTGTGGATGGGCACTTCCGTTTCAAAGACAGCCGTATCCTGAGTCATCTGCTTCAGTTCGAACGGTTTACGGCGGCGGGCTTCAATGACGAAGCGGGCATCGCCCTGCCGCCAGGCAAAGAGGCGGAATAAAAGGTACAAGACAGCGACAATGCCGATGACGGCAATGACAACATTGAGTAAGACATAGAAAAACACGACGCAAGACTCCTTTTGTATAATATTTTAATAACCATTAAGTGAGGGAAATTTCTTCAGCCGTAAATTCATTGGCCGGGATGAGATGCTGGGCCAGGCGGGACCCGCGGCCACTCTCTGCCGTAAAGCACAGGCGGAGGTTCCCCGGTTCCGGCTGCTTATTGAGGAGGCCGTCCTTTTTCAAGACGTCCAGCGTTTCCAGGGCCATTTCGTGAGCGGGATCGACGAAGGCGATGGAATCACCGCAGAGCTCTTCGAACAAGGGCTGGACAAAGGGAAAATGGGTGCAGCCGAAGATGGCCGTATCGGCGCCGGAATGAAGGACCGGTTCCGTATAGCGCTTCAAGGGCTCGCGGATTTCCGGGCCGTCGAGGACGCCCCGTTCGATGAGATTGGCCAGGGCCGGGCAGGACTGTTCGACGATTTCGATGTCCGGATCCATGGCAGCCGCCACTTTGCGATGACTGTGATTGGCGATGGTGAGGGGCGTAGCAAAGACGGCGATCTTTTTGGTCGCACTGATTTCCCGGGCCGTCCGCAGTCCCCGGCTCATGCCGATGAGGGGATACGGCACTTCCCGGACGACCGTATCATAGGCGACGGCGGTCACGGTGTTGCAGCCGATGGCGACGAGCTTGACACCCTGGGCCGTCATGAAACGGAGGATGTCCCGCGTATAGGCCAGGATTTCCTCCGGCGTCCGCGTCCCGTAAGGGTTGCGCTTGGTATCGCCGACATAGATGATATTTTCATGAGGCAGCAGCATCCGCAGCTTGGCGACAACCGTCAGGCCGCCGACGCCGGAATCAAAGACGCCAATAGGCTGTGCATTACGTTCCATGGACCCCTCCCCCGGCCTGGGCAGCCGCTTTGTCTTCGGCATACATGGCCTGTAACTTCTTATAATCGGCCTCATCGAGGCGGGCGACTTTGCCGCTGTCCTTGTGGGCAAAGACATTCTGCGTCGTCCCCGTCGCCAGCAGGCGGTGGTCATCGTGATGGACGATGCGGTACGAAAAGACCATCTGCGCCCGGCTCAGCTTGACCAGCCGCGTCTCGATATCGATGGTATCGGCATAGTTGATGGGGCTGATGTACTCGCAGGACACGCTCTTGATGGGATAGGAAATGCCCTGGTCCAGCAAGGCGAACAAATCGATGCCGGCAGCTGCCAGATATTCACAGCGACCGCACTCGAACCAGCGGATATGATTGGAATGATGGGCAATGCCCATCATATCGGTCTCATAGAACCGCACTTTTTCAACAACAGTAATCATAAGTTCTTAACTCCTAACTTTATGCATCTTTCATTATGCACACGCATACTATTTTACGATGAGGAAGTATGTTTGTCAAAGGAAAAAGAGCTGTCCACGACAGCTCTTTTTTCCCAGCCTTCACACATGGACGCGGAAGAACGGGAACATATGACGTACTTTTTCACGGTGTTCCGGTTTGACATAAGTCCCGGCCAGGCGCAGGGCCGCGGCGACGACGGCCGCATCATCGAGCCAGCCGAACCCGGCAAAGACATCGGGCACGAAATCAAAGGGCAGGATGACATACCCCAAGGCCCCCATCAGGGCCAGTTTGATGAACTTCGGCGTGTCTTCATCCTGCATGCAGTAAAAAATCGTCAGGAGCTTCGGCAAAAAGTGGACCTTTCTCCCTGTCTTGCGGATAAAAGTGACAAACTTGCCAGGCGTATAAAAACGTGCAAAAAAGCGCAGTATCTTCCACATGGGCCTTCACCTTACTTTTTATCTTCCAAAGGGATCTTGGCATCTTCTACGGCGGCTTTGACCTTGTCTTCGACGGACAGGCCTTCACTGTCGGCAGGAGCTGCCGTTTCAGCCTTGGCGTCCGTGCCGGCTGCCGTAGCTGCTTCTGCAGCTGCTGTTTCCGCTTTGCCGGCTTCTCCGTCTTTGGTTTCTTCTGCTTTTTCTTCGACGATTTCGTCGACCAGGTCATCGTGATGGCGGACGGTATGATAGAGTTCTTCCCCTTTTTCCTTGACGTCCTGGAAGCGTTCTTTGGCGACGCCGCCCCATTTCTTCATGAAATCGATGGTTTCATCGCCGAGGGGGACGTTCTTCAAGGGATTTTCCTTGAGCTTATCGACCTGTTCCCGGGCTTTATCCTTCCATTCGCCCATCATGTCGATGTAGGGACCCATGTCGGTAGGCATGCCGTCTTTCAGCCAGCGCTGGGTAACGCGGCCCAGGCTGTACGTGATGCCGACGGCAACCGGGACCTGGATGGCGCTGAAAGGAATGATCGTCGTCAGCAGGCTGCCGGCGACACGGCTGCCGACGGCGCCAAGGAAGGCGATGAGGGCCCGTTCACTCAATTTGACGTCATAGACTCTGGCAATGCGGCTGACCAGATAGACTTCGTTGGCCATGAGGGCCACCGTCCCGACGAGGGGCGCGATGACGATGGCGCCGGCCCGGGCAGCAGCCCAGCGGCACAGCATTTCGACTTTCACGTCTTTGTCTTCCGTCGATTGTTCCATGGCCTTGACGACACTGGCAGCGGCTTCTTCCGTCGACTGGGACTGCGCCTTCACATCGGCCAGTTCCTGTTTCAGGGCTGCAATTTCAGCCTGCAGTTCTTCCACTGTCTTTGCTTCTTCTTTGTATACTTCTTCTGCCATAACAAACACCCCAATCTTTAACGTATTAAAATTTATACTTTATATTTTCCCATGTTTCTACCAGCTTGTCAAACCCCCATCGACAGGAAGTGCGGCTGCCGTAATGAATGACGCGTCCTCGCTGAGGAGGAAGGCAATGGCCTTGGCCACTTCGTCGGCCCGGGCCAGGCGGTACAAGGGGTACTGCTCTTTCATGGTATCTTTCGTCGTGTCGGGATGGTCCCGGAGCTGCTGTTCCAGCAGGGGCGTCTCGACATCGCCGGGACAGACGCAGTTGACCCGTATCTGGTGCGGTGCCGCTTCCAGGGCCAGGGATTTGGTAAAGGCCACGAC
Organism: Megasphaera elsdenii DSM 20460; assembly: GCF_003010495.1. Taxonomy (NCBI): domain Bacteria; kingdom Bacillati; phylum Bacillota; class Negativicutes; order Veillonellales; family Veillonellaceae; genus Megasphaera; species Megasphaera elsdenii. The sequence continues at coordinate 2,172,044 of NZ_CP027570.1, read as the reverse complement.
GGCACCTTTCGTCGCCCCATAGAGGGAACAGGCCACGTTGCCCTGAAGGCCGGCATCACTGCTGACGGTGACGATGCTTCCGGGCTTGTGCCGCAAGTACGGCAGGGCATGGCGGCAGAGATACATCGTCCCGAAGACGTTGATGGAAAACAGGCGCTGCATATCGTCAGGCGTGACATTTTCCAAGAGATTCTCTTCATAGACGCCGGCCGACGTGACCAGGCCGTCGAGGCCGCCGAACTGGCGGACCGTCTCTTCGACCATCCGGCGGCAGTCGTCGTCGCTTACTACGTCGCCTTGAATATAAAAGGTCCGGCCGGGCCGAGCCAGGAAAGCCAGGGCAGCCTCCCCCTTTTCTTGATGACGGCCGCTGATGGCGACGTTCCAGCCCCGGTCCAATAACACAGCCGCCGTCGCCAGGCCGATGCCCGACGTGCCACCGCTGATAAGTACCGTATCCATATCGTCCCTCCTACATGATCCCAAAATAAGATAAGCCCAATTTGCCGATGAGGACGATCGTCACGGCCAACATGACCAGGCGGACGAAACCCGTGCCACGGCGGATGGCCAGGCGGGAGCCGAAGAAAGCGCCCGTAAAGATGCATACGGCCATGGCGATGCCGTAGACGTAGAGAATCTGGCCCCACCAGATGAGGAGAACGAAAGACGTCACATTGCTCATGAGGTTGAGGATCTTGGCATTGCCCGCAGCCGTGACGAAGTCGAAGCCCAAAGTGGCGAAGCCGACGATGAGGAAGGTCCCCGTCCCCGGCCCGATAAAGCCGTCATAGAAGCCAATAGCCAGGGCCATGACCAGGGCGGCCAGGACATTGCCCCGGGTGTTGCCGCTGTACGTACTGACGGCGCCGAGCTGGCGCTGGGTAAAGACGAAGGCCGCTGCGGCGATGAGGGCGACGATGATGATGGGCTGGAGCCATTCGCTGGGCAGATAGAGCATGACCAGGCAGCCCAGGACGGCGCCGACGAAGGTTCCCGGCAGGATCCGCTTCAACAGGCCCATATCGACCTTGCCAGCCCGCCAGAACTGCCAGGCGCTCATGACGGCGCCAAAGGTAGCGGAGAACTTATTGGTCCCGATGGCCAGATGCGGCGGCAGGCCAGCGGCTAAGAGGACCGGCAGGGAAATGAGACCGCCACCGCCGGCAATGGAATCGACGAAACCGGCCAAAAAGCCTCCGGCCATGATGAAGAGCAGCAGCGACGCCGATAAGGTCGTATGAAAAAGTTGAAATTCCATGAAAAAATACTCCTTTTTGGAAAAAAACTCCTCTTGCTTCGCAAAGCGAAACCGAGGAGACCCTTTTCTCAATGTTCATATATCAAATCCGTCGCCGCGCCGGCTGTCTGCGGCCGCAGGAGGCGGACGATTTCTTTGCCGATGATCCGCGCACCGTCGCGATGACAGTCGAGACTGGCTTCCGCCATGGCTTCCAGTTCTTCCGGATGCGTCAGGAGGCCGGCTGCGACCGATACCAGGTCTTCCTGCTTCTTGACCCAGCGGGCACAACCCTTGGACTGCATGTACGTCGCATTGGCTTCTTCCTGGCCCGGGATGGGACTGTACAGGACCATCGGCACCTGGACGGCTGCCGCTTCGGTACAGGTTAGGGCACCGGGCTTCGTGACCAGCAGCGACGCCCGGCACATGAGCTGGGGAATCTGGTTGGTATAGCCCAGGATATCGACGGGATGGCGCAATTCACTGCGCATCTTGCACAGCTCGTCGTACAAGTCGGCGTTGTAGCCGGTGACGACGGTGAAGCTGTCGACGGCATCGAGGCGGTCCAGCAGGGTCAGGGACTGCTTGATGGACCCCATGCCCAGGCCGCCACCCATGATGAGGACGTTCTTGTCAGCTTCATGAGCCGCATCCCAATGCCAGCGGTCCTGTTCGAAGGCCTTGCGCACGGGGATGCCCGATACGACGACCTTATCGGCAGCGATGCCCTGTTCGACGAGCAGGTCCTTGAGCTGCGAAGCGGCGACACAATAGACGTCGATCTGGGGATAGACCCAGAGCTGGTGGATGGCGAAATCCGTAATGACCCCTACCAGGGGGATGTCGAGGCGGTGCTGGCGCTTCAAAAGGGCCGCCGCCCCTGCCGGGAAGGGATGCGTGAAGACGAGGACATCGGGCTTCTTTTCGGCCAATACCTTGAGCATCCGCCGCTTGAGCCCCCAGGCAAAGAGCGTCTTGACGACGAGTCCCTTCTTATATCCTTGTGACGAATAGTACATCAAATCGTACAGCATGGGAAAGACGTCGAGGATCTTGATATACGTTTCCTTGACGATGTTGTCGATAGACAGGACATCGTTGGACAGGAAATCCAGGTGTTCCACTTCACATTCTTCGGGAATGGTCTTGACGTATTCTTCTATCGCCCGTGCTGCCTGTGTATGCCCCGTGCCGATAGATGCGGACAGGATCAGGACTTTCTTCTTTGTCATGCATGATACCCTCTTTTATAAACAGCATTAGTCTAGTAGCTCATACTACTATGGTACGACAATTTGCAAGAAAAGAAAAGGGCCGTTTTTCATGCGGCCCTTCGAAATCGTACCTTATTTGTTGTTGACCAAATCTTTGAGCTGTTTGCCAGCTTTGAAAGCCGGGGTCTTGGAAGCTTCGATCTGAATCGGTTCGTTGTTGCGCGGGTTGCGGCCTTCGCGGGCTTTGCGCTGACGGACTTCAAAAGTACCAAAACCGATGATCTGGACTTTGTCGCCTTTCGTAAGGCTGTCGCTGATAACGCTGAATACGGCTTTTACGGCTTTTTCAGCATCTTTTTTGGTGATTTCTGCTTCATTGGCTACTGCAGCGATTAATTCTGTTTTGTTCATGTTACTAGGTCCTCCTTTAAATCGTTACATTGCGTAACGCTAACAGTCTGTATTTTCTTTCTGCCGTTCTATCTGTTTCGCTTCCTTCCAGAATGAGTCGAGCTCATCCAGGGAAAAAGCCTCCCACGGCCGGCCCGACTGGCGGACCCGGTCCTCTACGTGAGCAAAGCGGCGTCGGAATTTACTGTTAGCCCGATGTAACGCACATTCCGGCTCTATATGATAGTGTCGGCATAAATTTGCAAAGACGAACAGCACATCCCCAGCTTCTTCTTCGGCATGGACGGGATTCCCTTCGCCAAGGGCCTGGCGGAACTCTTCCCATTCTTCGTGGAACTTATCCCAGACGCCCTGGACATCGGGCCAGTCGAAACCGGTCTTGGCCGCTTTTTCCTGAAGCTTGTCCGCAGCCAGGAGCGACGGCAGGCCGGGAACGACACCATCCAGCAAGTGAGCATGCTGCTGGCGTTGTTCGCCTTGCTTTAATCTATCCCAGTTTAACATACTCGTACCTATGTTTTCAAGGCTTTTTTGGCTAAAAACGTGGGGATGGCGCCGAATCATCTTATCGGTGACGTCTTTTACGACATCTTGGGCCGAAAAAAGACCTTTTTCCTGGGCAATGCGGGCGTGGATGGCGACCTGGTAGAGGATATCCCCCAATTCCTCGCGGATACCGTCGATATCATGGCTGTCGATGGCATCGAGCATTTCATAGACTTCCTCGATGAGGTAGCGGCGCAAGGTCCGATGAGTCTGGGACCGGTCCCAGGGGCAGCCGTCTTCGCGGCGCAGGCGCGCCGTCACGTCGACGATGGGCGTCACGTCAAAGGGCATCGCCTCGTCCCCTTCACGGCGCCGGGCTTCCTCCAGGAGCTGGCACACGGCCCGGGCCATGGCCGGTCCGCCCGGGACGGTATGGACGACGGCGTGGAGGCGGCTTTCACGCAGCAGGAAGGCGATGACAGGCGCATAAGCTTCGGCAAAGGACTGGCCGTCCCGGCCATACGAATCCAGGGGCCGGTCGTCGCAGCCCAAAGGGATGATCTTGATTTCCATAGCAGTTCCTCATTTCTCGGCAAATATGCCTATGCCTGCCATTATAACACGGAGTCCGTCATTTGTCGCGTTTTTCCGGAAAAAGGACGTCCCATAAGACCTGACGGACATAGGGACCATAAGTTCCTTTTAAAGCAGCTCCAGGACCGTGCAGGGCCGCTGTAACGATGTCCGACAGGATGCGGGCCCGGGCCGGCGAAAAAGCATTCTTCCTGCCGGCCAGGCCGTGCAGATCCCGGAGCTGGAAAGCCGCCCGGTCATAGTCTTCCTTGACGATGAGCCAACGCACCTGGAACAGGGCCTGTACGTCGCGGTGGAAGCGGCGCAGGCCGCCGCAATGGTCCCACCAGGCATAAAACCGTTCTTCCTGCCGCCGGCGCAGGGACAGGCGCAGCAGGGCCAGCAGCGGGCGCAGGTACTGCTGTCGGCTATAAGAGCCAGGCGGCTGCCGCTGTAGGAGCTTCCGGGCCCGGTCATAGTACTGCTCGGCCTGGTCATAGGCCCGGCCGGGCTGATCCGTCAGGGCCAGTTGGCCCGCCCGTTCCAGGAGGACCCCTAAGAGGTAGGGATATTCCGGCTGGTCCGGCTGGAGCTGCCAGGCCGCCAGGAAGTCGCGGACCAGCCGGCGGCAGCGGCAGATCTGTCCAATCCGGTCCCCCGCCGCCAGGGGCCGGCCGTAGAGCAGGGAGATTTCTTCCAGCAAAGACGATCGCAGGGACAGGTAATGAAAGTCCTGCCGGAGTTCATGAGGCAGATACATGAGCAAACCTTCTTTCTCTTCCATTTTCTCCAGTCTAACAGAGAAAAATGAAAAAAACCTGAAAAGCAAGGCTTTCCAGGTTAAGATTTGCTTAGAAAATCATGGCTGGCTCAGTTTCGTCAGCAGACGGATGAGTTCGGCTTGTTCGTCTTCGCTGAGGCGGTTCATGAGCGTCGAGATGCGCAGGTAATGACCGGGCAGGACCTGGTCCATGAACTGGCGTCCCCGGGCCGTGAGGCTGACCTTCTTGCCCCGCTTGTCTTCCTGGTCGATGACGACCGTCGCCAGGCCGTCACGGACCATACGCTTGACCATGGTCGTAATCGTCGCCCGGGTCACGCCGGTCTTGGCCGCCAGCTGCGACGGCGCAATCCCTTCCGGGTTCTGGTGCAGGACGATCATGACCCGCAGCTTCCCCTGGGACAGATGATACTGTTTCGTCAGGACGTCGTTGATGGACGACCGGATGATTTCTGCAGCCTGTGAAATGCGCAGCATCGCCAGGACTGCCGATGGTTCGATTTCCGGGACGAGCCGGGCGTGTTCTTCCAATTCTTCCCTCGTCGGAAACGCTTCAAATCTCATAGTCTTCCCCTCTTTTGTTAGCTTACTAACAAAAAGTATAAAATAAAACGAGGAAAAATACAAGCTTTTTCCTCGTTTTATGAAAGTTTCTTTATAATATATGCGTCAGGGTTACATATTCTTGCTGCGCAGGTCGGCTAAGATGGCCTGAACGCGGGCGACAGCCTGGTCGATGGGAACGACTTCCTGTTCACCAGTCCGGCGGACCTTGATTTCGACAGTCCCTTCGGCAGCACTCTTCTTGCCGACGGTGATCCGGACAGGATAGCCGATGAGGTCGGCGTCGTTGAATTTGACGCCAGCCCGTTCGTTACGGTCGTCGAGGAGGACATCGGCTTTGGCAGCCTGCAGAGCCTGATAGAGGTCGCCGGCGATGCGGACCTGGTCCTGGTCCTTGCTGCTGACCGGGACGATGGCCACTTCAAAGGGCGCAATGGCGACAGGCCACATGATACCGTGTTCATCGTGGAACTGTTCGATAGCTGCCGCAATGGTACGGGTGACGCCGATGCCGTAGCAGCCCATGACGTACGGTTTCGCCTTGCCGTTCTGGTCGAGGAAGGTCGCATGGAGGGCTTCGGAGTACTTCGTGCCCAGTTCAAAGACCTGGCCGACTTCGATGCCGCGGACGATTTCGACAGGCGCGCCGCAGTGCGGGCATTTGTCGCCTTCGACCATGTTGCGGATCGTCGTGACCGTGACGTCCTTGAAATCGCGGGACGGATTGACGTTCTGGTAGTGATAGCCGGCCTTGTTGGCCCCGGTGACGCCATTGGGGACGTTCATAGCCGACGGGTCGACGAGGACGAAGAAGGTTTCATTATCCGGTTTGTCGGCACCCATGGGGCTCATGTAGCCCGGCTGGAGGCCGTGGGCCTTCAATTCATCTTCTGTGGCCGGTTCGATGACATTGCCGCCGATGAAGTTCTGGACAGCGACGTCATTGACTTCATGGTCGCCGCGGACCATGCAGAGGACCGTCTTTTCGCCATCAATAGTAAAGGCGACGGCTTTGATCGTCTTTTCTACGGGGATGTGCAGGAACTGGGCCAGGTCTTCAATGGTCGAGCAGTTCGGCGTTTCGATGAGTTCCACATCTTTTGCGTCTTCTGCCGGCATTTCCACGGCCTGGGGGACGGCCTTTTCGATATCGGCTGCATAGTCGCATTTCGAGCACGATACGATTTCGGCTTCGCCGGCCTGGGCCAGGGCCATAAATTCGTGTGTATGGTTGCCGCCGATCTGACCGCTGTCGGCTTCGACAGGCTTGAAGTTCAAGCCGCAGCGCGTGAAGATGCGCGTGTAAGCCTCGTATTCATCCTGATAGCTCTTGTGCAGGCCTTCTTCGTCGACGTCGAAGGAATAGGCGTCTTTCATGACAAATTCGCGGCTGCGCATGAGGCCGAAACGCGGACGGATTTCGTCGCGGTATTTATTCTGCATCTGCCACAAGGTGACAGGCATCTGCTTGTACGAACGCAGTTCATTGCGGACCAGGGTCGTAATCAGTTCTTCGTGAGTCGGACCGAGGCAGAAATGATTGCCATGGCGGTCTTCCAGTTTGAACATTTCCGGACCATAAGCATTCCAGCGGCCCGATTCATGCCAGATTTCAGCGGGCTGCATGATGGGCATCATGATTTCCTGGGCGCCGATGTTTTCCATTTCTTCGCGGACGATGGCTTCGATCTTGAGTTCGACCCGGCGGCCTAAGGGCAGGAAAGAATACAAGCCGCCGCCGTTCTTGCGGATCATCCCGGCTTTCAACATATACTGATGGCTGGCGATTTCGGCGTCTGCCGGGATTTCCCGCAGCGTCGGACTATACAATTTCGATGCTAACATGAGTTAAGACTCCTTTGCAATGGTTTTTTCGATTTCTTCCACCAGGCTGGACACGAGCTGGTCTTCCGGCACCGTGCGCAGGACCTGGCCGTGGGAAAAGACGATGCCCTTCCCCTGGCCGCCGGCAATGCCGAAGTCGGCTTCCCGCGCTTCGCCCGGGCCGTTGACGACACAGCCCATGACGGCTACCTTGATGGGGACGGTCAGATGAGAAATGGCCTGTTCGACTTCCTGGGCCAGGTCGATGAGGTGGACCTGGGTCCGGCCACAGGTCGGGCAGGAAATGAGGGTCGGCCCGAAATGGCGCAGGCCGAGGGAACTGAGGATGGTCTGGCCGGCCTTGATTTCTTCGACAGGGTCACCGGTCAGGGATACGCGGATCGTATCGCCGATGCCCTCGTGAAGCAGCGTGCCGATGCCGATGGCCGACTTGATGCTGCCTTCGCGGACCAGGCCGGCTTCGGTCACGCCCAGGTGCAGAGCATAGGGGACCTTGTCGGCCAATCTTTCATAAGCTTCGATCATCAATGGGACGTCGGAAGCCTTGAGGGAAATGACCATGTTGCGGTAATCCATGCGTTCCAGGATGCGGATATGGCGCAATGCCCCTTCGACCATCCCTTCTGCTGTCGGATGGCCGCCGCTCTGGGCCAGGATATCCTCCGGCAGGGATCCCGTATTGATGCCGATGCGGATGGGGATGCCTTTGGGACGCACTTTTTCGACGACTTTGACGACGTTTTCGTCAGCGCCGATATTGCCCGGATTGATGCGCAGGGCCTGGACGCCGCTGTCGACGGCCGCCAGGGCCAGGCGGTAATCGAAGTGGATATCGGCTACGATGGGGATATCTACGGCCTGGACGACGGCTGCCAAGCCCTTGGCCGCTTCCATATCGGGAACGGCAAAGCGCAAGATTTCAGCCCCATACGAGGCCAGGCGGCGGGCATCGACGACGGCTTCGGCCATGTGGGCCGGATTGACCGTCGACATGGTCTGGACCGATACGGGGGCATCGCCGCCGATGATCACCGAACCAGCCCGGACGGGAAGAGATTTTCTACGTTTCATGAAAAGCCTGCCTTTCTAAAAGCGGCTGAGATCCTGAAACATGGCGAACAGGAACAGGGAACCCAAGAGGACGGCCCCTGTGACCTGAATATAATACAACGCCCGTTTCGGCATCCGCCGGCGCGTAATTCCTTCGAGAATCAACAAGATAAGATAGCCTCCATCCAGCAAGGGTACGGGCAGGAGATTCAAGATGCCCAGGTTGATGCTGAGGAAAGCCGTGAACATGAGCAGATTGGAAAAACCCGAAGCGGCGACCTGGCCAGCCAGCTGGGCCACGCCGATTGGGCCGGCGACTTCCGCCTTTTCCCGGCCCGTCACCATATCATAGAGGCCGACGACCATGAGCTGGCAGAGCTCGCCCGTCCGCTGGACGGCCATGCCGGCCGATTCAAAGAAACCATGGGCTTCGCGGGTCGTCATGGGCATGACGCCGAGCATGGCCTTTTTCGAGGCACTGTCCACTTCGGGCACCAGTTCGACGCCCTGCACCTGGCCGTCCCGTTCGATTTCCACGGTGACGACGTCATGGCTGTACGGTGCGACGGCCTGGGAAATATCGGTCCACTTGGAAATATCCTGATTGCCGATACGGATGATGCGGTCGCCTGCCGTAAGGCCTGCCTGTTCCGCCGGCGAACCGGAAATGGTCGAGCCGACGACGGCTTCTGGCGATACCGTCACCGTACCGATGGCAAAGAACAGTCCCCACAGGAGGAAGATGGCCAGGATGAAGTTCATGATCCCGCCGGCAGCGATGACGATCATGCGCTTCCAGACGGGTTTGTTGAGGAAAGACTTTTCATTCAATACTTCATCTTCGGTCATGCCGGCAATGCGGTTGAACCCGCCGAGAGGGACGGCCCGCAGGGAATATTCTGTATCACCGCGGCGTACACTGTACACTTTGGGACCAAAACCGAGTGCGAACTCATCGACCTGCATCCCTGCCCACTTGGCCGTCGCGAAATGGCCCAGTTCATGGACGAAGATGATGACACTGAAGACGAAGATCGTCGCTAAAATAGTAAGACCCACGGGAAATCCCCTTTCTACAACAGGGAAGCAGCACAGCGGCGGGCCCAGGCGTCGGCCTGGCGGATAGACGCCAAGGTGACGTCGTGCGAGACCGTGTGCCGTTCCATGACAGTACGGACAATGTCAAAAATACGCGTAAAGGAAATTTCTTTACGCAAAAACGCATAGACAGCGACTTCATTGGCCCCGTTGAGGACACAGGGCATGGTCCCGCCGATGCGGCCCGCTTCATAGGCCAGGCCGATGGAAGGGAACTTCTCGTCATCAGGCGGGAAAAATTCCAGCGACCCCAGGGTCTTCCAGTCGATGGGCCGGGCGCCGCGGACGGTCATCCGGTCCGGATAAGTAAAGGCGTACTGGATGGGCAGGCGCATGTCGGGCAGGCCCAGCTGGGCCAGGATGGAGCCGTCGATGAACTCGATCATGGAGTGGATGATGCTCTGCGGCTGGATGACGACTTCGATCTTGTCGAAGGGCATGTGGAACAGCCAGTGCGCTTCGATGACTTCCAAGCCTTTATTGAACATCGTCGCCGAATCGATGGTGATCTTGCCGCCCATGTTCCACGTCGGATGCTTCAGGCACTGTTCGACCGTGATGGACGAAAATTCCGACACCGGCCGGCGGAAATGAGGGCCGCCGGAAGCCGTGATGAGCAGCTTGGCCACTTCCCCTTCCTGTCGTCCCTGGAGACACTGGAAAATAGCGCCGTGTTCACTGTCGACGGGCAGGATGCGGACGCCGCGGGCAGCGGCCTCTTTCATGACCAGCTCGCCGGCAGCGACGAGGGTCTCTTTATTGGCCAGGGCAATGTCCATGCCCTTTTCGATGGCATGCAGTGTCGGTTCGATACCGGCGGCACCGACGAGGGACGTCAGGACGATGCGGGCGTCACATTCATCGATGAGCTTTAACAGCCCTTCGCTGCCGGAAAAGACAGTACACGCCGGGCCGACGGCGCGGCGCAGTTCGTCAGCGGCCTTTTCGTCGACCATGCAGGCCCATTTCACCTGATGGTCCTGTACCTGCCGGGCCACGGCCTGCCAATGGGAATAGGCAGCAACGCCGGCCAGGCGGAAGGCATCCGGATGGGCTTCGATGACGTCGACAGCCTGGGTCCCGATGGAACCGGTGCTGCCTAAAATCAGAATATCCTTCATTCCCCTGCCCTCCTTAAATAACCAGAATCAAATAGGCATACAGTGCCGGCGCTGCAAAGAGGAGGCTGTCGAAGCGGTCCAGGACACCGCCGTGGCCGGGAATAATGTTTCCCGAATCCTTGACGCCGCAGACGCGCTTCAAGATGGATTCGACCAAGTCTCCCAAAGGCGCCATGATGCCGACGATGATGCCGATGGCCAAGGCATGGAGCACGGAGAATTTAAAGATCAGCGAGAAAATGATGGCTACCGCCAGGGTGCCGACGAAACCGCCGATAGCCCCTTCGCGGGTCTTGCCGGGGCTGATAGCCGGGCAGAGCTTGACTTTGCCCATCATCTTGCCGACGGCGAAGGCAAAGGTATCACTGGCCCAGGTCGAGAAGATGAGGAGAAAGACGAAGAACCGCGCCGGTTCCAGCATGACGGCGCTGAAACTGCTGCCCATGAAGGACGCGACGGAACCGCTGCGCAGGGCCAGCATAGCCAGAAAGCCGCAGCCGATGTAGAGCAGGCCGTATAACGTATAGGCGCTGTCTACGGGCTTGACCTTATCGTGAAAGAACACCGTCCGCAGCATGAGCCAGCAGAGCAGGCCCAGAGCCAGGACGAGCATGGCCTTGGTACTGCCGAACCAATAGGCTGCTAAGATGGCGACGAGCCAGACGGCACCGCATTTGTCTGCGGGCACGGCATGGAGCTTGCGGACCAGGTTGCCGTATTCGTACCAGGCGACGAGGGATAACAAGGCCATCATGAGGAAAAACAGCCAGTTCCCTTCGTAAATCACAAAAATCGTAAAGGCACCGCCGACGATGCCTGTCAGTATTCGTTTTGCCAACATATCATATACCTTCCCTGATTTATTTTAAGCCGCCGAAGCGCCGTTCCCGGCCCTGGAAGGATAGAATCGCTTCGACCAGGGTATCCTTGGTGAAATCGGGCCAGCAGAGCTGGGTGAACCAGAACTCGGCATAGGCCATCTGCCACAGGAGGAAATTGCTGACCCGCTTGTCCGCACCGGGACGGATGAGCAGGTCCACGTCGTTTTCCGGGTCCGTATACAGGTACTGGGCCAATGTCGCTTCGGTAATCTCTTCGGGCTGAATCGTCCCGGCCTGGACGGCTTCGGCCAGCCTGCGGGCGGCCTGGGTGATTTCCAGGCGGCCGCCGTAATTGACAGCCACGTTGAGGATGAGGCCTGTGTTGGCAGCCATGTCCGCTTCGGCCTGGGCAAAGGCTTCCTGCAAATCCGGGTGGAGCCGCTTCATATCACCGATGACATGGAGCCGCACGTTGTGTTCCTTGAGTTCCAAGAGATTCTTGCTCAAGTAACTCTTCATGAGCTTCATGATGTACGACACTTCTTCATCAGGGCGCTTCCAGTTCTCCGTCGAAAAGGCATAGACCGTCAGGACCTTGATGCCCAGGTCATCGGCGGCGATGACGATGCGCTTCAGCGTATCGGCGCCGGCGCGGTGGCCGTAACTGCGGGGCAAGCCTTTGCGCTTGGCCCAGCGGCCGTTGCCATCCATGATGATGGCCACGTGGCGGGGAATATTATGGGGATCCAGCATCCCCTCGGATACGGAGCCGGAAGTTTCTTTCTTTTTGCCAAAAAAGTTAATCATGCTGTACGTCTCCATTTCGCAGCACTGCGGCTACGGAGCTGCTCATTTCCAGGCTGTCATCGACTAACAGGCAGACCGTGCCGTCTTCCCTTTCCTGGGCACGGATGACATAGGTCTGCTGAGGGTCGCAGTGGAAGAAATGGCTCCGCGACACAGTCCGCTCTATGACATAAGGAATATTTTTTTCCTGTAATACAGATTTGGCATACCGTAACGGCATGCCAATAAAAATCCGTATATCCATCATACGGCCATGACTTCTTTTTCTTTTTTCGCTTTGATTTCGTCGATGGCCTTGATTTTTTTATCTGTCAGCTTCTGGATATTTTCCTGACCTTCCTTGCTGTCATCTTCCGTGACTTCCTTCTTCTTTTCCATCTTCTTGATGGTTTCGTTGGCGTCGCGGCGGATGTTGCGGATGACAACTTTCGAGTCTTCAGCGATCTTGCTGACTTTCTTGCTCAGTTCTTTACGGCGTTCTTCCGTCAGCTGGGGAATTTCCAGGCGGATGATCTTGCCGTCGTTGTTCGGGTTCAGGCCCAAGTCAGACTTGAGGATGGCCTTTTCGATTTCACCGAGCATCTTCGGTTCCCACGGAGCGATGGTGATCATGCGCGGTTCCGGGACCGATACGTTGGCGACCTGTTTGACCGGTGTCGGCGTACCGTAGTAGTCGACGGTAATCCGGTCCAGCAGGGATGTGCTGGCGCGGCCCGTGCGGATCGACGACAATTCCCGTTTCAGGGCTTCGATGGTCTTGTCCATCTTTTCTTCGTGCTGGGCAATGATTTCTTTTACTTCCATGTCAATCACTTCCTTATTTTATTTTTATAAGTATATCATACAGCGTTTAGTCTTCTTTGTCGACTACCGTCCCTAAATCTTCTCCGCTGGCAGCCTTGACGATGTTCCCGGGCTGGTCGATATTGAAGACGACGATAGGGATATTGTTGTTGCGGCAGAGCGTCGTCGCCGTAGCATCCATGACTTTCAGGTCTTTGTTGATGACGTCGAGATAGGTCAGGTGCTTGAACATCTTAGCGTCCGGATTGAGCTTGGGATCGCTGTCGTAGACGCCGTCGACGCCGTTCTTGGCCATGAGGATAGCATCGGCTTCGATTTCAGCAGCCCGCAGGGCAGCTGTCGTATCCGTCGAGAAATAAGGGTTGCCCGTACCGGCACCGAAGATGACGACGCGGCCTTTTTCCATGTGGCGGATAGCCCGGCGGCGGATATACGGTTCAGCGACCTGCTGCATGTTGATAGCCGTCTGGACGCGGGTAGCGACGCCGTTCTTTTCCATGGCATCCTGGAGGGCCAGGGAATTCATGACCGTAGCCAGCATGCCCATGTAGTCTGCCGAAACGCGGTCCATGCCTTTGGCCGAACCGGACAAGCCGCGCCAGATATTGCCGCCGCCGACGACGATAGCGACCTGGACGCCGAGCTGATTGACTGCAACGACCTGTTTGGCAATGGTTTCAACTGTTTCCGGGTCGATGCCATAGCCTTGTTTGCCAGCCAGTGCTTCACCACTCAATTTCAATACGATACGATGATACTTTTTCGATTCCATAAAAGAAGTGCCTCCTCTATCGGTATACAAGTCCAATTAGAAAATAAGAGAACACGGGTTGGGTGTTCTCTTATGCAATCTTATTTAGCTTGTGCCATTACTTCGGAAACAAAATCATCGTTCCGTTTTTCCAGGCCTTCACCCAATTCATAACGTGTATAACGGCGGATGTCGATTTTTTCACCGATTTTAGCAACCGCTTCGGTAACGACCTGCTGGACCGTCTTGTCAGAATCTTTGATGAATTCCTGATCGAGGAGGCAGTTTTCTTTGTAGAATTTTTCGATACGGCCGACGATCATCTTTTCGACGATCTTTTCCGGTTTGCCTTCGTTCAGGGCCTGCTGGCGGAGAACTTCTTTTTCATGTTCCAAAACTTCAGCCGGAACTTCTTCGCGTTTGAGGTATGCCGGTTTTGCAGCAGCGATCTGCATTGCAATATCTTTGCAGAGTGCTTTGAAGTTGTCTGTCTGAGCGACGAAGTCCGTTTCGCAGTTGACTTCGACGAGGACGCCGATACGGCCGTTGCCATGGATGTAAGAATAAACTAAACCTTCAGCAGCGATGCGGTCTGCTTTCTTAGCTGCTGCAGCCAAGCCGTGTTCACGAAGCAAGTCGACGGCTTTTTCCATATCGCCGTTGCTTTCGGTCAATGCTTTTTTGCAGTCCATCATGCCTGCACCGGTTTTCGTTCTTAATTCTTTTACCATTGCTGCTGTAATAGCCATGAGTATTCCTCCTAAAAGTAATGTGAATTATACAGTTTGAAGAAAGGTAAGAAGCAAAGGCTCCTTACCTTCCTATACTAACCATTCAGTTCTCAAAGAACAAACGATCTTATTCTGCTGCTTTTTCTTCAGCTGCTTCAGCACCTTCAGCGGCGCCTTCTTCCGTCTGTTCGCCCTGGTTGCCTTCGAGGACAGCGTCAGCGATTTTGCCGGTCAAGAGTTTGACAGCGCGGATAGCGTCGTCGTTAGCCGGGATCGGATAGTCGATGACATCGGGATCGCAGTTGGTGTCAACCGTAGCGATGATGGGGATGTGAAGTTTACGAGCTTCGGAAACAGCGATTTCTTCTTTTTTCGGGTCGATGATGAAGAGAGCGTCCGGAAGTTTCTTCATGTCTTTGATGCCGCCGAGGTATTTCTGAAGTTTTTCCATTTCGTGTTTGAGGAGCGTAACTTCTTTCTTCGGCAGGATTTCGAACGTGCCGTCTTCAGCCTGTTTTTCCAAAGTCTTCAAGCGTTTTACGCGTTTTTCGATGGTCTGGAAGTTGGTGAGCATACCGCCGAGCCAGCGTTCGTTGACGAAGTACTGGTTGCAACGTTCTGCTTCGTTTTTAATGGATTCCTGAGCCTGTTTTTTCGTGCCTACGAAGAGGACTTTGCCGCCTTCAGCAGCCAGGTCGCGGACAAAATTGTAAGCTTCGTCCATTTTCTTAACGGTTTTCTGCAAGTCGATGATGTAGATACCGTTACGTTCGGTGAAGATGAAACGAGCCATCTTCGGGTTCCAACGGCGGGTCTGATGACCGAAATGAACGCCGGCTTCCAATAATTGTTTCATAGATACTACTGCCATAATTGTGATTCCTCCTGTTTTTTCCTCCGCCCGGTCATCGCTCATCTTCACCCTTCCCCCCTGGGAGGGGCACAGTGCTGAGCTCGCCAAGCGTGTGTATTTTGGATCTTGGTATTCAAACCTTTGATATTATAGCATATATGACAAACAAGGGCAAGCATTTTTTCAAATGCCTGCCCTTGCGGACGTGTTTGAAGTTTGTAGCGGATGATTCAAACCTTAATTCAAGATATAGACCGGTACGGTGCGGCGGCCGAAGGTCATGCAGGCATCGTAGTCTTCCATGCAGAGGTCGATGCGGTTGCCGAGGATGGCTCCGCCTGTATCTTCGGCCCGGGCTACGCCATAGCCGGGGATGAAGACGGTCGAACCCAAGGGGATGACGTTGGGGTCGACGGCGACGACGCCATAGCGGGCCCGCGTCCCCATGCGGGTGATGCACTGGCCGTCGCCATCAGTCGGCAGATAGGCCGTGGCTTCCATGGTGATGATCTTCTGGTAATGGGATACGTCGCCGGTACTGGTGTTGATTTCAACCGTTTCCTTGGTGCCGACCTTGCGGATCAGCGGCTGCATTTCCGAAATGAGCTCCGTCGAAAGCGTTTCCTTGTCGGCGACCTGGCCGTCGACGCTGACGATGTTCAGCTTGACCCGTTTGCGGCCGTTCTGCCCTTCCTGGACGATTTTCTCTTCGCCCTGGCCCAGAGTTTCATCAGGGATGCTTTCGATGGCGTACGGCACCACTTCATCTTCGGTGATCGTCTTGCGCGAGACGTGGCCGATGACGATATTTTCCCCGGCCTGGAGCGGCTTCTGTACGTCGCCATAAGGGCGGTACTTTTCCTTGTTGTAGCCGTACTGTTCGGCTACTTCCTGGGAATTGTGCTTGGCCGTATAGACCTGCTGCTTCTGCCCCGGTATTCCAGGGTCACCGGGATAGCCCGGCGCACCTTGACGTAACTGCCGTCGGCAAGCTTCTGCGTCGATACGTCGATTTCATCGTAATCGCCCATATCGATATTGTTTTCCCGCATCAAAGCCTGTTCATTGACGGCGTGAGTATATACCTGGCGGGTCGTGCCGTCGGCGACGAGGGTCACTGATTTCCCCCGGTCGATGAAGCCCGTCAAAGACACGATGACCAATAAGGCGATCATCGTGGCGTACATGCGTGTAATCGGTCGTTTATTCTTGAATCCAGTCATACTGAATCGTTTCCAGTCCATGCCATGCCTCCTAAAGCTTTTCTTTTCATTTTAGCAAAGACCGGCAGGCTTGTCAATTTACTTGTCTTCTTCAGCAGGACGTGGACGCAGGACGACCTTGCGGAACTGGCGTGCCGCCTTCTTCCGTTCCGATGCCAGCCGTTCAGCCTGGCGCTGGCATGTATCCTGGGCGTTGACAGGCTTGCCCTGGCGTTCGTCTGCCAGGTAGCGGTACGAACCGTCGCTGTTCATGGCATAGGCCTTGACATTGTCGTCGAAATATACTTTCAGGATACGCTTGATCCGTTCTTTATGCGGCGGAAATTCGACGGGCGTCATCAATTCGACGCGTTCATTGAGGTTGCGCGGCATCCAGTCAGCCGACGAAATGAAGACGTCTTCCTTGCCGCCGTTATAGAAGTAGAACAGGCGGCTGTGTTCCAGGAAGCGGCCGACGATGCTGTGGACTTCGATGTTTTCGCTGATGCCGGGCAGACCCGGGCGGATGACGCAGATGCCGCGGACGATGAGGCGGATCTTGACGCCGGCTGCCGACGCTTCATAGAGCTTGGCAATGACGTATTTATCGAGGAGAGAATTCATCTTGGCCACGATGAGGGCTTTCTTGCCGGCCTTGGCCTGGGCGATTTCCTGGTCGATCTCCTGATAAATCGTTTCCCTCAGATTGAGCGGCGCGACGGCCAGTTTATTCCACTGAGGCGGATCGGAATAACCCGACAGGAGATTGAAGAAAGCCGACGCATCGACGCCGATGAGGGTATTGGCCGTCAAGATGCCGACATCCGTATAGATACGGGCCGTCTTGCCGTTGTAGTTGCCCGTCGCCAGGTGGACGTAACGGCGGATGCCATCTTCTTCACGGCGGACGACGAGGGTAATCTTGGAGTGGGTCTTGAGGCCCATGATGCCGTAAATGACATGGCAGCCGGCTTTTTCCAGCTTGCGGGCCATGTGGATATTATTTTCTTCATCGAAACGGGCCTTGACTTCCATGAGGACCGTGACCTGCTTGCCATTTTCTGCCGCCTGGGCCAGGGCTGCGATGATCGGCGACTTGCTGCTGACGCGGTACAAAGTCTGCTTGATGGCCAGGACATCCGGGTCCGTCGCCGCCAGCTGGATGAAGTGTTCCACCGTTTCAAAGGTTTCGTAAGGATGATGGACCATGACGTCCCGTTCGGCAATGGCCGACCAGAAATCAGGCGCGTCGATGGCAGCCAGTTCCGACGACGGCTGCGGCGTCACCGGCGGATAGCGCAGGTCATCATAGCCGTCGATGCCGACGAAGGAGAAAAAGACCTTGCAGTCCAGCGGACCGGGGATGGCATACACATCCCGTTCTTCGAGCTGCAATTCGTCACGCAGGAAGTCGCGGATTATGCGGCTCGCCGTCGACGCCAGTTCCAGGCGGACAGCCGCCCCTTTGCGGCGCTTCTTCAAGCTCTTTTCCACTTCCATCAAAAGGTCCTCGGCATCGTCGTCGATATCCAGGTCAGCGTCGCGGGTGATGCGGAACGGTGCGACTTCCAGGATGTCGCAGCCCAGGAAGAAGCGTTCCGCATAGGCGGCGATGACATCTTCCAGGAAGAGGAACTGCTGGCCGTCATGCTGTTTTCCGGCCGGGGAAACGCTGTCCGGGACCTTGATGATGCGGTCGATGACCGACGTCGGAACCGGCAGGATAGCCGTCTTGACGGAACGGTCCCCCTGCTTGCGGCGCAAGAGGACGGCCAGGTTCAGGTTCAGACTGGCCAGGAACGGAAAAGGATGGCTGGAATCGACAGCCATGGGCGTGACGACGGGATAGATTTCCCGTTCAAAAAAGCTTTCCAGCCACAGCCGCTGGTCATCATCGAGAGCGTCGACACGAATGAAATGCAGGCCGTGGGCTTGCAGTTTCTGCTGGATATCGCCATAATAGCGGTACTGGTCGTCGACCAGTTTATGGACCATTTCCTGGATGGCATCGAACTGTTCCTGCGGCGTCATGCCGGCGATATCGATGTGCTTGACGCCGCTTTCGACGAGGTGCTTGACGCCGGCCACGCGGATCATGAAAAATTCGTCCAGGTTCGACGCGGCAATGGCGACGAAGTTCAGCTGTTCCAGCAGTGGATTGGACGGGACGATGGCTTCGCGCAGGACCCGTTCATTGAATTTGACCCATGTACATTCACGATTTAAAAAATATTGACTACTCGTAAAATCTGCCATGATTATCCTATCCTTTCACTAATTCCGTCGAAATACCAAAGACTTCGGCAAAGTCGACGGCCATTTTCAGATATGTCCAGCGTTCCAGGGAAATATCGGCTTCTGCCGTATAGGAGACGACGAGTCGGTCGTCCTTGAGCTCAGCCCGGATGGCGCTGATTTTCCCCAAATGGCTCTTATCCAGGGAATCGGCCAGGCGGAAAATAGCCGTCAGTTTGGCCGTAATGACCTTCTGACGCGGCGTCAGGGCATGGTAGACCGGTGATGCCTCCTGCAGGGTGCCGTCGAAGGCATAGTAGAGGACGGCCGCCAGGATTTCCTTTTCATCGTCAGCCAGGCCGAAGAGGTCCGTTTCCATGATGAGGTTGTATGTACAAAGATTATGCTTGCGGATATTGATGAATTTCCCCGTTTCGTGGAAGATAGCGGCCAGGCGGAGCAGATAATTATAACTGTAATCGAGGCCGATGAACTGGTACAGCGCCTGGAAGAGGACGTTGCCGTATTCTTCGATGCGGGCGGAATGGGCGGAGTCGGACAAATACTTCTTGGCCATGCGGCGCATCATGTCCAGGAGCAGGCCCTGGAGATGGGCCATATAATCATTATGGGTCTTATCGGCTACATAGTACATGGTATAGCCTTCGGTGAAGGTCGTCGGCATGACGACCAGCATGTCGATGTCGACGATGCGCAGCAGTTCATAATACAAGAGGATCGTCGGCATGATGACATTGGCCAGGTTCTGGGACAGGCCGAAGCGCTGCATGAGCTTGAACGGCGTGACGCCTTTAAAAGAATAGACGAACTGGCGCAGCTCATCGGGCGTAATCAGGAACAACCCGTTCTCACTGGTCTTGCCCATGAGGCGCGACACCAGATTGGCCCCGCGGCCGGACAAGACGATGTACTTGATATCATACCGCTGGACGCCCTTCCAGAGCGGATAGAGAGTCCCGTAAATATATTCGCGCACGGCCGTCGGGAACGTCAATTCATTGCGCTGCTTTTCCGTGAAATTTTCCAGGATCCGCAAGGAACCGATATGGATATTCTGCTGGAACAAGAGGCGGTCCGACTTCCAGCACGTCAAGCCGACGCCGCCGGACGTGATATCCAGGAGCATAACGGCCTTATCGGCAAAATTAAAGTTCCCTTTCAATACATTATAATAAAGGCCAAAGAACTTGTAGTAGATTTCCTTGGTCATATGGATGACTTCGACATCGAAGCCCGTGCGGATATGGATCTGGTCGAGGACATTGATCAAATTATCGGCCTCACAAATAGCCGTCGTCGACAAGACTCGGACATCCTTGACATCGTAATCGCGAAGGAGCTGGCGGAACCCCAGCAGGACCTGACAGATTTCATTCAAAGACTGAAAACTGACATGATGGCGCTGGAATACCGTTTCCCCATATTTCACTTCTCGGGATACATTTTCGATGATTTCCATGTCGTCCAAAGACGAATAAGCAATGACCTTCAAGGTCATGTTGACCGTCCCGATATGGATGATACCGAAAACATTCCGGGTTTGTTTTTCCATTATTCTCCCCACTTTTCTTGACGGTATAGTTGCTGTCTAGTTGATACTCTCCTTATTATACATGAAAGTCACCATATGTATGTATATTTTTTGTAAAAATTTTCAGTTTTTCCCCAGTGGGGATACAGAAAAAAGAGGCTGTCCGCTGAAGACAACCTCTTTTTGAGCAATTAATTTTCCTACCACGCCGCAGGCAGCCAGCCGCATAGGCTAAAGATGGCGTAGATGCCGGCACTGGCAAAGAGTACGACGACGAGGAACTGCATGATGGGGTGAGCGATCCAGCCGCATCTCCAGCACGGTGCGTGGTCGCCGTGTTTACGGGCGCTGCGCAGCATGAAGACGGGCAGGATGGACATGATGATGCCGCCGAAGGTGCCGGCGCTGAAGATGGCGTTGACGAAACCGACGAGGCCGCTGTAAGCCAAGAGGACTGGCGGGATGACGATGAAGGCCAGGCAGCCGGCTCGCGTACGGATGTCCGTTTCCGATTTAAAGCCCAGGCGGTCGATCATATTGGTCAAGAAGCTTTCGGCAATGGCCCAGAACGATGTGAGCATGGCACAGAAAGCGAAAGCGTTGACGATGACGAAGAAGACCGGAGATCCCAGGGCACGGCCCCAGGACAGGGAGGCGACTTCCGAAATTTCATCGACTGGCAGCATGAGGAAGACCGCCAAGGGGACCAAAGCCAGGATGACGAAGGAAATGCCGGCCCCGGCCAGGATGGACGGGACGATTTTCCCCGGGTCATGCGTGAAGCC
The DNA here is from genome assembly GCF_003010495.1 of Megasphaera elsdenii DSM 20460. Lineage (NCBI taxonomy): Bacteria > Bacillati > Bacillota > Negativicutes > Veillonellales > Veillonellaceae > Megasphaera > Megasphaera elsdenii. Next base: position 2,151,117 of record NZ_CP027570.1, on the reverse strand, counting down.
CCGGGAGATTTCCGGAACGATATACTGGACGGCATAGCAGAAGACGGCGATATTGAAGACCGGAACGGCATAGGTCCAATGGGCGTAGAGAATATCTGCGACAGGTACGCGGGCCGAAAACAGTGACGCGCCGACGAGAAGAATAAGCATGGCCGTCATACCTGAACTCAAATATTTCTCAGCGACCCCAGTAGCCTTGAGGCCCAGCCAGACGACGCTCGTCGCCCCGAGGGCAAAGAGGCAGCTGGCCATTTCCAGGGAAATACCGAAAAATTCGCTCAATATCCTGCCGCAGCCGCTGGTGTAAGCGATAAGGCTGCAAAAAGACGTGGCCCCGACGGAAAAGAAAATCAGCCAGGAACCGATTTTGCCGACGTACTTTTCTGCCAGGCCCGACAGCTGCAAGGGCTTCGTCGTCCGCAGCGTCGCTTCAGCGACATAGAGCATGGAGATGATAGAAAAAAAGCCTGCTACGACAAGCCACGTAAGCAGGACAGGCCAGCCGGCATTGCGACTGGCAAAAGCTAAACCTAAAACACCGGAACCTATGGTAGACCCGACGACCATCATCGTAGCCTCCATAAACGTAAGACGATGTACCTTGAGAGCCGCATCCTTTTGCGCAGCTCTGGCCGATATAGTGTCCAACTCGTTCACATATTCCATGAAGAAAAAACCTCTTTTCGTGTGAAAATATGTTACCTGATGTCAGCATGTCTGGACCATTATACCATATCCGCATAGGGATTCCAAGAAAAAAATCCTGCCACCTGAGAAAAAGCAGCAGGAATCGCCTCCTTCTATGTCGAAATGATATAGTGAAAATGATAAGGAGGGATTTTTATGGCAGACGTAATGGATAAGAAAAAACAACAAGGAACTCCCGAAAAAGACGCGGAAGCCGAAAAGGAACTGACGATCCTCCAGCCCGGCGCCGTTCCAGAAGAAGACGAAGATCCGGAAGCGCCCTACCTGGCCTCAGACATGTATCAGCGCATCGTCGCCCTGATCAACAACTTTGAGTCGGGCCTGCCCGACGACATGCAGGCCGGCGGCCGCCTGGTATCAGCTGGCGATATCACCTTCAGCATCCAGGATATCGGCTACTGGGATCCGAACATGATCGTCTTTTACGGCGAATTGTCCGACGGATCGGCCGTCGAACTGGTCCAGCATATTTCCCAGCTCAACCTGCTCCTCGTCGCCGTCCCCCGCCACGACGACATTGAAAAGCCGCGCCGCATCATCGGCTTCAACCGCAAGAACGAACCGGATATCGCCACCGACCCGGAAGACTGAAGTCACGAAGATTTCGGCAAGGTGCTGACGGAAATAGCTGCCGGTTTGGCCGGACAGTGATACTCGCAGGAACCGCAGCCGATACAGCGCGCCCCATCGACGTGCGGGTAGCTGCGCCCGTCCTTGTTCTCGACCAGGGTAATGGCCTGGACGGGACAATGGCGGGCACAGTTACCGCAGACTATGCCGTCGCGGGCGATGAGACAGTGGAATTGGGCATAACGGGCGATGCCGATTTTTGTCTTTTCTTTCACGGCCAGCTCCAGCGGACGGATGGCACCGGCCGGGCAGGCTTGAGAACAAAAGTTGCAGTTATAGACACAGTAGCCTTTAGAAAAATCCATGTAGGGCTGGCCCATCTGCAAGGCGCCGTTCTCCAAGACGGCCGGCACCAGGACGCCGCTGGGACAGCGGCTGACACAGAGATGGCAGGCCGTACAGCGCTGAGCAAAAGCATCGGCTGAAACGGCCCCAGGCGGCAAGATTTTCTTCTTCCCCTTCCCCGTCCCCATCAAGGCTGGAACAACGGTCTGGCTGCGGGCCAGACCTGCGGCGATGGTCCCGGCGGCAACGGCCGTCGTCAGCAGCATCTCCCGTCGGCTGATACCTTCACCAGATAGCTTTTTTTCCGGAAGCTTGACCGGAAGGGTCCGGGAAAAGGTTAAGGCCCCTTTCGGACAGACGGCAACGCAGTCGAAGCAGTCGACGCAGCGGCTGGTATCGACGAAGCCATGGGCGACGTCGATGCAGGACGAACGGCACGTCTTTTCACAGGCCCCGCAGTGGGTGCAGCGCGATCCGTCGATGACCGGCCGGAACAGGCTGAAGCGGCTGAGGGTTCCCAACAGCGTGCCGACAGGGCAAACAGTATGGCAGTACGCTCGGCCATAGCGCCAGGCCAGGACAGTCAGGACGACGAAATAAACCCCGGCCAGGGCCATGGCAGCCAGCGGCGGCCAGAGGATATCCGTCTTGCTCAGCACCGGAATCCAGCCGTGGCTTTCGTTGACCCCGACCAAAGCGTTCCAGCCATAGGCAACTGGCAGGCCCAGTCCATCGTGGACGATGCGGCCAAAGATACTGTACGGGTCGACCAGCCCCACAAAACCAGACAAGCCGGCCAGGAAAGCCAGACCGGTCAACATCAAGATACTATAGCGCACGATGCGCCGTTCCCGCCGGAAAGTAAATTTCCGGCGATTCTTTTTGCGCCGTTTGGCCAGCCAGAAGACGAAGTCCTGGCTGATTCCCAAGGGACAGAGGACGCTGCAATAGATCCGTCCCAGGAGCAGGGTCAGGACGATGATGACGGCGATGACCAGGAGATTCCCAGCCAAGAGAGCCGGCAGGACCTGCCATTGCGGCAGCACGGGTGCTACGATACCAGCAAAGGTCAGGACCATGGCCCCCATCAGGAGCCACGATAAAACGATGCGTCCCCGTTGCAGCATGTTCCGCATTTACACTATCCCCTTTCCTGTATCGCGCCCGAAATATTGGACAACATCATCAATGGCCCGCACGTACTTAGGGATGTCGATATGCTGCGGACACTTGGGCAGACAGCGGCCGCAGGCTGTACAGTGGGAAGCGCGCTGCGGCCGTTCCAGGTTATTCTGATAATGGGCCAGGAAGACTTTCTCCTGTGCTGCCGAGGCCCCTTGGGGATGGTCCACGTCGATTCCGGCCGGTTCGCCATAACGGTTGTAGATATGAAAGACTCCGGCGATGTCGACACCGTAGGGGCAGGGTTCACAGTAACGGCAATAGGTACAGGGAATGGCCCCGCTGCCGGCTTCCTTCCCCAGGGAGCGCTGGATAGCCCGCTCTTCGGCGGCCGATAAGGGCTGAAAATTGCTCAGGGTCCGGATATTGTCCAGGACCTGTTCCAAATTGCTCATGCCTGAATTCATGGTGATGACCCCTTCTTTAGAGCCGACCCAGCGCAGGGCCCACGACGCCATGCTGGCCTCTGGCCGCTGCTGCTTCAAGATGGCTTCTGCCGACGATGACAGATTGGCCAGGTTGCCCCCTTTGACCGGTTCCATGACGAAAATGGGGACATCCTTTTCTCGGCACTTGCGGTACAGGTCCCCGGCCTGGCGGCTCCCTGCCGGCGCTTCGCCCGGTTCGTTCCAGTCGGCATAGTTGAGCTGGATCATGCAGAAATCCCAATCATACTGGTCCAGGAGATAATGAAAGAAGGGCACGTCACCGTGGAAGGAAAAGCCCAGGCAACGGATGCGGCCCCGGGCTTTTTCCTGGCGAAGGTAGTCCAGGATGCCGTCTTGGATGTAAAGTTCATCGAACTGGTCCTGACTGGTCAGGGAATGAAGCATGTAGTTGTCGAAATACGCAACTTGGCAGCGGTCGAGCTGGGTCTGGAAGATATCCTTTGCCTGATCGAGTCCCGTCAAGATGGGCGTCGGCATCTTGTCGGCCAGATAGACTGTGTCGCGGGGATATTTCTGCAAGGCCTGGCCGATGAAGGCTTCGGACTTCCCGTCGTGGTAGAACCAGGCCGTATCAAAATAATTGATGCCGTGGCGATAGGCAAAATCGACCATCTTCTCGCCTAATTCCTTATCTATTTCCCGGCCCGACGCTGTAAAGGTCGTCGGCAGGCGCATGCAGCCAAAGCCCAGGAGAGACAAGTCTTTCCCGAGGGGCTTATAGTAGCGCGTCGTGACTTTTCCCAAGGCCGTTCCGGCTGCCCCGGCAGCCTTATCGGCATCGAGAAAAGCCAGGATATCCTCGCGCTTCACCAAAGCCCCGCCAGCAGCTGCCCCAGCCAGTCCCCCGCCGAGGAGCTTCAAAAAAGTCCGCCGGCTGATATCGTGACTCATCCTACTTCCTCCTGTCTTATAACAATCCGGCCTTATCCAGCCAGGGATCGATGACGCTGTAATCCGTATCTTTATCCAGGGTCAGACCCGTAAAGAGGCGGGCACCGGGAGCTGCGGCAGCCAGAGCCGGCAAGGTGACTTCAAAGGGGCTGCTATAGGAACACATGTAGGGCACGATGAGTTTCCCTGCCAAATCTTTCCCTTCCAGGAACGACGGAATGGTCATGGGCGCCGTGAACCACCAGCAGGGATAGCCGAGGACGATGACATCGTACTGCGACAGGTCGGGCTGTGTGCCGGCTAATTGGGGATGGACATTTTCATCAACTTCCTGCGCCGATTCTTTGAGGACCGTCGAGTAATCGCGGGAGTAATCGGGGTCGCGCTTGATTTCATAGAGGTCACCGCCGATTTTGTCCTGTATCATATGGGCCACTTCACCAGACCGGCCGCCCCAGGTGAAATAGGCGATAAGGATGCGCTGGCCTTTATGGCTGCCCTTCGGTTCTTCCTGGATGGTCTTGATGGCAGCTGCTTCCTGTTTATGTTTGCTTTCCAATTCATCTTTGATGTCTTCCGACATAGGCTTGCCCGTCTGATTGGGCACATAGACGCCGGAAGCCGGTGCCGACGCTGTATTTTCCGACGTGCTCTGCACGGAAGTTCCCGTTTCGCCGCAGGCCGTCAGCAGGAACATAGCCGCCCCTAAGAAAACAACTCGCATGATTTTTACCAATTTCATAAGAATCCCTCCATTTTACTTACTGTGTGAACCCCATTTGATTCAGCCAATGCTGGGTCATTTCTTCAGCTTTATCCATGTCCTTATGATGCAGGGCAAATCCTTCGTGGACCGAAGCCCCCGGTTCAGTCTGCTGGATGTTCTGGATGGTGTCGGAGAACCCACTGCCACCGGATGTGACGATAGCGTAGACCTGTTTTCCTGACATATCCGTTTCCTTCAGGAACGACTGTACCGGCGCTGGCAAGGTGCTCCACCAGTTTGGATAAACTAAGATAATCGTATCGTAGCCGCTGAGGTCATCGACATGACTCTTCAAAGCAGGCAGTTCCTGATTCTGAATTTCCGCCTTGCCTTGGTCGACAGTTTCTTCATAACTCGTCGGATAGGGATTTTCCGTCAGGATAGAGAATAAATCGCCGCCAGTCTGGTTGGCGATATAATCAGCAATAACCGTATTATTGCCAACAGCGACGCCATCCTTGACTTTCAGGCTGGCTGAACTCATGACGTCGTACTTATCCGAATGAATGGCCTTGGCATCCGTATTTTCCGGATACGTAAAATAGGCAATGAGAATCTTATGCGGGTTTCCCTGGGGGTGATGGACTACCGACGCAGATACGGTCGGATTCGTGAGCTTTTTCTGACTCAGATTACCAGATGAACTTGACTTACCCGTAATATCACTGATACCGCAAGCCGTCAGGAACGCCGTCATCATCATGGCACAAGCAAGACCTAATACTTTCTTCCTCATAATAGACATCTCCTTTTTTTCTTACATTCACTATGGCCTATACTTAAAGCAATATCATACTTGTAGTATACCTTCCATTTTCTGTTATGTGAAATGCTTATCACATATTATTAGAAATGTCTTTAGAGTATGGCAGCACGACAAAAAGGAGGCTGTCGTATTAAGACAACCTCCTTTGGAGTAATAAGGAGAGCCACGAACCATGAACCTAGCTCGTTCTTTTTACTTTGAACCAGGCAGCGTACATCGTCGGCAGGACCAGCAGGGTCAGGACGGTGGCGACGAAGAGGCCGCTGGCAATGGCAACGGCCAAGGGGCCCCAGAAGACGCTGCGCATGAGGGGAATCATGCCTAAAATGGCCGCAGCGGCTGTGAGCATGATGGGCCGGAAGCGCATGACCGCCGAGTCGATGACGGCGTGCCACGGGTCCTCACCGGCAGCCATATGCTTCTGGATCTGGTCCAGGAGGATAATGGAGTTGCGGATGATCATGCCGCCCAGGGCCAGGATGCCCAAGTCGGCGACGAAGCCCAGGGATTTCCCGAAGAGGAGCATCCCCCAGGAAACGCCGATAAGTCCCATGGGCGCCGTAATCAGGGCCAGGAACATGAGCGACGGACTGCGGAGCTGGAACATGAGCAGGGTCATAATGATGATGATCATGATAGGCACGGGCACCATCAGGTATTTCAGGGATTTCTGGCTGTTTTCCAGGGCCCCGTCGACTTCGACGGTATAGCCAAAGGGCATGCTTTCCCGGATATCGGCGATAGAATCGTAGGCTTTCTGCGTCGCATCGTTAGCCGTACCGGACTTGATGCCGCCGTTGATGGTGATGGTCGGCTTCAAATCGCGGCGCCAGATGAGTCCATCTTCACCTTTATAGGAAACGTTGGCAATCTGTTCCAGCGGCACATAACCGGCCGGGCCTACGTAGACAGGCAGGCTCTTGATTTTGGCCAGGTCATTACGGTCGCTGTCCTGAAGACGCAGCTGGATACCGATGGTCTTGTCGGCTGCGTAGTATTGTGCGACTGTGGCCCCGGACAGTTCTGTATACAAGGTCTTGGCAATATCTTCGCCGGAAATGCCCATGGCCCGCAATTTATTCTGGTCCAGGTCGACGTGCATGATCTTATTCTTCTGATCCCAGTTGAGGAAGACATTTTCCGTATTCGGGTCCTTGGCAATGCGCGCCGCAATCTGCTGGGCATAGGCTTTGACCTTATCCGTATCGTAGCCGGATACGCGCAGCATAATGGGATAATCCGACGGCGGCCCTAAGGGCACGTTCTTGACGTTGCAGCGGACGTTGGGGAACTTATCGGCCATTTCTTCTTTGATGGACTGCGTCAATTCTTCCCTCGTCTGGGTATCCTTGGCGACGACGACGAACTGAGCGTAGTTGTTGGCCGGCAGGACCGGTTCGATGGTCAGGACGAAGCGCGGCGCCCCTTCTCCGACGTAATACGAATAATCCTTGAGTTTTTCCTGCTGGCTGTCGAGATACTGGGCAAAGCGGGCCGCTTCTTTCTGCGTCGCCTGCATGGACGAGCCTTCAGGCAGGGTCATTTCAACGATGAGTTCCGGTCTGAGAGAGGGTGGGAAAAATTCCTGGGGAATGAGTTTCATCAAGCCGACAGACAAGATGAACATGGCCGCTGTCCCGCCGATGACCAGGGCCCGATGAGTCAGGCACCAGGTCAGGACCTTGCGGAAGAAGACGTAGAACCGGCTCTGGTACAACGGTTCCGGCTCCGTCCCTTGGGCAACCTTGGGCTTGATCAGGTAATAGCCGAAGAGCGGCGCCACCATGACCGATACGATCCACGACAAGACCAGGGCCGCCGTAATGACAGGGAACAAATCTTTACAAAATTCCGACGCCGCCCCGTCGGCAAAGGCGACGGGGATGAAGCCGGAGCAAGTGATGAGCGTCCCCGTCAGCATGGGCTTGGCTGTTGCCTTGAAGGCATAGCAGGCCGCATCGACGCGGTTCATGCCCTTCTCCAGCTGGACGGTCATCATTTCGACGGCAATGATGGCGTCGTCGACGAGGAGGCCCAGGGCGATGATGAGGGACCCCAAAGAGACTTTATGCAAGTCGATGCCGGCCACTTCCATGACGCAGAAGACGCCGGTCAGGACCAGAGGGATACAGAAAGCGACGACCAGGCCCGTCCGCAGGCCCAGGCTGAGGAAGCTGACGACGAGGACGATGATGATAGCTTCGCGCAGGGTATTGGTAAAATCGCTGATGGACTCTTTGACGACCTGCGGCTGGTCCGATACCTGGTGGATTTCCATGCCTGCCGGCAAATCGGATTTGACGCTTTCCTGCAATTTCTTCAGGTTTTCACCGAGCTTCAGGTTATTGCCGCCGCTCTTCATGGACAAGGCGATGCCGACGGCCGGTTTGCCGTTGTAGAACATCTTCGGGTCTGCCGGTTCCGTATAGCGCCGTTCGACCGTGGCGATGTCACCCAGGCGGAAGACGCGGCCATTGGCATTGATAGGCAGGTTGCGGATGGCTTCGACGTCTTCAAAGACACCGGACAGGCGCAGGTAGACGTTATCCGACTGAGTATCGACCATACCGGCCGGCGTCATCTGGTTCTGGCCTTTGACGGCATCGGCAATGGTCGTCGGCGCAATGCCCAGTTCGGCCAATTTGGAATTAGCCACTTCGATATAGACCTTTTCCGATTGTTCGCCGACCAGTTCGACTTTGCTGACATCGTCGACGGACATCATCATGCGGCGTATCTTTTCGGCCTTCTGGCGCAGTTCTTCATAAGAATAACCATCGCCGGTGACGGCATAGATAGAACCGTAGACGTCATCGAAGCGGTCGTTATAATACGGGCCGTAGACGCCTTCAGGCAGGTCCTTCTTCATGTCTTCCGTCAGATTGCGGACTTCATGCCACGTGCTGCGGATACTGTCGCGCGGCGCCTTGTCGTCGAGATAGACGTAGATGACCGACTGGCCGGGCCGGGAATAACTTTTGATATAATCCAGGTTCGGCGTATCTTGCAGTTTCTTTTCGATCTTGTCCGTCACCTGTTCCTGCATCTGTTCTGCCGTAGCTCCCGGCCAGGCGACGGAAACGACCATGGTCCGCACCGTATACGTCGGGTCTTCCATACGTCCCAGTTTCATGTAGGAAAAGATACCGGCAATGGCGATGAGGATGATGAAGTACCAGACGAGGACGCGGTTATGAATAGAGACTTCCGATAAATTTTTCATTCATCTTCCCCCTCTACGCGGACTTTTTGACATTCACTGAGCATATGGACCCCGGCTGTGACGACGACATCGCCGCGGCTGAGACCCGTGACCTTGACGCTATTATCGCCAAAATCCTGGACAGTCACATCTTTCAGGGACAAAGTCTTGTCCTCCCCGACGACCCAGACCTGGGGTGTGTCGCCGGTCTGGTAGATAGCGGCCAAGGGCAGGACGAAGGTATCTTCAGCCACTGCCTGTTCACTGCCGTTAGCCACGGTAGCCGTCATGCCGAGCTGCATGCCGTCCGGCGGATTGGGCAGGGAAATATTGACCTGGTACGTCCGCGACGCTGCATCGGCCATGGGCGCCACTTCGCGGACGACGCCGGCAGCCTGCTGGTTCTGGAGGGCCCAGAAAGTGACGGTCACGTTCTTGCCCACCGGGAAATCGGCCAATTTATTTTCCGGCACGTTGACCTGGACTTCCAAGTCCCCTGAATGAACCAGGGTGACCACAGTCTGACCGGCCGCGACGACCTGCCCGACTTCGGCCGATACGGCTGAAATGACGCCGTCGGCATCGGCCGTGAGCTGTGTATAAGACAACTGGTTTTCCTGAGCCTGTTGAGCAGCCAGGGCCTGGTTATACTGGGCCGAAGCCTGGTCGTAGGCCGTCTGGTACTGGTCCAGGACGGACGCACTGATGGCATCCATATTGTATAATTGCTGATAGCGGTTCAAATTGGATTGGGCCAGCTGGAGCTGGGCAGCAGCAGCGTCGACCTTGGCCTGCGTCTGGTTGACAGCCTGAGCAATATCCTTCGGATCGACCGTCATCAAGACGTCGCCGGCATGGACCTGCGAGCCGAGCTGGACGTTGCGGGCCGTAATGCGGCCGCCGGCCTGGAAGGACAGATTACTCTGGTAACGGCCTTTGACGGTCCCCGAATAGGTTCCAGCCGTCGTACCCGCCCTTTCGCTGCCGACCTGGATGGCCTTGACCAGCTGGGGCTGTTCGGCCTGCTGCGTCTGCTGGCCGCAGCCTGTCAGGCTGAGGGCTGCCACGACGGCCATGGCTGCAGCCGTATATTTCCAATATGCTTTCATACTTTCATCTCCTTCTGCGGATCCAGCGGAGCCACTTCCGCCTCGACGGCATTGTCCGCCACCTGATGCATAAGCTGGAACGCCTTGTCCAGCGTCACCTCGTCGATACCTCGGACGAGAATCTCGACCCATCGCTTGAGGATGCCCTCCATCGTATCCTGTAAATCCAGGGCCTTCGGCGTCAAATAGAGATATTTATAGCGCCGGTCATCGCCCTGCTGACGGCGGCTGACGAACCCCTTCTCTTCCAACAATTTCAGATTGCGGGCCACCAAAGCCTTATCGGCCTTCATGACCTGACAGAGCTCATGCTGCCGGCAGCCGTCGTTGCTGTACAGGCTCATGAGGGTCACGTGTTCCGAATAAGATAACTTCCACGGCCGACAGGCCTCGGTCACATAGGCTTGCGAACGCTGGTTTATCACGCTGAAATCATGGCTGACCTTTAAATAATCCACGCTCCGCATCCCCTTTTCTCTGTAATTAGTTGATTTGCTCAACTATCTATCTGTAGTATAGCAAAAAGAAAGGGAAAAAGCAAGGCGCTGTCACAGGCCGCCCCGGACTCAAATGCCGCTGCGCGGCGACAGATGCAAACGGACGACATCGCCTCGAGTGACCCTCGGCTCGTAAAAAAAGGCCCCGATTGGGGCCATCGTAGGGGCCGTCCTGTAAAGGCGGCCCGCTACGCGCTGAGGGTATCCCCGATGCGTCGTTGTTAGTTCGAATTTATCGCGGTGGAACGCCGCATCGTATTCCGATTCCATACAGGGATGTCCTGGAATCAGACCAGCACCCACACGACAGCGATGACGAGTGCCGGCAGCAGGTTGGCAATGCGCACGTGAGGCAGGCCGAAGAGGTTCGTGCCGACACAGAAAATCAGGATATTGCCGACGGCGCTGAGGCTCTTTAGAGCAGCAGGCGTCATGATAGGTTCGAGAAAGCCGGCCAGCAGGAAGATGATTCCCTGGAAGATGCCGACAGAAATTGCGGAAAAGATGCAGCCCTTGCCCAGCGCCGATGTCATGATCATGACGATGACGGCATCGATTACCGTCTTGGCGAACAGGACAGAGGGGTCACTGAGCAGGCGGTCGTTGATAGAACCGATGACGGCCATGGCACCGATGCAGACTGTCAGGGATGCCGTGACGAAGCCTTCGACGAATCGCGTGTCACCGCCACTGCCCGTCTTCTGCTGGAGCCAGTGCCCGAAACGCTCCATGCGGTCTTCGAGGTCGATGGCTTCACCGATGACTGCACCACCGATGAGACTCGCAAGCATACAGTTCGTCCCGACGAGCGTCACTCCCCCATCAGCGCCGATTTGCAGCATCTCTTTGACCGTTCCCGTCAAACCGAGGAATATGACCGCCACAGCGCAGGCCATCATGATGGCCTTTTGGAAACGCTCTGATATCAGCCGTCCGCACCCCAGCCCCAAGAGTCCACCACCGACAATGCCCAATACATTCGCTAAAACACCTATTCCTGGAAACAAAAAACTCCCGCCTTTCTAAAAAAATAAAAACAGATGCCGGCGAACTTCAAGGTATCCGCCGGCTCACTTTTTTCCCGATGACGGGAATCTTTTCGATGTCTTCGACGGTCAGGGCCCGGAAGACGATGAGGCCTATGAGGTAGACCAGGGCGGCGGCCATCATGGCGATGAGGGTGGCTGCGGCGTTGCCGAAGAGGACGATCAGGGCGTGATGGACGAGCCAGGCCGTACCGGCCATGGCGGCACCGGCCAGGAAGAGTTTACCCACGTAGCGCCATTGGACGCGGTAGGCGATGTATTTATGGGCAAAGTACAAGTTGAGCGCCGTCGCGACAGCCAGGTCGGCATTGGTCGCCCAGGCGGCGCCGACTTCACCCAGCCAGGGAATGGCCGTCAGATGCCAGCTGAGGACGATTTTGACAACGGCTGCAGCAGCCATATTGTACAGGGGGACCGCCGTATGGCCCATGCCCTGCAGGAGGCCGCTGGTAATCTGCTGGAGACCGACGAGGAAGACGGAAATGGACAGGACGCAGATAGCCGGTCCCGCTGCCGGCGTCGCGTAGAGGAGCCGGGAAATGGGCACGGCCAGGACGGCCAGGCCCAGGCAGGCCGGTACGGTGATGACGTTGGCAATGCGCATAGCCGTGTCGGTCCGGTCGAGGATGACGTCCCGGTCATGACGGGAAAAAGCCGCCGATACGGCCGGGACGAGGCTCGTCGCCAAGGCGATGGTCAAGATGGCCGGCAGCTGGACCAGGCCGTTGGCCATACCCGTCAGGTAGCCATAGAGGGCCGTCGCTTCATGCGTACTGTAGCCAGCCGCTTCCAGGCGCAAGGGCACGATGAACAAGTCGATGCTGGCCACGGCCGGCAGGAGCATATTGGCTGCCGCCACGGGCACGGCCAGGACAATGAGCCGGCGGATGATGCGCCGTGGCGACTGGACGCGGAAGACGCCGTCATCTTCGGGCATAGGCTGGCGGCTGTAGCGGTAATATAAGAAGGTGATGAGCAGCAGCCCGGCAGCCGCCCCGGGGATGGCACCAAAGGCCGCACCGGCTGCGGCCCACTCCAGCCCCTTCGGCAGCAGGAGCCAGGCCAAAACGAGCATGGTGCAAACCCGGACGAATTGATCCGCCATCTGGGACAAGGCGGTCGGCGTCATGAGCTGCAGACCCTGGAAATAACCGCGGAAGCAGCAGGCTATGACGGATAAAGTCAAAGCCGGTGCCAACACGGCCAGGGCCGGGAAGGCCCGGCCATCACGGACGATGCCCACTTCGACCAGGCCATGGGCGCCAAAAGGCAGGGCCAAGCCGCAAACGACAGCAACGACAGTCATAAAGGCCAGGGTCACATGGAAGATACGGCGGACGCCACTGTAATGGCCTTTGGCCGCTTCTTCAGCGATCATGATGGACACGGCAATGGGAATCCCTGCGCCGATGATGCTCAAAAGCAGGATATAGACAGGATAAGCCATCTGATAGAGGCCGATGCCCTCGCCGCCCAAGAGGCGCGACAATAAAATACGGTTCAGCCCGCCTAAGATCTTGACGACGATACCGGCCATGGTGAGGACCATGGCGCCCCGTAAAAAGGAGTTCTTACTCAAGGGAATTCCCCTTTCTCAATGATGAAAAAGCCGTCAGCAGGGTCTGGATGAAGGCCAGGACGTCGGAAATCCCTGCCAGGGAGACGCGGACCATGACGGGCAGATTGGGCACCAGGCGGAAACGGCGGCGCAGGGACGGTTCCAAGTTGGGAAGGTCCGGCATATCGGCGACGCGCTGCCATTTCAATTCCAGGACATCCTTCTTCTGGGCGATGAGTACCAGGCCCTGAGCCTTGGCATCGAGGCGCGTTTCCGTGACCTGCAGGAGTTTTTCTACGGGCTGGCTCGGCTTGCCATAGCGGTCGGCCAGTTCCTGGCGCAGGCCGGCCAGTTCCTCTTTCGACGATAAGACAGCCAGGCGCTGGTACATTTCGATTTTCTGACCACCATTCTGGATATAGTCGTCGTCGATGAAGGCGTCGACATGGATTTCCATGACCGTTTCCGGCGGTGGCGGCGCCACGTCCTTGCCGGTCTGGGCCTTGGCGATGGCATCTTCCAGCATGTGACAGTACATGGCAAAACCGACGCTGGCGATATTGCCGTGCTGTTCCCGGCCCAGGAGGTTGCCGGCACCGCGGATTTCCAGGTCGCGCATGGCAATCTTGAAGCCCGACCCGAGTTCGGTAAATTCCTTGATGGCCTGCAATCGCTTTTCAGCGACTTCCGACAGGACCTTGTCGCGGCGGTAGAGGAAATAAGCATAAGCCATGCGGTGGCTCCGGCCGACGCGGCCGCGCATCTGATAGAGCTGGGACAGGCCGAAATGGTCGGCGTCATAAATGATGATCGTATTGGCATTGGCTACGTCCAAGCCATTTTCGACGAGGCTCGAACAGAGGAGGACGTCGTATTTTCCTTCGTAGAAATCGAACATGACCGATTCCAACAGACTCCCGGCCATCTGACCATGGGCAATGCCAATGGTCACGTCCGGCAAGAGGGCCTGGAGTTGGTCTTTCATCTTTTCGATGGTCGCGACGCGGTTGTAGACGAAGAAGACCTGGCCGCCCCGCCGCTTTTCGCGCATAATGGCATCGCTGACGATGCGGGCGTCGTATTCGGTCACATAGGTCTGGACGGGGAAACGGTCGGTCGGCGGCGTTTCGATGACGCACATTTCCCGCAAGTTGACCAGGGACATGTGCAGCGTCCGCGGAATGGGCGTCGCGCTCAGGGACAGGACATCGATATTGGCGGCCCAGGCCTTCCATTTTTCTTTCTGGGCAACGCCGAAGCGCTGTTCTTCATCGACGACCAAGAGGCCCAGGTCCTTGAACTTGACCTTTTTATTGAGCAGGCTGTGGGTCCCGATGAGGACGTCGATATCGCCTGTCAGGGTCCGGGCCAGGATATCTTTCTTTTCTTTATAGGAACGGAAGCGGTTGAGGACGTCGACGTGGACGCCAAAGGGGCCGAAGCGTTCCATGAAGGTCTGGAAATGCTGTTGCGACAAAACCGTCGTCGGCACCAGGACGGCCACCTGTTTGCCTGCTGTGACGGCTTTGAAGATGGCCCGCATGGCCACTTCCGTCTTGCCGAAACCGACGTCGCCGCAGACCAGGCAGTCCATCGGCGTCGGCCGTTCCATGCTAGCCTTGATGTCGCGGACGGCTTTCAGCTGATCTTCCGTTTCTTCATAAGGAAAGGCTTCTTCAAATTCCTTTTGGAACGGCGTGTCCGGCGGAAAGGCATAACCTTGGACGACTTCCCGCTTGGCATAAAGGGCGACGAGCTTTTCGGCCAGGTCGGTAATGGATTTCTGGGCCTTGGCCCGCGTCTTCTGCCAGTCGGAACCGCCCATTTTCTGCAGTTTCGGCGTATCCCCTTCGTTACCGATATAGCGCTGCAACAGGGACAACTGGTCTGTCGGCACGTAGAGGATGTCCTTGCCGGCATAGTGGATTTCCAGGTAATCCTTATGGACGCCATCCATTTCAATGGTCTTGATGCCGATGTAGCGGCCAATGCCGTGGACTTCATGGACGACGTAATCGCCGGGCTTGAGGTCCGTAAAGACGTTGATTTCCTGGCCTTTGGCCGCATGATGGCGCAGGCGCCGCTTCTGCGTGCCGAAGACATCCCGTTCGGCGACGACGACGACCTTGGCATAGGGCAGTTCGAAACCGTCGTGGATTTCCCCTTCGACGACGTAGATCCCGCCGGCCGGGCTCTGGGCCTCGTCATAGTCACGGAACGGCAATTCGTGCTGCTTCATCCAGGCCTGGAGCGAAGCCCGCCGGTCGCGGCTGCTGATGACGAAGAGGAGGGTATTCCCTAACGACCGCCAATGGTCCACTTCTTCTTCCAGGAGGTTGAACTGCTTCTGGAAACTGGCCATCATCTTGGCAGCAAAGCTGGCCGACGTGTCCACTACCATGTCCGGCACGGACTGGGCCATGAGCGACAAGATGAGCTGCGGACCTGGGCGTTCAGCGCCTGCCAGGTTCTTCCAGGAGGCCAGGCGGCCTTTATAGTCATCCGATTCCTTGAGGATTTTCTTCAAGCCTTCGCGGACGCGGTTCGGTTCATCCCAGATGATGACGCCCTGTTCAGCATAATCCAGAAGGGTGTATTTTTCATCATCCTGGACCGTCAGGGAAATGGGCAGGATCCGGGCTTTCTCCCGCTGTTCCTGTGATTTCTGGCTGTCCACATCGAACGTGCGCAGGCTGTCCAGTTCATCACCAAAAAATTCCAGGCGCAGCGGCTGCGGTTCATTGACGGCGTAGATATCGACGATATCGCCGCGGACGGAAAAATGGCCGCGCCGTTCGACCAGGTCCACCCGTTCATAGCCGGCGTCGACGAGGTACTGCAGCAGCTCATCGCGGTCGTACTCCTGATGGATGGCGACGTCGATAGCCGCGGCATCGATGCGCTGCGGCGCCATGACGTACTGGGCGGCTTCTTCCGGTGCCGCCAGAATCAGGAGGCGGTCCCCCTGACGCAGGCGTCCCAGGGCTTCCATCTGCCGGGCCGTCCGGTCAAGGCTCTTGGCCGTCGTCGTGAAGACGGCCTTGTCGACAACGGGAAAGTCCAGGACCGGCAGGTCCGGAGCCAAAAAGGCCAGGTCTGCCCGCCAGGACGCTGCCTGTTCCCGCGACGGGACGACAAGGACAGCCTGTCCCGGCCGTTCCGTCAAGGCCTTGGCGACGAGGGCGCTCTTGACCGAGCCGCTGAGACCATAGATGCTATGGCAGCCCGGCTGAGAAAACGCAGTCACAGCCTCGCGGATATTTTCATCTTGATTCATCCATTGAAAGAATTGCTTCATATCATTTTTACCTCATGACAAATTGGGGCTGTCACAGGGAGATGGTCCCTGTGCAGCCCTTATTGTAATTGAATTGGTTAACTATTTGATTATATCATACTTCACTGGCCTCTGCCAATGGGTATCACAGGACTGATGCGCCCTGCATGATGATAGCTTCCCGTTCTTTGCGGCTCATCTTGAGGAAATTCGTCTTTTTCAGCTTATCTTCATAGGACGAATCCATGCCGTTCAGCTTCCGGGCAACATCCTTGCGGATCTGCGGCAGCAGGCTGTAGAGGTTGCGTCCCGGGCAGTCCGTGCTGTTGACGTCGCGATGGCCTACGATGGTAGACGGTCCCGGCACGATGCTGTAGGTCTTGCAGATCCAGGCGACCAGCCCTTCCAACGAGTGGATCTGGGCCGGCGTGGGGATTTCTTTTTCAAAATTGCCCGTCACGTTGATGCCGACGGTATGGTAGTTCTGCCCTTCAGCGTGGGCACCGACCGTAGCCAGCGGGCGGCCCCGTTCAATGGTCCCGTCTTTGCGGATGACGTAATGATAACCGATGCCAGCCCAGCCGTTGGCCAAATGGGCGCGGTGGATAGCCGCTGCCGACGTATCCCCATCGGGGATGCCGACGTGATGGATAACGATCATGTCCGTCTTCGGCCGCAGGAGCAGCGTTTCCCGGAACTGGAAATGTGTTTCCTTGACAGCCATCGGTTCGGCCGGTGCCGCATCGGTGACGGGATTATAATTGCGCATGACGCCGCGGGCTCCGGCTGGTTTGGCCGACCGCGGTACACTGGCCACCGCCGTCATTCTGGCGGCGGTACTCGTCGTGCCAGGTGTTGCGGCTTCCGTTTTCCCAGACTGATCCTTTTTCATTTTCCCGTCTTTCTTGGAAGCCTTGGCGGCTTTCGCCCTGGCCTTGGCCGCGGCATCCATATGCTGATCGACACTGGCTACGCCCGTCGTATAGGCCGCGCCTTCTTCACTGACAGGACTCGCAAAAGAACCGGTCGTCATGCCCAGGGCCAGGCACACCGTCAAGGCCAGGGCGGATATCATTTTTTTCGTTTTCACGATACATACACTTCCCCATGTTGTTGTTTGATTTTTTGGCAGAGCCGGTCCCACAAGGCCTGCGGAGCCGGATGGCCGTAGGTCCCGAGCTGGATGTGCGGCTTGGCCCGGCCGTGATAGTCGCTGCCCAAGGTCGCCATCAAACCGTACTCGTCGGCGATGCGGCGGTAAAAATCGCTCGTCCCCTCATCGTGGTAGCTGCAATACGCTTCGAGGCCGTCGAGACCTGTGGCAATGAGCTTCTCCGTCAAGGGACGATTCTGTTTCATATTGGCTCCGGGATGAGCCAGGACGGCGACGCCGCCATGGTCGTGGATGATAGCGACGGCACGGTCGAAGGCCATGAAGGTCATGGGCACGAAAGCCGGCCCTCCCTGACCGCAGATATCCCAGCCGAAATTGACATACGGCGCATCGCTTCTGGCACCTCCCGGCCGGTACGGTGCTAGGACGGGACAATCCGCGTTGCGCGGATCCGCCAGGGCGACGCGGGCGATGTGGACCGACGCAATGGCATCGCCGCTGCAGAGCGCCCAAATAGCCGGCCTGTCGAGGACGACGCCCAAGGCTTCGACAGCATCGAGGATTTTCTCCGAAATGGCCCGGCGCTGACTGTATACATCTTTTTCAATGGCCGCAAAAACAGTATCTTCTGCGTGGATGCCATAGCCGAGGAGATGGAAATTCTTCCCTTCATACTGACAGCTGATTTCGATACCCGGCACCAGGTTCAGCCCCAGCCGGGCCGCTTCATCCCGTGCTTCCGGGATGGCCCGGACCGAATCATGGTCGGTCACGGCGACCGTCGTCACACCGGCCTGGGCACACTGGCGCATCAAATCGGCTGGCTCGAACTGGCCATCCATGCTGTATTTGGTATGCATATGCAAATCAAGCCATGTTTCCATATATGCACTTCCTTTCTTCAAACATCGCCCCTATTATACTACGCTTCCGCCCACCCTGCCAGTCGGGACGAAGTTTATGATTCGTTTTTCGAATTTTATTATTTTAAAATACTTATTACTATTTTTTTAAGTTTTTGTTTACATTTTCTGAAAAATTTTCTATAATAGCTCCAACGGATGCAAAAAAGTCATCGAGACGCATCCATCGACTACCTCACACAATAAAATATTCATTCAAAGGAGAATCCATTATGACAGAAATGCAGCAATATGTAGAAGACGTGCTGGCCATCATCCAGCGCCGTGACCCGGAACAGACGGAATTCCAGAACGCAGCCCGCGAAGTACTGACGTCCCTCGTGCCCATGCTGGAAAAGGAACCGAAATATAAACAGCACCACATCCTGGAACGCATCATCGAACCGGAACGCGTCATCATTTTCCGCGTCCCCTGGGAAGATGACAACGGCGTCTTCCACGTCAACCGCGGCTACCGCGTCCAGGCCAACAGCGCCATCGGCCCCTACAAAGGCGGCCTGCGCTTCCACAAGAGCGTCAACCTGAGCATCTTGAAATTCCTGGCTTTCGAACAGATCTTCAAGAACGCCTTGACGGGCCTTCCCATCGGTGGCGGCAAGGGCGGCTCGGACTTCGACCCGAAAGGTAAATCGGATCGGGAAGTCATGCATTTCTGCCAGAGCTTCATGACCGAACTGTGCCGTCACATCGGCCCCAACATCGACGTACCGGCTGGTGACATCGGCGTCGGCGCCCGTGAAATCGGCTTTCTCTATGGCCAGTACAAACGCATCCAGGATGCTTTCGATGCCGGCGTACTCACCGGCAAAGGCATTGATTACGGCGGAAGCTTTGCTCGTACCGAAGCTACCGGCTATGGTCTCCTCTATTTCGTCAAAGATATGCTGGACAACAAGAACATCGATATCAAAGGCAAGACGGTCATCGTTTCCGGTTCGGGCAACGTCGCCATCTACGCCATCGAAAAAGCCCAGGCCATGGGCGCCAATGTCGTAACCTGCTCCGACTCCAACGGCTATATCTATGACCCCAATGGCATCGACGTCGCAGCCGTCAAGGACATCAAAGAAGTCCGCCGCGGCCGCATCAAAGAATATATCGAAACCCACCCGAACGCAGAATACCATGAAAACAGCCGCGATATGTGGAAAATCCCGGCCTTCATCGCCCTTCCCTGCGCTACCCAGGGTGAAATCGATTTGGAATCGGCTAAAACCCTCGTCCAGAACGGCGTAAAAGCCATCGGCGAAGGCGCCAACATGCCGTCGACCCTCGACGCCATGGCATACTTCCAGGAACACGGCGTCCTCTTCGCACCGGCTAAAGCCGCAAATGCGGGCGGTGTCGCCGTATCGGCCCTGGAAATGGCCCAGAACTCGGAACGCCTGTCCTGGTCCTTCGAAAAAGTCGACGATACCCTCAAAGACATCATGCGCAATATCTTCGAAGAATCCCGTGACAACGCCGCAAAATACGGCGTCCCCGACAACTACGTAGCCGGTGCCAACATCACGGCCTTCATGAAAGTCGCCGACGTCATGATTGAACAGGGCTTAGTTTAATAATAATTTAATAATAAGTAGATATAAAAAGGGACTGCCACATTCAGACAGCCCCTTTTTTTACGTTAACCTTAGGAATCGTAGATATAACTCTTCTGGTATATGTGGTATTCTTTATGCATCTCCCATCATGCATAGTGTGTACACTCTCTATCAGGCGGGCCGCCCGTTGGGACGGCCCCTACGCATACGGCCAATGGCCGTGTCTTTTTGCGTTCTGTAGAACCGCGCAGCCTGCCATCTGCAGACTGTTCCCATCGCCTGACTGCGATTCCGTAGGGGCTGTCCCAGAGGGCGGCCCGCTACGCGCTGAGGGCTTCCCGAAGCGTCGTTGTCGGCTTGAGTCTGTCGCGGCATAGCCGCATCTGAGTCCAAGAAAAAGCAATCGTTCATAGTCCATGGCTCGTAAAACCTGAAATTATGCCAAAGAACAGGATGTGGTTGAATTTCACGGCGGAGCATCCCGCTACGCTAGTCATTCTTTAGTGGTCATGCTATAATAAGTTATCATGAGTAAAGGAGTCGAATTTTTATGATGATAAAAAAACTTGTCACTTTTGAAGACCTCGGGTTCGTCCAATGGGGCGTCCTGAATGAAGCGGAAGACGGGGTCTACGGGGCTATTGCCCTGGAAGAAGCTTTCTTTACGCCCCTTCCGGAAACGATGCTGGAATTCATCCGTCAAGGCAACGACGGCCTGCTGGCCCTGGCCGATGCGCTGGAACAGAACGAAAAGACGGGCGCCGTCAAGGCCAAACCGCTCGATACGATACGCATCATGGCCCCTATCCCCCATATGGAACGGAATATTTTCTGTATCGGCAAGAACTATACGGAACACATTGCCGAATTTGACAAGACAGCCATGCCTAAACCGCCAAAATATCCGGTCATCTTCACCAAGGCTACGTCGTCGGTCATCGGCCCGGATGACCTCATCGACCCCCATACGAACGTCACATCTCAAGTCGACTATGAAGGCGAACTGGCCGTCATCATCGGCAAGGAAGGTTCGGACATCACCGTCGGCGAAGCCATGGACCACGTCTACGGTTTCACTATCCTCAACGACGTCACGGCCCGGGACCTGCAGGCCAACCACGTCCAGTGGTTCCACGGCAAGAGCCTGGATACCTTCTGCCCCATCGGGCCGTATATCCTCTTGCGCGATGCCGCTCCGGATACGTTCGACATCGTCACGAAAGTCAACAATGAAGTCCGTCAGGACGGCTCGACAGGCGAATTCATCTTTACCATTCCCGAATTGATTCACACCATCTCCCAGGGTACGACCCTCTTCCCGGGCGACATCATCGCTACCGGTACGCCCAGCGGCGTCGGCGTCGGCTTCAATCCGCCCCGCTTCCTCCACTCCGGCGATACGGTAGAAATCACCATTCCCGCCATCGGGACCTTGAAGAATAAAGTGAAATAAAAAAAGCTGCCGCTTACGCGGCAGCTTTTTTTGTGGTTCGTAGTTCGTGATTCGTTTGGCGAAGGTTCGATGAACGACCCACGGCAAACGACCCACGGCGCAAAGCGCCTTACTTCCCCTCCTGCTGCAAGAGGCTGTGTTTGCGTCCGTAGACCATGTAGATGATGAGACCCAGGATGGTCCAGCCCGTGAACAGTATCAGCGTATGCGACGACAATTCAGAAAAGATGAAGGCACAGCAGATGAAGCCCAGCGGGGCGATGATGTGGACGGCAGGACAGCGGAATCCGCGCGGATGGTCGGGATAGAGCCGGCGCAGGACGAGGATGCCGACACAGGAACAGAGGAAAGCGAAAATCGTACCGGCGCTGCACGTTTCCGCGACGATGTGGATCGGCGTGAAACCGGTAATGCAGGCGACGATGATGCCGATGACAATCTGGATGATATACGGCGTATGGAACTTCGGATGAACCTTATAGAGACTCATCGGCATGAGGCCGTCACGACTCATCGAATAGAGGGCCCGGCTCTGGGCGAAGAGCATGCCCAGGACGACTGTCGACAGGCCGCAGATGGCGCCGGTACCGACGATAGCCGAACCGAGATGGAGTCCGATGTATTCCAGGACGAAGGAGGCCGGAGCGGCCGTATCGAGCATGGGATACGGAACGACGCCAGTCATGGCAGCGCAGACGGCGATGTACAGGACCGTACAGATGGCCAGGGCCGAGATGATGCCGATAGGCATGTCATGTTTCGGATTCTTCGTTTCTTCTGCCGCCGTCGACAAGGCGTCGAAGCCCAGGTAGGCGAAGAAGAGGACTGCCGTGCCGGCAAAGACGCCGTGGATGCCATAGGGCAGGAACGGCTGCCAGTTCATCGGTTCGATGTGTGGTGCCGCCAGGAAGAGGAAGAGGAAAATCGTACCGATCTTGACATACACCAGGATGCGGTTGACGTGAGCGCTTTCGCGGACGCCGACGACGAGGAGCGCCGTAGCCAGGGCAACGATGAGGACAGCCGGCAGGTTGATGATACCACCGTCAGCCGGTACCGCCGTCAAGGCTTTCGGCAAGTCGATGCCGCAGGAATGAAGGATGCCGACGAAGTACGCCGACCAGCCGCCGGCTACGGCACTGGCTCCGACCGAGTATTCCAGGATGAGGCTCCAGCCGACCCACCAGCCAAAGATTTCGCCGAGGGACGCATAAGCGTAGGTATAGGAGCTGCCGGATACGGGCAGGAACGAAGCCAGTTCCGAATAAGCCAGGCAGACAAACGCACAAGTAATCGCGGCGAAGACGAAGGATAACATCAGGCCCGGACCGGCGTATTTAGCTGCACCGATGCCGGTGAGGACGAAGATTCCCGTACCGATGATGATGCCCAGGCCCATGAGGGTGATATCGAAGGCTCCAAGAGCCTTATTCAATTTCTTTTCCTGCGTATGGGCCAGCAGGTCATCAAAAGATTTACGACGTAATATATTCATGATATGTGTCTTCGCTCCCTATTGATTAACAGATTTGCTGGAAACAGCCGCTTTCCAGATCAGGCCGATGATGAAGCCGGCAATGGTGAAGCTGATCCACCCCATGCCCAGGGTGTGGAGCGGTACCATCGTATTGAAGATGCTGTCGATAGGCCCTAAGGAAATCTTAGCCGTCTGGAGGCCGGTGACCAAGGCCGGAATCAGGGTCAGGCCGATGGTCCAGGCGTAGACGCACTGCCGTCCATCATACAAGTTGTTGAGGAAAGTCAGGATGATGATAGCGACGACGAGTGGATAAATGAACATCAGGACCGGAATTGCGGCGACAATGATGGTCTTCAAGCCGAACATGGCAACGAAGAAGGAAATGACTGTGAAGATGGTGACCCATTTCTTATAGCCGATGTTGCCGACGAGTTCATTGAAATACGTAGCGCACGACGTAATCAGGCCGATAGAGGTCGACAAGCAGGCCAGGAGTACGATGACAGCCAGGATGACCGCGCCGACATTGCCAAAGAGGATCATTGCGCTCTTGGAGAGGACCGGTGCGCCCGTTTCCTGGATACCGAAGGCAGCGACGCTGTCGGCACCGATCTTGGCGATGAAGATGTAGACGAAAGCCAGGCAGCCTACAGCAATCAGGCCGGCTTTAAAGACTTCTTTCGTAATGGCAGCCGGTTCCGTAGCGCCGTCTTCCATGACAAATTCAATGACCAAGATGGCGAAGACCAGCGATGCAATCGCATCCATTGTGTTGTAGCCATCGAGGACGCCCTGTACGGCAGCGATGCTGGCCGTCGCATAAGCAGCCGTCGGGTCTTGCGGCGAGCCGAGGGGCGTAATGAAGGATTTGGCAATGAGCAGCAAAATCGTCAGCAGCAGGGCCGGCGTCAAAATCTTGCCGATGCGGTCGACCAGTTTCTGCGGCGATACAGACAGCCAGAAGGAAATGACGAAGAACAAAATCAAAAAGCCCGTCATGACCATGTCACTGCCACCGCTCTGCAAGAACGGACGGACGGCGATTTCATAAGATACACTGCCCGTACGAGGGATAGCGAAGAACGGTCCGATTGTCAGATAACAGATGACGGTAAAAAAGAGACCGTATGCCGGATGGACGCGGCCAGCCAGTTCCTGCAAGTTCTTACAGCCTGAATAGCCCATGGCCAGGACCCCGGCCAAGGGCAGGCCGACACCGGTGACGACGAAGCCCAGGACAGCCCACCAGACATTCGAGCCGGCAGCCTGACCCATGGCAGCCGGGAAAATCAGGTTCCCAGCACCAAAGAACAGTGCGAACAACATTAAGCCGATAGCAATCGTTCTGTTTCCTTTATTTTCTCCCATATGACACTCCTCCTATCTTTGTAAAATTTTAGATTTTGTCAAGAAATCATAAGGACAGAAAATATAATAAATTAAATAGTTTAATTTGTGACTTCATTCTATCATAAAAAAGAAAAAAAATCATGACTTTTTTGCAAGTTTAATCTAATTCTAATGAGCCTTTAATCTTTCTTTAATATTTTCGTGAAATCTCGAACTTATCTAATATTTTCCGCTAAAAGAGCCACGAATCTTTCATTTTCTTCATGTGTTCGCACAGCAGTCCGGCCATAAGCTGCCGACAGGCCGGGATAGTTGGCGCAGTCGCGTATCAGCAAGCCCTGGGCTTTCAGCACTTCTGCCAGGTCAGCCGTCCGGGCGCCGTCGCCAGTCAGTTTCCAGAAGATGAAATTGACGCACGGCGGATAGACGCAGAGACCGGGAATTTTTTTCATCTGACCGTACAGCCATTCTTTTTCCTGCTGGACCAGTTGGCGCGAAGCCTGCTGATAGGCCCGGTCCCTCAGTCCGGCGACGCCGGCATATTGGGCCAGGACGTTGACATTCCAGACGTCCTTATGGCCTTCCATGAGGCCGCGCCGCAAGGGCGACGTGACGCCGAAGCCCAGGCGCAGGCCGGGCAGGGCGTAAAATTTCGTCAGCGACCGGATGACAAAGAGGTTATCCCTGTCCCAGGCCTGGCGAAGGACCGAATAAGCCTCGTCGGATTCGAGGAAATCGAGGAACGATTCATCGACGAGGATGTCCGTCCCCTTGCGGGCGCCGACTTCAGCCAGGGCCATGATTTCATCGGCCGCAGCCAAGGTCCCGGTCGGGTTGTTGGGATTGCCGAGGACGATGCAGTCCGACTGGCCGCAGGCCTGACGAAGCTCCTTCCAGGGGAAGGCGAAGCCGTCGTCCTCCTTCAGATAACCATAATCGACGACGGCCCCGGCAGCCCGTGCAGCCCGTTCGTATTCACTGAAGGAAGGGACCGGCAGCAGGACCCGCTGAGGCCGGAAGGTATGCATATAAAGATAAAAAAGCTCGGCAGCGCCATTGCCGAGGACGATAGATCCACCTGGTACGCCATAAGCCTGTTCCAAGGCCTGGCGCAAGGCAGTCCCGGCCGGATCCGGATAGTGGACGACCTGGTCGAGATGGGCCGCCAGCGCCTGGCGCACAGCCGGCGACAGGCCCAGGGGATTGATATTGGCACTGAAATCCAGCCAGGCCTTTCCTTTCGGCGACGGCTGGTAGACATTGCCGCCATGTTCAAATCGCTGTATCATGAAGTCACCTGATTTCTGTAAAAATACCGCCCGGCTGCAACTGAACCGTTTCCCGATAGGACCACTGCGGGAACTGCCGGCACAGGGTGTCAATGACCGCTTCCCGGGATGCCGGAGAAGCTTCACAACCAAAGAAGACGCCGGCGACGGTGCCGCTGTGGGCCACATTGACGCCGACTACGGCAGGATGATCCAGGGCGGCCTGGAGAAAAGCCGTAAAATCCGGTTTCGGCAGCCACGGCTGATTGGCCAGGGCACTGAGAGAAGCCGCCAGCCCCAGGTGGCGGTCGGTCAAGGAAGCCGTCAGGAGCTGCAGACCCAGAAAAAGAGGCGCCTGGACCGGCCGGATCCGGTCCCGATGGACCCGGTGGAAAGCGACGGTATCGACGGTCCCGCCGACATCGAAGACGGCAATAGCCAGGAACGGCACCTCGGGAAACACGTGCCAGATAGCCCCTGTTTCCGGCTGTATCATGGCCATGCCCTGACAAAAAACGCCGTCTGTCGGCTCAATGGAAGCTGCCAGACGGCCTATGTCCTGCTGGGAAAGTGACTTTTGGCAAACGGCGGCGACGGCGGCCAGGACCGCGCAGATATCG
The DNA here is from genome assembly GCF_003010495.1 of Megasphaera elsdenii DSM 20460. Lineage (NCBI taxonomy): Bacteria > Bacillati > Bacillota > Negativicutes > Veillonellales > Veillonellaceae > Megasphaera > Megasphaera elsdenii. The sequence goes on along the minus strand of NZ_CP027570.1, from coordinate 2,124,999 downwards.
GCGGAACTTGAAGCCATGCCCTTGCCCGGAGGCAGGTCCGACGTCAGGAAAAAATCATACGGAAGGTCCTGGCACCGGCAATATGTCCGGCCCAGGTCCAAAGCCCGACGGGCCTTTTCCCCGCCGCCCAGGAGCCGTCCCCTGCCGGGACGGACGACGACCGTACTGTACCGGTCGATGGGACACGTGATCAGGAAGGGCTCATCCTGCCAGATACCCTGCATCACTTCCCCACACGAACCGGGGACGCGGACAGTCAGCTCCATAAGCCGTAGAGCCCCAAGGAAAGAAGGGCTGTCAGGACACCGACAGTCAGGGATACGCCGTACATGAGATATATCGTCTTGCGGATGTACTGCGGCTCCAGTTCATGGTCGGCATCACCCATATATTCACGGAACGTATCCTTGCCAAAATAGCGGTTATGCCCGCCCAAACGGATGCCCAAGGCACCGGCCACGGTCGCTTCGGCATAGCCGCCATTGGGACTGGGATGCTTGGAAGCATCGCGGCGCATGATGCGCCAGGCTCCTTTGGCGTCATAACCCAGGCAGGCGGCGACGGCGATGAACAGCAGTCCCGTAAGGCGGGCCGGGATGTAGTTGAGGACGTCGTCGACGCGGGCTGCGACGCGGCCGAAATAAATGTATTTATCATTCTTATAGCCGATCATGGAATCGAGGGTATTCGCCGCACGATAGACGACGGCCAGGGGCAGGCCGCCGATGGCGAAGAAGAACAGCGGCGACACGATGCCGTCGACGGTATTTTCAGCAATCGTTTCCACCGTCGCCCGCGTCACTTCCGGACTGTCCAGATGATCCGTATCGCGGCCGACGATCTTGCCGACTTTGAGCTGGGCAATGCGCAGATGATGGCGGACGAGATACCGGTAGACTTCGCGGCCGGCCTTAGCCAGGCTGCGCGGGCAGATCATGAAGGACAGGAGGACGCCCTGGATGATATAACTCCAGTGTTCATTCGGCAAAAATTCCAGGGCCAGGACCAGGACCAGCGTGATATTATAGACAAACAGCAGGGTAATGACGACGGTCAAACCGCCTAAGATGAAATGTTCCCACTTCGTCGATTTTTCATTATAAAACAAGCGTTCGAGCAAGCTGATCCAGCGGCCGATGAGGGCGACGGGATGAAGTTTCGTATGGGGGTCGCCGATGATGAAATCTACGATAAAAGCGGTCAGTACAGTAATCATTGTATTCCTTCTTCCATAATCTGCCGCAGGCGCTTCATATCCAGGGACTGGCGGACAATCCGGGCCAGGCGGTCGTATTTCGCTTCTTTTTCCTGCCGGTAATGCCGTGTCACCGGCAGGGCATCCCAGCCCTTCTGCTTCCGCAGGCCATTGAGGAACTGACGGCGGAACTCGTCGTTGTCAAAGAGGCCGTGGATGTACGTGCCCCAGGCCAGGCCGTCTTTCCGGGCTGCGCCGGCCGGGCTTTGGCAGGGCTGGCCAGCGCGGCCGGTGACGATAAAGGGATAGACGTCGTCCCCGCCGCTTTCTGTCCGGCCCATGTGGATTTCGTAGCCGGATAAGTCGGGAATCGACAGCGTTTCTCCTAAAAAGGGCAGTTCCCGGCAGTCGGCTGTCACTTGGGACGTCAATTTCCGGGATACAAAGGTCGTCGTCACGCCCAGGAGATGCAGGCCTTCGACGCGGCCTATATCGGATTCAGTCCGTTCCGGGTCACAGACGGCTTCTCCCATCATCTGGTAGCCGCCGCAGATGCCGATGACCGGCTTTTTCTGCGCCATGAAATCGTACAGGGCCTGGGGCCAGCCGTTTTCGCGGAGGAAGAGCAAATCTTCCGTCGTGTTCTTGCTGCCCGGCAGGATGACCGCATCGGCACCGGCCAGGTCGCTGGGATGGCGGGCGTAGTACAAGGCGACGTCGTCTTCCCGGGCCAGGCTGTCAAAATCGGTGAAATTGGAAATCTTCGGGACCTGGACGACGGCGATGGATACCTTATCGGCTGCCGGCCGCTGTTCCTGATCGTCGAGGGACACGGAATCTTCTTCGTCGATGCCCAGGTCGTCGACATAAGGGACTACGCCCAAGACGGGCTTGCCTGTCTTTTTCTCTAAAAAGTCAATGGCCGGCGTAAATAGCGATACGTCGCCGCGGAATTTATTGATGACCAGGCCTTTGACCAGGTCCCGTTCGTCCGGGTCGAGCAGCTCCAGCGTGCCGACCAGGGCGGCCAGCGAACCGCCGCGGTCGATATCGGCCACTAAGAGCACCGGTGCGCCTAGGTATTTGGCGACGCGCATATTGACGATATCGTGATCTTTCAAATTGATTTCTGCCGGACTGCCGGCGCCTTCGATGACCAAAGTATCGTAAGCCTTATCCAGTTCAGCCAGAGCGCGCTTGACGGCATCGAAGGCCTTGAGCGAATAGCCTTTGTGGTAGTCCCGGGCCGACATATTGCCGACGGAGCGGCCGTCGATGATGACCTGCGAGCAGGCATTTCCTGTGGGCTTCAAGAGAACGGGATTCATGGCCACCATGGGCAGCAATCCCGCAGCCTCCGCCTGGGCGACCTGGGCCCGGCCCATTTCCCGGCCATCGGCAGTGACATACGAATTTAGGGCCATATTCTGAGCCTTGAAAGGCACGACTTTCTTCCCGTCTTGTAAGAAAATACGGCACAACGCCGTCGTAATGATGCTCTTGCCGACATGAGAACTCGTCCCTTGCAGCATGATGTACTGTGCCAACCAGCTTCCCCCTCACCTGTTTCATTTCTATTGCAATGGTTTTATTATATCTTGTCTGACGGAAAATGCAATAGAAAAAGGCTTGTCGCATGTGCGACAAGCCTTTTTTCTGTAGGGGGCGCCCCAAGGGCGACTCGCCATGATAAAGGAAGCAGGCGGGCCGCCTTTTAGGACGGCCCCTACGGTAAAACATTAATCATGTAATTCTTTGTCCAGTTCTTCCAAGCGTTCGATGCGCTGTTCTGTCGGCGGATGGGTGCTGAACAGGTTGGCAATGGCACTGCCGGCACCGGCGAAGGGATTGATGATGCACATGTGGGCCGTCGCCTTGGTCGCGCCGGGCAGGGCGTAATGATGGGCGTAGTTGTCGATTTTCGCTAAGGCCCGGGCCAGGGCGATGGGGTCATCGATCATGCGTCCCCCTTCTTCATCGGCCATGTATTCCCTTGTCCGGGAGATGCCGAGCTGGATGATAGAAGCGGCCAGGGGCGCGACGATAGCCGTCACCAAGAGGGCGATGGGATTGCCGTCGCCATCATCATCGCGGCCGCCGCCGAAGATGGCGGCCCACTGGGCAATGTTGGCGATCATGCCGATGGCACTGGCAAACGTGGCGACGATGGTACTGATGAGGATATCCCGATGCAGGATATGGCTCATTTCATGGGCCAGGACGCCGCGGATTTCATCTTCGTCGAGAAGATCCAAAATTCCGGCAGTTGCCGCAACGGCGGCATGGGAGGGGCTTCGGCCCGTAGCAAAGGCATTGGGTACCTCCGTCGGGATGATGTAAACTTTCGGCATGGGCAGTTCCGCCCGCTGAGCCAGGTCGGCAACGATACGGTACAGGTAATGGTCTTCCCCAACTTCCTGCGCCCGATAGGCTTTAAGGACCATGGAATCACTGAACCAGTAGGAAATGAAGTTCATGCCCGTAGCGATGAGGAACATGACCATGACGCCGCTGCGTCCGCCGATAAGGCCGCCGATGGCCATGAGGATACCGGCCAGGGCCGTCATGAGGAATACCGTTTTTACGCGATTCATAAAATCAACTCCTTATCAAGAAGCTAAAAGTCAAAAGGTAAAATTGTTTACATTCTCATTATATACGGTCTTATGTTCGTTGTCAATATGGTTGTCAATAAAGAGGTTACTTCAATATCTTGTTGTTGTAGCGCCGGATATAGACGATATAGTTCCCGTCGCTGTCCTTTTGGCCGTCAAAAGCGACGGTAATCGATACGTCATCCTGGGTCCATTCCACTTCTTTGCTGGTCTGTTTGACCGGGAAATTTTCCATATTGGAATAAATCGTGGCGACCAGGCGGGAATAAATACTCTTGGCCGTCGCCTTGTCGGTCGTCTTGAAGTAATTGTCGAAAGCCAGGACCTTGCCCTTGGCCGACGTGTCGGCCGAAAAGATTTCAATGCCTTCCGTGACCGATACGTTCTTGACGACCGACGTCCGTTCGGCCCGTTCCGTAAAGGACACGGAGCTGCCGTAAAACGTCCAGTCCGGCAGGATGGAGAAATTGGCATCGAAATCGGCCCGGGGCATGCCGAGATAGACTGTCTGATAGGCCGTAAGCGGGCTTTCCGCGATTTCATCGACAGACTGATTATAATCAAAAGCACCGGCCGAAGCCGTTAAGGCTGCCCACAACAAGGCCGAAGCCATTACTTTTTTGTACATCATAGAAACGCGCCTCCTTTATAAAAACGGTGCCAGGATCAAGCTGAACAGCGCGAAGACCAGGCGCTGCAAGGGAATGAGGATATACGTGAAGAACGGCGTCATCATCAAGGCGATGAGGATGAGGAAGCTGTAGCGTTCCAGGCTGGCCAGCTTATAATTCCACGACGTCGGCAAAAAGCACATGAGGACCCGCGAACCGTCGAGGGGCGGCAAGGGAATCATGTTGAAAATGGCAAAGTTGACATTGTACAAGACAATGAGGTGAAGGACCATGGGCAGGGCTGTCGTCGTAAAGAGATGGGCCTTGACGAAAATGACTTCGACGACCAGGGCCAGGAAGGCCATGAGGAGATTGGACATGGGCCCGGCCAGGGATACACAGATTTCCCCTTTCCGCCAGTTGCGAAAGTTCCCCGGATTGATCATGACCGGCTTGGCCCAGCCGAACTGCGCCACGAGGAGCATAATTAACCCGACCGGATCGATATGGGCAACGGGATTCAACGTCAGCCGCCCAGTCATACGCGGCGTATCATCGCCCATCCAGTCCGCTACCTGGGCATGAGCGTATTCATGGACGACCATGGCAATGAGCAGGCCCGGAAGGCCGGCGATAATAGAAAGTATATTAAAATCGAACATAGAATTCTCCTTTCGTTAATATTTCTATTATACGGTATCCAGGAGAAGATAACAAGATGTGGCTCGTGGCTTGTGGGGAATAAGCGGCTTCCTATCCGACCCGGGTTCCCTGGATTCGTAGGGGCCGACCTGGTAAGGCGGCCCGCCTGAAACGATGGTGCACACGTAATGCATGACGGGTGATGCGTGAAAAAAAGCCCCATATCCCAGAATGGTCATACCCACGATTCACAGCGGGACGCCCTTTGGGCGTCCCCTACGGTATCGCAAGCGATGGAAATGAATGCTTGTCTTTTACTTCATAGTTTGTAGTATGGAGTTTGTAACTGCTAGATCGAGTAGGAGGGATTTCTGAGTAGAAATCCCGACCTCTCACACCACCGTGCGTACCGTTCGGTACACGGCGGTTTCCTAGTTTTCGCATACTTGCTTGTAATAGCTCGTCATGGTTATGTAGCCAAGGCGGGCTATTTCTTTATTCGTAAGAACTGAGTTCAGCATTGCCGCTGCTCGCCACGGACCTTTTCGGCAGTTAGCCATTTCCAACACTACCCACTTGGGCGCGCCGTATTGGCTTATCATCCGGTGTTTCGTCCGTACCTTCTTCCATTGTTTCCAGTATATGGTTCGTATTTTGCGTCGAATCCATCTGTCAATTTGAATTAGCAGTTCCTTCATATTCGCTAGTTTAAAGTAATTCACCCATCCCTTTATGAATCGTTTCAATAGAAGGGCTCTCACTTCGTTTCCTTTTCCATTGCTTCGTTTCAATATAAACCGCAAACGGTCTTTCATCTTAGTAATGGATTTCGGATGCACCCGGAGTCGGCATTTTCCATTCTTTTGGTAGAAGCCATATCCCAGATATTTAACATAGCGGATGTGGGCTACGTGCGTCTTATTTCGATTCACCTTGAGAAATAATTTCTTCTCAATATATCGAGTGATGCTTTCCAAGGTCCTTTCGGCACTTCTTCTGCTTTTGCAGAGTATCATGCAGTCATCTGCATAGCGGACAAATTTATGTCCGCGCCGTTCCAGCTCCTTATCCAGCTCATTCAGCATGATGTTACTCAAGAGCGGACTCAATGGCCCTCCTTGGGGAACCCCCTGTTCACTTCGTTCGAACATCCCATGCCGGATAACACCAGCATGGAGATATTGGTGTATCAGCGAGATGACCCGGCCGTCTTTTACGCTCCTTGACAGAACTTCTATCAATTTGCTTTGGCAGACATTGTCGAAAAATTTCTCCAAGTCCATGTCTACGACGTAGACATAGCCCTCATCTGCATAGGCCTGGCATTGTTTCAACGCATCGTGGGCGCCCCGTTTGGGACGGAACCCGAAACTGCTATCTGAAAACTGTGGCTCGTAGATAGGCACAAGAACCTGCGTAATCGCCTGTTGTATCATGCGGTCTACGACCGTAGGGATTCCTAATTTCCGGAATTTCCCTTTTTCCTCTTTGGGTATTTCAACCCGACGGACTGGCTGGGGCTTATATTTCCCATTCCGTATTTGCTGAAGGAGGTCCAGGCGATGTTCCCGCAGGTAGGGTAGAAGTTCATCTACACTCATCCTGTCGACCCCGCCGGTTCCTCGATTAGACTTTACCTTCTTATAGGCACCATTTAAGTTGTCTCGTGATAAAATCTGCTTCAACAGACTGTCCGCTGGCAAGCTTGCAATGATGTCGTTGTGTTCAGCAATCCTCGCATGGGCAGACGCTTCCACATATCCCGGTTGTTCCGCAACCTCTTTTTGTGGACAGCCTTCTTGATGAAGTTTTCTGTCTTTCATTCCATGATTGGTTACTTTCATTAACTAACATCTCCTAGGATTCGGCCCTTTCCTCATGGTCTATAGCCCATAAGGTACTATGGCCTCGGCTGACTCCTCATGATAAATCTTATTTCAACCATGATGTCCAATCTATATGGCACCATCATGTCCATGAGGCCTCCCCGGGTAAGAACGCACTCTTTCTCTCCATGTGTCTGCCACATCTACTATTCATGGTTCCGTGTAGCTATGGGACTTCAACCTGTTAGGCGGCCTTATCCCCATGACTAGCCTTATGTGATTTCTGTTCGTCAGACCAGAGATTTGCCTCGACCTTCCTTCAGATTCCATCTCACGATGGACACCCTTGGTTCTGGCTATAGCCTTCCCGCTACCGGGCGGCTTAGGGACTTTCACCCATTAGAGTGCGCCCATGCCGGGCGCACCTACAAAAAAAGCTTGTCGCACGTGCGACAAGCTTTTTTTCACCGCTTCCGGTATTCGTATTCTACGTTTTGTTCGACGATGGCCGCTTTTTCTTCGATTTCGCGGATTTCGTTGATCATCTGCTTCACGAAGGTTTCGTCTTTGATGGATTTCAAATTGATGCGGACGCTGTAGAAAGCCGAGCGCATGGCGGCCCTGGCATTCATGGTGGCGATGACGCCATCGGTGATGACCCAGGCGTTGCCGTAGCGGACGACTTGTTCTGCCAGCTGGAGGAGGACAAAGATGTCCTTCCCCAATTCAAACGGCGATATGGCCGCATCCTTGAAGGCCTGCTGGACCGTGGCCGCCCGGTCCGGTGTGTCCTTGGGCAGGCGGACAGCGCGGATGACGCTGTCAAAAGCGGCGGCGTCTTCGGCGATGCCGTCGAGGTACCGCTGGCGCAGGCCATGGGCCTTGTCGCGAATGGAAACCATGAGTTTCTCGATTTCGTCATAACCTTTCTTGCCGATGGTCAGGTTGGCGACCATTTCTACGAGAGCGGCTGCCGATGCCGCCGTCATGGCGGCGATGCCGCCGCCACCGGGAACGGGTTCCTTAGAAGCCGTGACTTCCAGGAGCCCGTCCAGGGGCATGGATTGGAATTGTGTAAAATCCATCTTAGAACAATCCCGTAATGACGCCGTTTTCGTCGATGTCCATGCGGTTGGCAGCCGGTACTTTCGGCAGGCCCGGCATGGTCATGATGTTGCTCGTCTGGCAGACGATGAAGCCGGCACCGGTGCAGACGCGGACGTCCTTGACCGTGACCTTGAAGCCCTTGGGCGCACCGAGGAGCGCCGGGTTATCGGACAGGGAGTACTGCGTCTTGGCCACACAAATCGGCATTTTGTCGAGGCCAAAAGCTTCCAATTCTTTGATCTGTTTCTGGGCGTTGCCTTCGAAGATGACGCCGTCGCCGCCGTAGACTTTCTTGACGATGGTTTCCATCTTCTTGGGAATGGAATCGTTGACGTCGTACAGCGGTTTGTACGGCGTCTTGGGCTGTTGCAGCAGTTTCAGGACTTTTTCGCCCATTTCGACGCCGCCTTTGCCTCCTTCGGCCCAGCAGTTGTTGAGGGCGACTTCGACGCCGTAATCTTCGCAGAGTTTACGGAGCGTTGCGATTTCTTCGTCTGTATCGCTGATAAATTTATTGATGCCTACGACGACAGGCACGTCGAAGAGACGCATATTTTCGATATGTTTTGCCAGGTTGGCAAAGCCCTTCTTCAAAGCTTCGACATTTTCTTCCTGCAAGTTCTTCTTGTCGACGCCACCATGCATCTTCAAGGCACGGACCGTGGCGACGATGACGACGGCATCCGGTTTGATACCGGCGAAACGGCATTTGATGTCCATGAATTTTTCAGCACCCAAGTCGGCACCAAAACCGGCTTCTGTAACGGCGATGTCCCCCATCTTCATAGCTAGTTTAGTAGCGACGACGGAGTTACATCCGTGGGCGATATTGGCGAAAGGCCCGCCGTGGACCAGGGCCGGCGTGTGTTCGATAGTCTGGACCAGGTTCGGTTTGATGGCATCCTTCATGAGGATGGCCATAGCCCCTTCGACGCCGAGCTGGCGGGCCGTGACCAGATTGCCGTCCAGGTCATAGGCTACGGTGATGTCGCCCATGCGTTTCTTGAGGTCCATGAGGTCACTGGCCAGGCAGAGGGCTGCCATGATTTCCGATGCGACAGTAATCATGAAGTGGTCTTCCCGCGGGAAACCGCAGACTTTGCCGCCCATGCCGACGACGATGTTGCGCAGGGCCCGGTCGTTCATGTCCATGACGCGCTTCCAGATGACGCGGCGCACGTCGATGCGCAGGGCATTGCCCTGGTGGACGTGATTATCGATGGCTGCGGCCAAGAGGTTGTTGGCAGCCGTAATGGCATGCATGTCGCCGGTAAAATGCAGGTTGATGTCTTCCATCGGCAGGACCTGGGAGTAACCACCGCCGGCAGCACCGCCTTTGATGCCGAAGACCGGTCCCAGGGACGGTTCGCGCAGGGCGACGACGGCTTTATGACCCATGTAGTTCAGGGCCTGGGCCAGGCCGATGGTCGTCAAGGTCTTGCCTTCGCCGGCCGGCGTCGGCGTAATGGCCGTGACCAGGACCAGTTTCCCATCTTCGTTCTTCGAGAGGCGTTTGATGGCGTCAAAAGAAATCTTTGCTTTATATTTTCCGTAGAGTTCCAAGTCATCATCGGTGAGGCCGACTTGGTTTGCAATGGCCGTAATCGGTTCCAATTTCGTCTGCTGTGCAATTTCGATATCGCTCAATACCTTTGCCATAGTAGTTGTCACTCCTGTTCTCTGCATAAAAAAAGGCCGCTCCGCTGGAAGTTTGCCCAGACGGTCGGCTTCAAGAAATCATGCTCCCCGTGGTAACTCCACTTCCGTCAGTCACATGATTATGGCCTTATTATACAAAAAAAGAACCCTTGGGTCAAGGGTTCTTTTCGTTACGTCTTACTGGATTACGCTGGTATCGAGGTGTTCAAAGCCCGTAAGCAGGCCTTTCACCTGGCTGGCGATCTGCTGGCAGCCGCCTTTTTCCCTGCTTTCGATATTCAGCGGCATGTTCGGGTCGTGGAGGGACATGCGCAACAGGGCCCAGCCGTTGGGGAATACGAGGCGCACGCCTTCATAGGACGGCTTGGCGATGGAAATGCCGGCTGCAGCGGCCCGGTCTTCGAACTGTTTGAGCACGTCAGCGCCATAGGCCTGGACACCATCAGTGCCGGTGATTTTCAAGCGAAATTCGACGCCTTCTGCCGGATGGCCCAGTTTGGCGATGAGGTCGCCGAGCTGTTTGCCTTCTTTCTTGGCTTTCGCCGCAGCGATGAGCAGTTTGACCGCCAGGTAGGCACCGTCGTCGAGGTAGTAGTTTTCGCTCAGCGCACCGTGGCCCGACGTTTCGATGGCCAGCGGCGAGACCGTGCCGGCCTCGTTGAGGCGGATACATTCGTCGATGACATTTTTATAGCCCCGCATGTAGCGGTGATGGACCAAGTGGAGTTCATCCTGGAGGAACGTCGTCAGTTCATCCGACGTGACCGAGTCGGTGACGATGGTGCTGCCAGGATAATCGGGCGCCAGGATAGCGGCCATCATAGCGATGAGGGCATTGCGGTTGATTTCTTTCCCATCGGGCAGGACGGCGCTCATGCGGTCGACGTCGGTGTCGAAGATGAGGCCCAGGTCGGCTTTGTTGTCGAGGACGGCCTGGCGGATCGACGCCATGGCGTCGGCATTTTCCGGGTTAGGGATATGGTTCGGGAACATGCCATCCGGTTCGAGGAACTGGCTGCCCGTCGTATCGGCGCCGAGTTCAGAAAGGACCTTGGTGGCAAAGAATCCGCCGCTGCCGTTGCCGGCATCGACGACGATGTGCATCCCTTCCAAAGGACGGTCGTACATCCCGGCACAGAGGCCGGCGCAGATCTTGCGGCGCAGATGCAGCGAATAGAGGTCGATCAGGTCCAGCGAGGCAATGGCAGCCGACGAGACAGCCATGGCCGACGACTGGGAAGCCAGGCTCAGGACTTCCGTGACCTCGCTCTTTTCCAGACCGCCGTCGACGGTAAAGAATTTCAATCCGTTGCGGTTATACGGCAAATGGCTGGCCGTAATCATGATGGAGCCATCCATGTGAGTATCTTCAAAAATGATGGACATGAACATAGCCGGTGTCGAAGCCAGGCCGCAATCCGTGACGTGGACGCCTTGACCGAGGAGGCCGCCGAAGACGGCTTCTTTCATCATAGCTGCCGATACACGGGAATCGTGGCCGACGGCAATGTGCAAGTCACTCACCTGTTTATTCAGCTTCTTCGCCAAAAACTTGGCAAAGCCAGCGGCAATGCGGTTGACCGCTTCCGGTACCAACGTGACGTCTTCACCGGGGACGCCGGCAACGGCGACGCCGCGGACATCACTGCCATTCTGTAATTTCATCATTGCTTCTGTAGAAATCATGTATTCATGTTTCCTTTCTTCAATTTAGCGCACCGAGGTCCGCCGCTTTTTATCATACTGAAAATCAGGCCAAAAGGCAAGCCTTGACGATGGCCTCTGCCGTAAGGCCGTATTTCTGCAAGAGTTCTCCGGCCTTGCCCGATTCGCCGAAACAATCATCGATGCCGACATAGGCCTGGCGGGTCGGATGGCGGCGCGACAAGGTTTCTGCCACGGCACTGCCCAGGCCGCCGATGACGCTGTGTTCTTCAGCTGTGACGACGAAACCCGTCTGTTTGGCCGCAGCGACGACCAGGTCTTCGTCCAGGGGCTTGATAGCGGCCATGTCGATGACCATGACCTGGCGCCCCCGGTTAGCCAGGATGTCAGCCGCTTTCAAGGCTTCCTGGACCATGAGTCCCGTTGCGATGACAGCGGCATCACAGCCGTCGCGCAGCATTGTCCCCTTCCCCCACTGGAAGGGGCAGCCATGCTGGTAGATATCGTCGACTGGGGCACGACCCATGCGCACGTAGACTGGCCCATCATGGGCGACAGCCGCCCGGATGACAGCTTCCGTTTCCGCTCCATCAGCAGGACAGACGACGGTCATGTTCGGCAGGCTGCGCATGATAGCCATGTCTTCGACGGACTGGTGGGTCGCCCCGTCTTCTCCGACGCTGAGGCCGGCATGGGTCGCACAGATTTTGACGTTGAGCCGCGGCAGGCAGATGGAGTTGCGGATCTGTTCAAAAGCACGGCCTGTACCGAAAACGGCAAAGGTGCTGGCCAGGGGAATCTTGCCGCAAGCGGCAAAGCCGGCAGCTGTCCCCATCATATCCTGTTCGGAAATGCCCATGTCGAAGTAGCGTTCCGGCGCGACCTCCTTAAAAGCGATGGACCGCGTCGACGAGCCCAGGTCGGCGTCGAGGACGACGATCTTGGGATTTTTATACAATTCCGTTTCTAAGAGATGCCCGTAAGCATCACGTGTTGCCATTGCCATCAGCCTTCGCCCCCTAATTCACGTAACGCCCGTTCACATTCTTCTTTCGTCGGCGCCTTGCCATGCCAGGACACGGCATTTTCCATGAACGATACGCCTTTGCCCTTGACGGTCTGGGCGATGATGACTGTCGGCTTCCCTTTCACGGCCTGAGCCTGCCGCAATGCAGCGCAGATGGCATCATAATCGTGGCCGTCGATTTCCAGGACGTTCCAGCGAAAGGCCCGGAACTTGTCGGCAATGGGCATGACGTCCATGACTTCTTCATTGGACCCGTCGATCTGCAGGCCGTTGTGGTCGATGAACAGCGTCAGGTTATCCAGCTTATACTGAGCTGCTGACATAGCCGCTTCCCAGATCTGGCCTTCTTCGATTTCACCGTCGCCGGCGATGACGTAGACCCGCCAATCGGCTCCGTCCAGCTTGGCCGTCATGGCCATGCCGTTAGCCGCGGACAATCCCTGTCCCAGGGATCCCGTCGTCATGTCGATACCCGGCGTCGTATTCATGTCGGGATTGCCTTGGAGCATAGCACCGCACTGGCGCAGGTGCCACAATTCGTCTTCCGGGAAAAATCCCCGTTCAGCCAGCGTCGCATACAGGGCCGGTACTGTATGGCCTTTGGAAAGGACGAAGCGGTCCCGGTCCGGCCAATGAGGCCGCTTGGGATCGATCCGCATGACATCGAAATACAAGACTTGCAGCATATCGACGATGGACAAAGAGCCGCCGGGATGACCGGACTGGGCCAGGGTGACCATCTTGACGATATTCCGCCGCACGTGAGCCGCATGACGGCTCAATTCTTTGCTATCCATGAGAAAGCCCCCTTTTGCCTTATATTATAGCACAAAAGGAGCTGTCGCATCGCGACAGCTCCTTTTAAGTTGTTAGTGACTAGTGGTTAGTTGTTAGTGGATGGCTTTAGATGTAAATGCCCATTGGCTCTCTTCATAGGAGAGTTGTCAGCACAGCTGACTGAGAGGTTCAACCTCTCCGGCCCTGCGGGCCACCTCTCCTATTAGGAGAGGCTTACGGTCTGCGACCTACAGCCGCGGCCTTCGCAGTTCAGTTTCTTACGAGCCACGAACCACGCTCACAACACATACTTCTCGATAGCTTCGGCTACGGCACCTTCATCATTGGTGGCGTCGGTGACGACGTCGCAATACGGGCGGATGATGGGGTTGAGATTGTGGACGCCGACGGAAAGGCCAGCCGCTTTGAGCATATCCGTATCATTGATGTTGTCGCCAATGGCCAGGGTTTCTCCATAAGGCACGCCCAGGAGGTCGGCCAGTTTCCACAAGCCCGCCCCCTTATTGACGCCGCGGTGCATGAATTCAATATAGCGGTTACTGGAAAAGCTGACGGTAATATCGTCCAACAAGGGGCGGATTTCGGCGTGTATCTGCTGTAGATACTCGTAATCCGTATTAGTCACGATGAGCTTGCAGACTTCTTCTTTGCCGCGGATGAAATCGAGGCTCTCCGCTTCGACGGGCACGTACCCCATGCGGCCGTGGAGGAACGCTTCTTCATCGGGTGTGATATTCGTGATATAGACGACATCACGCGTATAGATATGCATACATTGACCGTATGCACAGCAGCGACGGAAAATCCGGTCGGCCAAGTCGAAAGGAATGGGATTCCAGAAAAGGGATCGGCTGCCCTTATTTTCCGTAATATGGGCCCCATTAAAACCAATGACATACTGGTCCGCCTGGTCGTAGAGCCCCAGAGTCCTCAAGACGCCTTCGATGGAACGGAACCCCCGACCCGTACAGGGAACGAATTTTACACCTTTGGCGATGGCCGCCGTAATGGCTTCGATGTTGCGCTGGCAAATCGTCGCATCGCTGCTGAGCAGCGTTTCATCCATATCACAAGCAATGATTTTATACTTCATGTCGACTCCTTTTCTGTCGTAACGGCTGGGGCATAGTAGTCATAAATCTTCCAGGCTGCGAGCGCTGCCAGACATTCAAAGATCCAGAAGGCGTGCCACACGCCATCAGGGCCAAAGACGCGGCAGAGGAGCCACGCCGCCGGCAGGCTGATGACAACGTAGCGCAACAGCGTGATGGCAAAGGACGGGTTGCCCTTCCCCAGCCCTTCCAGAGCGCCAGACGCCGTAATGGACAAAGCCGACGGCACGCTCCCCCAGGCAATGATGCTCAAGGCCGACGCGCCAGCTGCGATGGTTTCCTGACGAGACGTGAACCAGCCCATGAGGACGTCCGGTATAGTCAGACAGATGATCAAGCCTGCCATCATGATCAGGCCGTTGAGAACGAGCGTCGTCCGATAGATAGAGCGCACGCGGCCCAATTCCCCAGCTCCGTAATTATAGCCAATCAACGGCCGTACACCTTGAATGATACCATTTGTCGGCATAGAAAGAAAGGTCTGGAGCTTATAATAGACGCCGAGAATGAAAATATAAGTCGGCGAAAAAGGCGCCAAGAAATGGTTCAAGGCGACGAGGAAAACCGACGACAAGCCCATGTTGAGGGCTGCCGGGATGCCGATGCCATAGAGCCGTTTATCGAGTTCGATATCCCAATGGAGATGGCAGCGGCGGACTTCGACCCGCAGCGGCCGCCAGTGACAGATAAAGGCGTAGAAGAGCAGGTTCACCGTCTGGCCCAAGCCCGTCGCCCAGGCCGCGCCTTCAATCCCCATGGCCGGAATCGGTCCCAGGCCAAAAATGAGGATCGGGTCGCCAATGATGTTGACCAGGCAGCCCAAAGACAAGCCAACCATAGTAACCTGCATGCGGCCAACGGCTTGGAACATCTTTTCATAAACCAAGTCGACGCTGAGGATCGTAGAAAAGGCAAAGACGATGACGGCATAGCGCAGGCCTAGGTCGATGAGCCCGGCATCCTGCGTAAAGGCCCATAAAAAAGCCGGCACAGCCCAAATACAGCCTGCCGTCATGACCAAACCATGGATGACAGCCAGGAAGACGCCATGTGTCGCGGCTACGTCAGCTGTCCCCTTCTGGCCCGCACCGAGACAGATGGAAATGATAGCATTCAGGCCGACGCCAAAGCCGATGCAGACAGCATTGACGAAGTTCTGCATCGGAAAGACCAGGGACACAGCTGTCATAGCCTGTTCGCTAATCATGGCGACGAACAGGCTGTCGACAATATTATAGAGCGAATTGACGATCATCGACACGACGGCTGGCAGAGACATGGAAACGATGAGCGGCAAAATGGCCCGTTCTTTCATAAATGACTCGTCCATACGTCACCTGCTTCGACGGTTGCGAAGCCAGCGCCAAAGGGAAGTTATGCCTTTGATGACCAGATAGAAAATGAAAATATTCACTAACAATCCGAGGATGTCGGCGCCCCAGCCCAGGGACCCCCAGCCAAAGAAATGGCTGAGCATACTGCCCAGGAACATGCCGCCGGCAAAGAGGCCGACACCACGCATGACGCTTCCCAGACGGGACGAAGACGTCGTCCGGTTCGTATTGGCCTGCGGGCTTTCCGCCTTGCGCGGCTGAGCCTGGATGGGTTTCGTATTGCCCGTATTGGGCGCTGCCTTTGTGCCCGTCCCGGTTTTCGGCGTCACCGCCTTTGGCGCCGGCAGCGATTTCGGCGCCGACACGCGGACACCGCCACCGCCTTTGGCAGCCTGTACGGAAGACGGCATGGCCGGCAAAATCAGGGCCATCCATAAGGCAAACATGCAAACGGCAATAAACGTCTTTTTTTTCATAAAATTTCTCCTTTATAATGCGTCCCGCGATGCCCCTGACGCTTTCACAGGCGCCGGGCCGCCGTGGGGGAACATGATGTCATACAAATGGATCGTCGCCAAATAAGCCGACAGCTTGCCCTGTACGCCAGCCAGGGCTTCGTGGACGTCGCAGAAACCGTAACGGCGATGATAGGGGCATTGGAAATCGCCATCCAGGCAGCTGGTGATCATATTTTCCCGTTCCATGACGTTGATGATGTCCATGAGGGTAATGTCATGCAAATCCCGGGTCAGGCGGCAGCCGCCCTGGGCGCCGCGGATGATTTCGATGAAACCGGCCCGTTCGAGCTTTTTAGAAATCTTATAGGCAAATTGCCGGGGTACCATTTGTTCATCACTGATTTCCCGGATATTCTTCAATTGTAAATCAGCCAGGGACCGTAAAATGCGGATGGCATAATCTGTTTCTCTGGTAATAATCACGATGTAAGACGCTCCTTCTCATTCTGTATAGTTTAAGTCTATTATAACGTGAAATGGCAAGAAATGCTAGCCGTAAATCGCTTGCGGTTCCCAGAAAAACCCGATATAATAAATAGTGTTTGCATGTTTTAGCTTTAACTACAGATGAGGTGTACTATGTCATTAATCGATGAAGTAAATAATCGCCGTACTTTTGCCATCATCTCCCACCCTGATGCTGGTAAGACGACGCTGACTGAAAAATTACTGCTCTACGGAGGTGCTATCCACCTGGCCGGTTCCGTCAAAGCCAGAAAGACGGCGAAGCACGCCGTTTCGGACTGGATGGAAATCGAAAAACAGCGTGGTATCTCTGTCACCAGTTCGGTCCTTCAGTTCGACTACGAAGGCCATCACATCAATATTCTCGATACGCCGGGCCATCAGGACTTCAGTGAAGATACGTACCGGACCCTCATGGCTGCCGACAGCGCCGTCATGCTCATCGACGTCGCCAAAGGCGTCGAAGCCCAGACAAAGAAACTTTTCCGCGTCTGTAAAGAACGGGGCATTCCCATCTTCACCTTCGTCAATAAAATCGACCACTTCGGCCGCAACCCCTTCGACCTCATGGATGAAATCGAAGACATCCTTGGCATCCACGCCTATCCTATGAACTGGCCTATCGGCCTGAACGGAAACTACCAGGGCATCTACGACCGGGCTTCGTCGTCTATCGAACTCTTTGAAAAAGACACGACCCACGGCCAGCGCAAACTGGCATCGACCAAAGGCTCTGCCGACGACCCGATTTTCAAGGAACTCCTCGATGAAGACGTCCACCAGGGTCTCATCGACGACATCGAGCTCCTCGACGAAGCAGGCGACGAATTCGACATGGAAAAGGTCAAGCGCGGCGAACTGACGCCGATGTTCTTCGGTTCGGCCATGACCAACTTCGGCGTCAAGCCTTTCCTGGAAGAATTTCTGCGTATGGCACCGAAGCCGCAGCCGCGCAAATGTCTGGAAGGCGTCGTCGAACCGACATCGGACCAGTTCACGTCGTTCGTCTTCAAGATCCAGGCCAACATGAACCCCCAGCATCACGACCGCATCGTCTTCATGCGCATCTGCTCGGGCAAATTCGAAAAAGGCATGACCGTCACCCACCGCCAGTCGGGCAAGACCCTGCGCCTCATGCAGCCCCAGCAGTTCCTGGCCACGGAACGGACCATCGTCGAAGATGCTTACCCGGGAGACATCATCGGCGTCTTCGATAACGGCACCATGGGCGTCGGCGACACCCTCTATTCGGGCAAGAAAAAAGTCACCTTCAAGGACTTCCCGACCTTCCCGCCGGAACTCTTCGCCCGCATCCGCGCCAAAGACTCGATGAAGCGTAAACAGTTCCTCAAGGGCATGACCCAGCTGGCCCAGGAAGGGGCCGTCCAGATTTATGAAAACCTGGGCTCCATGGAAAGCTACATCGTCGGTGCCGTCGGGCAACTCCAGTTCGAAGTTCTGGAATACCGCCTGAAACACGAATACGGCGTCGACCTGGAAATGAACCGCCTGCCCTACACCGTCGCCCGCTGGATCCAGGACAACGGCCACGACTACAAGGAATTGAAGAACATCGACAGCGCCATGATCGTCAAAGACCACAAACAGCGCGTCGTCCTCCTCATCGCCAACGAATGGCAGACCAACTGGATCGTAGAACGGAACCCGGAATTTACCTTCTGCACCACACCGGATCAACTCGCCATCGATGAACCTGAAGAATGAGTTAAAAAAAGCTGCCGCTTACGCGGCAGCTTTTTTGTGTATCGTGGGTCGTGAGTCGTTTGGCGAAAATTCGTAGAAATACCGGACAGGCTGTACACAGGATTCGCGCGGGCGTCCCACGTGGACGCTCCTACGAACCACGAATCACGGCAAACGACCCACGGCGCCAAAGGCGCCTTTAAGCCGTGAGGCAGCACCATTCCGGCAGGACCACGGTGCGGTCGAAGGCCGGGATCCAGGTCCCCTGGCTATGGTCATAGGTCCGGACGAGTATGTGGTCTTCGTAAAGGTAGAGGGAGTTAGTGTAAATCGTGTCTTCATCCCAATCGCTGTTATAGACGTTGAGGACGCGGCCTTCATAGTAATTGGCGTCATCCATGAAGGTGGCATCGCTTGGCATCGTATGGGTATGGCCGGATACCCACAGGCGGACCTGGTGATGGCGGGCCAGGATAGTACGGATATCAGCTGCCGGCTGGACAGAATTGCGCGGCGACGGCAGGCTGATGCCAGGACGGCTCGATACGGCCGTCTGTTCCAGCGGGGCATGGCAGAAGATGATCGTCGGCTGCTGGCGATGGGCGGCCAGGGTCTGGTCCAGCCAGGCCAGCTGCTGATGGGATAATTCGACGGCTGCGCCGCCAGTTACCGTATCAGGCGATAAAAAGACCAAGAGGTAGCCTGCCTGTTCTTTGGCATAATAGAGCGGTCCGAAGGTCTTCGTATAACGGGCAAAGTGAATGATCCGTTCCGTGCAGCTCCCAGGGCGCAGTTCGCCATGATGGCCCGTATAGAGCAGTTCGTGATTTCCAGCAATGAAAGCCTTGCGTTTCTTCAATCCATTGACGACGAGGCGCACCAGGCGGTATTCGGCAGCATCGCCGTTGCGCTGGACCATGTCCCCTGTAAAGACAGCCAGGTCCAGGTCCCGCCAGTCATTCATTTCCTGGAGCACCCTTTCTTTGGCGGCCATCCGCATCAGGCGTTCCTTCGGCGGGACCAGGTTCTTACAGGGATAATGGAAATCACTGATGATGACCAGGCGGGAATAATTCCGCTGAGGCTGGGCTTGGTTTTTGGCAAACAACGACGCAAACATGGCATTTCCTCCTTCATCCATACAAAAACAGGCTCGGGCTGTATACGTTCAGTATAGCCAGAGCCTGTATATTTTTTGCAAAAATCAAGGGAAATATCCGTAAAAGCTTACTTCTTCGCGGCTACCGGGTAGTCCTGCAGGGCGTCGTATCCTTCTTCGCCGGTGCGGATCTTGACGGCATTATCGATGGCCGACACGAAGACCTTGCCATCACCGTAGTTGCCCGTATAGAGCACTTTCTTGGCCGTCTCGATGATGGTCCGCGGCGATACTTTGGAAACGACCATTTCTACGCGGACTTTCGGCAGAAGCTTGGCCGACACCTTGGCACCGCGGTAGAATTCGGTCCGCCCTTTTTCGATGCCGAAGCCCAGCGCCCGGGTAATGGTCATGCCCGTGATGCCGATGGCTTCCATGGCATCCTTCAAGGTTTCGAACCGCTTCTCATCGGTAATGATGGTCACGTTATACATGGCATGGCCGCCGACCGGCTGGGGACTGGCCATGACCGAATCGGGGATGACCTGGTCCAGGGGGATTTCTTTCGCCCCTTGCGGCGCTTCCCCGGCCTTCAAGGCTTCGGACAAGTATTCCAGACTGTCGCCGCGGTCCAGGCCGTAAGCCGGTACCAGCCCGTTTTCCTTGAAGTCCAGGCCGTTGATTTCTTCGGCTGCCGATACGCGCAGGCCGATGGTCGCCTGGAGGATGCGAAAGACCAACGTCATGGCGACGAAGACGAACAGGCCGATAGCTGCGACGCCGGCAATCTGGACCAGCAGCAAATGGGTGTCACCCGTATAGAGCAGGCCGTCTTTGACACTGAACAAGCCCGTCAGAATCGTTCCCAAGGCCCCGCAGCCGCCATGGGCCGCAATGGCCCCGATGGGATCGTCGATGCGGAGCTTCTGGTCAATGAATTCGATGAGGAAGACGACGACGACACCGGCGATAGCGCCGATGAAGAAAGCGCCAGGCACACTGACGACATCACAGCCGGCCGTAATGGCGACCAGTGCAGCCAGACAGCCGTCAAGGGTCATGGATACGTCAGGCTTGCCATAGCGGATCCACGTCGTCACCATGGCTGCCGTCGTCCCGGCAGCGGCTGCGATATTGGTGATAAAGAAGATAGCTGCCGCCTTGAGCAGGGTCTGTTCCCCCGATAAGGACAGGGTCTGGCCGCCATTGAAACCGAACCAGCCGAACCATAAGATGAACATGCCCAGACAGGCCAGGGGCAGGCTGTGGCCGGGAATGGCATTGACCGACCCATCCTGGTTATACTTGCCGATGCGCGGACCCAGGGCCTTGGCACCGGTCAGGGCACAGATGCCGCCAGTCAGGCTGACGACAGAAGCACCGGCAAAATCATGGAAACCCAAGGCGCCCAGCCAGCCGCCGCCCCAGACCCAGTGGCCGGCAACGGGATAAATGATCAGGCTGATGATAATCGTGACCAGACAATACGACGAAAACTTCGTCCGTTCCGCCATGGCACCGGATACGATGGCTGTCGTCACGGCACAGAGGACGGTCTGGAAGAGCAGAAAGGCCAGGTCCGGATAAGGTGTCCCGGCCGTGAAATCCACTTGCTGGGCAAAGAAATCCGGTACCCCGATGAGGCCGGACAAATCGTGGCCGAACATGAGGCCAAAACCGGCCAGCCAGAAAACCAGCGTAGCCAGGGCAAAATCCATGAAATTCTTCATGACGATGTTGCCGGCATTCTTGGCCCGCGTCAGACCCGCTTCGAGCATGGCAAAGCCAGGCTGCATGAAGAAGACCAGGACTGCGGCCATGAGAATCCAAAGTGTATCGATTGCCGAGTAACTCATCGTACTCCCCCCTCTTCTTCCGGATACGTCAGGCCCCACTGCTGGCGGATGGCCGTCATGAGGTCCATGACCTCTTTCGTATAATCCAGATACATGCCCTGGCCACCATGAGCCACGGCATTTTCCATATCCACGATTTCGTATTGCAGGGCCTTGGCCTGGTTGCCGGCCTGCAGGACCTGCTGGCGGCCATCGGCCGTATAGGTGATCGTCGCCGTATCGGCCCGGGGATAGTCGTAGATTTCGATATACCCCTTGTCAAAAGCGGCCATGCCCCGTTTCGGCTGCTTAGCGTGGAGCGATAAGGAAATCGTCGCCATTTCCCCTTCCCGGTTCTGCAAGAGGATGCCCGCCTGTTCATCGACGCCGGTCGGCGCCAGCCGGACCTGTGACGCAATCTGGTCGGGCTGACAACTCATGAAATAGCGGACGAAAGACAAGGCATAGACGCCTATATCGAGGAGGGCCCCGCCAGCCAGAGAGCGGTTGAAGAAGCGGTTCGTCATGTCATAGTCTTTATAACTGCCGAAATTCATCTGGATGAACCGCAGCGGCCCCAGGGCCCCGGAGCGGATAAGCTCGGCGAGCTGCTTATAAACCGGCATGTGATACAAAGTCATGGCTTCGGCCAGGACGACACCGTGTTCCCGAGCACAGCGCCGGGCCTGATCCAGTTCCCGGCTGTTCAAGGTGATGGATTTTTCGCAGAGCACGTGCTTCCCGGCAGACAGGGCCGGCAGGAGATAGCGGATATGCGTATTATGCGGCGTCGAAATATAGACGATATCGACGTCGGGATCGGCAAAGATATCCTCTGGCCTGTCGTAGACCTTGGAGATGCCGTATTTTTCAGCAAAAGCCAGGGCCTTCTCATGGGTCCGGTTGCCGACACTGTATAAATTCCCGCCCAGGGCCTGCATCGCCTGGGCCAGTTCATGGCCGATGACGCCGCAGCCTAACGTCGCCCAACGATATGCTGGCATAACGATTCCCCCTTTTATGCTAACAGGCGGCCGACGAGTTTGACACAATCTGCCGCATCCTTGGAATAGCCATCGGCCCCGATTTCATCAGAGAAACTCGGCGTGACGGCCGCGCCGCCGATGATGATCTTGCCGTCGTAATGCTTATCCGCCGCTTCGGCGATGACGTCCTTCATGTGCATCATGGTCGTCGTCATCAAAGCCGACAGCCCGACGACAGACGCTTTTTCACGCAGCGCCGTCTCGATGATCGTACCGGCCGGCACGTCCTTGCCCAGATCGACGACTTTATAGCCGTAGTTGCGCAGCATGAGACCGACCAGGTTCTTGCCGATATCGTGGACGTCGCCTTCGACGGTCGCGATGACGATGGTCGCCATGTCCTGCTGGCCCGGTTCCTTCTTGATGAGCGGTTCCAAATAGGCAATGGCCGTTTCCATGGTGTTGGCGCTGGCAATGAGCTGGGGCAGGAAGTAGACCTGTTTATCGTACAAATCGCCGACTTTCGTAATGGCCGGGATGAGCAGGTCGTTGATGACCGCATCCGGTGCCATGCCCTTGGCCAGTTCGGCCTGGGCCAGGGATACGACGGCATCCTTTTCCCCTTCCAGGACGGCCTGATAGACGGGATTGACCGGCCCTTGTTCAGTCTGCTGGGACTCCCCCGCCGCCGCCACGTCGGCCGGCATCCCCTGACGGGCCAGGAGTTCTGCCTCTTCCTGGCGTTTCTTTTCGGCTTCTTTCTTGTCGAAATACTGCATGCGGTGGATATAGGCCAGGTCGCTGCCTTCCTTATTCATGAGCATGTTGGCAGCCGCTGCCGTATTCATGAGCAGGTCCTGGGACGGATTGGCAATAGCCATGGTCAGGCCGCTGGCGATGGCCATGCCCAAGAAGGTGGCATTGACATACATCCGGTCGGGCAGGCCGAAGGAGATATTGGACAACCCGCAGACCGTCGCCAGGCCCAGGTCGCGTTTGCAGTGCGAGAAAGTCGCCATGCAGTCCAGGGCCGACGTCGGTGCCGCCCCGACCGTAGCCACCAGGGCATCGACGACGACGTCTTCCGGCGTAAAGCCATGGTCATAGGCATCGGTCAGGAGTTCGTCGAGGACGGCGTGCTTTTCTTCCAGCGTCTTAGGGATACCGGCGTCGGATACGGGCAGGGCAATGAACATGGCGCCGTACTTCTTGACGACCGGCAGGAGCTGTTTGCGCTTTTCCGTTTCACAGGAAATGGAATTGACCAAGGCCCGGCCGGGATAGATGCGCAGGGCCGCTTCCATGATTTCCGGCGAACTCGTATCGATGCTGAGGGGCAGGCCCGATACGCCCGTCACTTCGTAAATGGCTTTGAGCATCATTTCCTTTTCATCAATGCCGTTGGTCCCCATGTTGACATCGAGGATGGCCGCGCCGTTGCGTTCCTGTTCGCGGGCCATGGCGCGTACCAGGTCTAGCTTTCCCGCCCGCAGTTCAGCCTGGAGCTTCTTCTTGCCCGTCGGGTTGATGCGTTCACCAATGACCTGGAAAGAGCCGTCGAGCTGGATTTCCACGACCTGCCGTTCCGAAGCCAGGACGCGGTGATGGCTGGCATGAGGCGCTTTCGGCGTCATCTGGCAGACCGCATCGTGGAGGGCCCGGATATGGTCCGGCGTCGTCCCGCAGCAGCCGCCGACGATATGGGCACCGGCTTCGATGAGCAGTTTACCGTCCTGAGCAAATTCTTCCGGCGTCGTCTTGTAGACCGTCTTGTCGCCATCCCATTCCGGCAGGCCCGCATTGGGCTTGGCAATGAGGGGAACCGTTGCATATTCATACATCTTCTGGACCGTTTCCACCATATCGGCCGGCCCGGTCGAGCAGTTCAGGCCGACAGCGGCGACGCCGAGATGCTGCAGGACGACGACAGCCGCTTCCGGCGGCGTCCCATAGAGGGTACGGCCGTCTTTTTCAAAAGTCAGCGTCGCCATGATGGGCAGGTCGCAGACTTCTTTGATGGCCAGGACGCAGGCTCGCGTTTCCTGGAGGCTCATCATGGTTTCGACAATGAACAGGTCGACGCCGGCATCATACAAGACCTTTGCCTGTTGGCGATAAACATCGACCAGTTCCTCAAAGGTCAAGTCGCCCATGGGATAGAGCTGCTGGCCCGTCATGGTCATATCGCCGGCGACCAGGGCCTTCCCCTGGGCGGCTTCCTTGGAAATGGCGACCAAGCCCTGGTTGATGGCGGCCAGCTGGTCGTCCAGACCGTATTCGGCCAGTTTGATGCGGTTCCCCGTAAAGGTCGGTGCATACAAGATTTGGCTGCCCGCTTCGACGAAGTGGCGCTGCAAGTCGATCATGACCTGGCGGTTCTCCAAGATCCATTTTTCCGGGCAGACGCCGATAGGCATGCCCGCCTGTTGCAGATTCGTCCCGGTCGCACCGTCGAGCATGACGACGCCGCGGCTGAGCAAGTGCTGGAATTCTTCGTTAGTCAATCTAAGTTCCCCCTAAAAATTCAGATAGTCGATATATAAACGCTGAAAGGCTTCATCGTTGCCGAGGACGATTTCTTCCGCCCCGTCGGCGATGGCCTGTAACGTGTCTAAAGTCACGGTGCCTGTCAAAAGGCCGATGGCCCCTTTCAGGGACGTATTGCCCACGGCCGTCGTCCGTTCAGCCAAATCCGGCGGCAGCAGGCCGATGACAGCCGCTTTCTGCGGATCCAGATAATAGCCGAAGCCGCCGGCCAGCCAGACCTGCCGGATATGCTGGCGGGAAAGGCCGCTCCGTTCGATGAGCGATTCGATACCGGCCCGGATGGCGCTCTTGGCCATCTGGATTTCCCGGATATCCTGCTGGCTCAGGATGATGCGCTGATAATCCAGCGTCGATGCCAGCGGGAAGCCTTTATGGAAATAAGGTTCGACGAGTTTCCCCGTTTCGTCGACCAGGCCTTCCCGGACGAGGCTGGCCATGGCTTCCAGGATGCCCGTCCCGCAGATGCCGACAGGGACCCCATGGTCGATGGTCCGCACCTTGGCCCGGCCCCGCTCGATGCGGACCCCGCAGATGGCCCCGGGCACACTGCCTGTTCCCCAGGTCAGCTTGCCCCCTTCCAGGGCCGGCCCGGCCGGTGCCGAAGCGATGAAGCGTTTCTCTTTGTTCCCCAGGGCCATCTCCCCATTGGTCCCCAAATCGACGAACAAGCTGAGGTCGTCCGACGAAGCGACGCCGCACTGCCAGATGCCGGCCGTAATATCGGCACCGACGTAGGTACTCATGCCAGGCAGCAAAGTCACCGTGCAGTCCGTAAGTACGCCCTGCCGTCCCAGAACGGCCTGTACTTCATAGGTCCCGCCACCTAGCGAGACGGGATGGAAGGGCCAGTTCCCCAAGCCCTCACAAGACCAGCCCATGAGCAGATGGAGCATCGTCGTGTTGGCCGCGATAGCCATGCGGTGACAATGGCCGGCAACGCCGGGATGGTCCTGGAAGAGTTGTTGCACAAGGCGCGTCAAATCGCGACGGACGGCTTTCTGCAAGGCCTTTCCCTTGCCATGGCAGGCAGCGCCGATACGACTGATGACGTCGGCCCCAAAGGAACGCTGGCTGTTGACGGCCGTCGCCGTCGCCAGGATCTGGCCATCGGTGCAGTCGACGAGGGCTGCGGCTAACGTCGTCGTCCCGATATCGACAGCCAGCCCGTAGTCATGACCTTCCGTTACCACAGCAGCCGGGTCCGTCGAGTCGGCTGCGACGGCCGAAAAGCCCTGCTGCTCCTGGACCGGGACGACGAGCTCTACGGCATCGCAGGTCACGGCCTTACAGGCCAGGCGCCAGCCCTGGGCCAGTTGTTCATCAGAAAAGATGCGCCGGTCTTCGGGCGTGACCGGCAATGTCCCCTGGACGACGCGGACGCGGCACTTGCCGCACATGCCCTTACCGCCGCAAGGCAGGGCCAGAGCCGTTCCCTGAGCCTGGATATAGTCATGGACCCGGCAGCCTCCGGGGCAGGTAATATGCACTTCCTGAGACGTTCCAGCCTGGCGCTGGGTGCAATCCGTCTTCGGGCAGGATGTACAATCGTGATTCACTTGGAACACAGCCGGGTCGTCGCCTAAGTCAAAGACCAGGCTCATGGACTTCACCGGCGACAAAGCCATCGAGGCATTGACCGTCACGCCGACCGTCCGGCCGGCAGAAGTCTCACGGATGACATCGGCCTGGACCGATAAAGGCAGGTCGCTTCCCGGCTCGTGCCGGCAGACGATGCCGCAGCCCTTTTGCCGGCAAATGAGTCGGAGCTGCTGGAGAACCTGCTGTTCCAAAGCAAACAGACACGTATCCGCCATGGCATCGAACAGCAGAGCCCCTACGTCGTCGCCGTCATCGCGATAGCGGTCCAGCTGACGACTCACAGCCGCGCCTAACGTCAGGATGACATAGAGCCGTTCCCCGGCAAAAGCCAGAGCCGCCTTGGCCTGCAAAGACCGCCGCAGGAGCGGTGCCATATCCCGGCACATCCCTTCAGCCCGTTCCCAGGCCTCCCCTTTCGAGCCATAGCCGGCAAAGCGCAAGGCCTGCTCTATATCGGGAACAATCCGCTGCCCCCGGATGATACGAATATCTGCCATATACTTCCTCCTAAAAAGATTATCCATAATACATAAATTATATAACCTCAAGGCGTCTCGTGGCAACACAATCTTAATAAAAAAAGGGATGGTCACACGCGCAACAATCCCTTTCAAGCCATTAGTGGCTAGCAGTTAGTTGTCAAATTGGGCGAAATATAAGCAGTTTCATCAGTATCTTCTAATAGCAATTTTGCGTAGACATAAATACAAAAGGTAGAAGATTTCTTTGACATGCCCAATCATAGTTCAACCTCTCCGCCCTGCTGGGGCACCTCTCCTATAAAGAGAGGCAAAACAAAAAGACCGCACATGAAGATTTTTATCATGTACGGTCTCTTTTTCATTGATGGTGGGCCCACTTGGGTTCGAACCAAGGACCAACCGGTTATGAGCCGGTGGCTCTACCACTGAGCTATAGGCCCAAAGGATAAGGCACAAGGCCTTACCAAATCATTATACGCTAATTGACATATGACGTCAAGGATGGATTTCGGCTTAAAGGAAATCTTTGATTTTTTCCCGTTTGCCCCAGTTTCGGAGTTTGCTCAGGGCTTTGCCTTCGATCTGGCGGATACGTTCACGGGTGACGTTGAAGTGCTGGCCGACTTCTTCCAAAGTACGCGGACGGCCGTCTTTGAGGCCGAAGCGCAGGTAGAGGACCTTGCGTTCCCGGTCAGTCAGACAGGAAAAGACGTCTTCGATCTGTTCTTTCAGCAAGATGAAGGAGGCAGCGTCGTCAGGGGCGACGGCTTCCGAGTCTTCGATGAAGTCGCCGAGGTGGGAATCTTCTTCTTCGCCGATCGGCGTTTCCAGGGATACCGGTTCCTGGGCAATCTTCATGATTTCCCGGACACGTTCTACGGGAATGTCCATCTTTTCGGCGATTTCTTCCGGCAACGGTTCGCGGCCTTTATCCTGCAGGAGCTGACGGGAAATGCGGATCAGCTTGTTGATGGTTTCGACCATATGGACCGGGATGCGGATGGTCCGGGCCTGGTCGGCAATGGCGCGGGTAATGGCCTGGCGGATCCACCATGTCGCATAGGTACTGAATTTATAGCCTTTGCTGTAGTCGAACTTGTCGACGGCTTTCAACAGGCCCAGGTTCCCTTCCTGGATGAGGTCCAGGAACAACATGCCCCGGCCGACATAGCGTTTGGCGATGCTGACGACGAGGCGCAGGTTGGCATCGGTCAGTTTCTTCTTGGCAATCGTGCCGGCTTTGATGTCTTCTTCTGTCGCATCGGGAGCATTGCCCTTTTCAATGGCCTTGGCCAGGGTAATTTCTTCTGTCGCCGACAGCAGGGGGACGCGGCCGATTTCTTTCAGGTACATGCGGACCGGGTCATCGATATTGATGCCTTCCGGTACGCTGAGGTCGACATTGTGCAGATCCGGCACTTTTTCTGCATCTTCATCATCTATATCATCGTGTTCATTCATGGAATCATCTTCGCCGATGATGTCGATGCCCTTGTCGGCAAAGACTTCGTACATCTTATCGATCTGGTCCGGCGTCAGTTCGTCTTCTTCCATGAGGTTCATGATTTCTGTATAGGTCAGGCTGCCTTTCTTCTGCCCCATTTGCAAGAGCTGCTTGATGTGCTGCAGGGCCAGGGCCTGGCGTTCTTTTTCACTCAACGGTTTCTTTACGGCTGCATCCTTTTTCTTGGACGTCTTACGGCGCGTCGTTTTCTTCGTCGTTTTTTTCGTTACTTTCGTATCATCTGTCGTTTTATTCACCATGGTGTACAGGCTCCTTTCTGCTCCTCAAGACCATTGTTTCATTTCATCGTTAATTTTTTTACAGGCTGCAAGCTCTTCAGCCAACCTTGCATCGCCATTCCGGCTATAAGTAGCAGCCAGGCGGCTGTGCGCCAGGTACTGCTTTTGTAAATCGGCCAGGCGAAAGCGCTTGACATAATCCATCAGTACATTTTCGTCCATTGGGACATCTTGTAGAACCATAATTCGTGCTACTTCTTCGGCCTCCTCAGGAGTTAATTTTTGCTGGATGTCATGTGGTGTGTACATCCCTTGGTGTGCATACGTATCCAAAATGAGCTGGTAAATATGGCGCCGCCGCCCATCGGCAAAGAGGTCCGGCGAGACTTTGGCCTGGACCCGCCCGCAGGCAGCCGGTTTTTCCAGGAGAAAACGCAGGATATTCTCTTCAGCCACGGCCATGGAGCCGTTCCCGCGGGCTGCGGCATTTTCCTGGGATACGGACTGGGAGATAACGACCTGCTGCTGGCCCGCTTCCGGGTGGGCAGCGACGTATTTATTGAACTCGCTGCGCACGGCGTTTTCCCCGATTTGGAGCTGGCCTGCCAGTTTCTTCAGGAAGGCTTCCAGGAGGACCCGGTTATCGACGGCGGCGACGACGGGAAGGACCATGGCCGTAATGGCCGATTTCCCTTCGAGGGTCGTCACATCGAACTGCTGCAGCGCCCGCATGAGCATGTAATCGAGCACATTCGGCGCTTCATCGACAGCCTGGCGGAATTTTTCCGGTCCGGCGGCGTTGATGTATTCATCAGGATCCTTCCCCTGCGGCAGGGACAAGACGCGGATGCGCATGCCCAGGCCGCGGACGATTTCCATGGCCCGCCGTGTCGCCTGCCGGCCGGCGCCGTCCATATCGTACCCCAGGACGAGTTCTTTGGCCTGGCGCTGCAAGAGCCGCGCCTGTTCCGGCGTAAAAGACGTCCCCAGGGACGCGACGACATTACGGATGCCCCGGTTATGAGCGGATACGACATCCATATAGCCTTCGACCAGGATAGCCTTGCCCTGCTCATAAATCGCTTTATGGGCCAGGTCCATGGCGAAGAGAAGGCGTCGCTTATTGAAAATCGGCGTTTCCGGCGAATTGAGGTACTTCGGCTTGCTGTCGTCGAGGACGCGGCCGCCGAAACCGACGATGCGGCTGCGGCCATCGCGGATGGGAAACATGACCCGCCCGCGGAAGGCATCGTAAAAGTGGCCGTTCTTTTCCTTGGCCAGCCCCAGGAGGACTAATTCCCTGCCGGTGACGCCTTTTTTCATAAAGGCTGTCGTCAGCTTATCCCAGCTTTCCGGGGCAAAGCCCAGTTTGAAAGCTTCGATGGTATCGTCCGATACGTGGCGTTTGTGAAAATAAGCCAGCCCGGGCTGGCCGTAATGGGTCCGGGTCAGGCAGTTATGGAAAAAGTTACCTGCCATTTCGTTGATCTGATACAAGCGGTCCCGCTGTTTATCGCGGGCGATTTCTTCGGCCGACCGTTCGACGACAGGCAGGGCGAGGTGTGCCCGTTCGGCCAGTCGTTCGACGGCATCGGAAAAGGAAAGGTTTTCTTTTTTCATAATGAATTGGAAGACATCGCCATGAGCATGGCAGCCGAAACAATAGAAAAAGCCTTTGTCGGCAGCGACGCTGAAGGAGGCGGTCTTTTCATTATGGAAAGGGCAGCAGGCCCAAAAGTTCCGGCCCTGCCGTTTCAGCGACACGTAATCGGAGATGACGCTGACAATGTCATTGGCCTGTCGGACCTGTTCGATAAATTCGCTGGAAAACCGTTTCACTCATATCACCTGTTTCATTTCAATAACGCTGACGTATATATTATTCTCTACCCACCTGTGAAATTCCTTCTTTAGGGAACACTCTTTTCTCGCAAATCATAAAAAATGGATACATAACATTCCTATGATATACTATTTCGACGCGGAGCGTCAAGTTTCCTTTTCCAGAAGATGATTTTTTCTGAAAAACCGCACGCTCAGGCCCTTGCGGGCTAAAATATAGCCCACATGATTTCACGAAATGTATGGATTTATTTATTTTCATTTTGTATAATAGATGTAGACAAAGCCAATATAGGGGAAATGCATATGATTCATTTTACCGTCGGGACGATTACCCGGCCCACATCCTTAGGCGGCGCCTTGAAACACTTCGGCGTCTCATCGACGCTGCGGCGCCGGATCAAACACAACGGCATCTGCACCATCAATGGACAGGCGGCGTCGACGCGCGACTTCGTCCAGGAAGGGGATGAAATCTGTGTCACCCTTCCGGAAAAGAATTCCTTTCCGCCAGAGGATATACCCATTGGCATCGTCTACGAAGACGACTACCTCATGGTCATCGACAAGCCGGCAGGCATCCTGATGCACCCGACATCCGCCGTCCGGGACGGGACCCTGGCCAATGCCGTCGCCTATCACTATGAAAAGACGGGCCAGCACTGTTCGTACCACCCAATGCACCGCCTGGACAAGAATACGTCCGGCCTCTGTATGGTCGCCAAGGAGCCGCAGATCCAATATGCTTTCGATAAGCAGGACCTGGGGTATAAGCGTTTGTACTTAGCCATCTGTGAGGGACGATACCCATCGCGGGTCACAACTGTACACGCCCCCATCGGAAGATGTCCCGATAGCATCATTACCCGCTGTGTCCGCCTCGACGGAAAGCCGGCCTGGTCCGATTTCACCTGCCTCGCAGCTGGTAGGGACTACAGCCTGCTCCAGGTCGTCCTGCACACGGGACGGACCCATCAGATCCGGGTCCACAGCAGTTACCTGGGCTATCCCCTGGCCGGCGACGACCTCTACGGCGGTTCGCGCCGCTTCATCGGCCGCCAGGCCCTGCACGCCTACTGCCTCCAGTTCACCCACCCCATGAGCCATCGCTTCATCACCGTTAATTCCCGGCTGCCTGAAGATATGGACGCTCTCGTCCAACGGGCCGGCTGGAATTATATATACTAAAACATCTTTACGTATTATGTAGGAGGAATGTAAACATGCCATTAATTGGAACTACAGAAATGTTTAAAAAAGCCTATGAAGGCCACTATGCTATCGGCGCATTCAACATCAACAACATGGAAATCGTCCAGGGCGTCACCCAGGCCGCTGCTGAATTGAATTCCCCGATCATCCTTCAGGCTTCGGCCGGTGCCCGCAAATACGCTAAACCGCCGTATTTGAAACATCTCGTAGAAGCAGCTTTGGAAGATCATGATCTCCCCATCGCCCTTCACCTCGACCACGGCGCTGACTTTGAAACCTGCAAAGACTGCATCGACGGCGGTTTCACTTCCGTCATGATCGACGGCTCGAAACATTCTTTCGAAGACAATATCGCCCTCACGAAAAAAGTCGTTGAATATGCACACGCTCACGGCGTCGTCGTCGAAGGCGAACTGGGCCAGCTGGCCGGCATCGAAGATGATGTCAAAGTTGCTGCTCATGAAGCTCACTATACCCGTCCGGAAGAAGTCGAAGAATTTGTATCCCGCACGGGCGTCGATTCCCTGGCCATCGCTATCGGCACCAGCCACGGCGCATTCAAATTCACACCGGAACAGTGCACGCGCAACGCAGACGGCGTCCTCGTACCGCCGACACTTCGCTTCGACATCCTCGAAGAAGTCTCCAAACGCCTGCCGGGCTTCCCGATCGTCCTCCACGGCGCATCTTCGGTCGTACCGGAATATGTCAAGATCATCAATGAAAACGGCGGCAACCTGGCCGACGCTATCGGCATCCCGGAAGACCAGCTCCGCAAAGCGGCTTCCATGGCTGTCTGCAAGATCAATATCGACTCCGACCTCCGTCTCGGCCTGACTGCCGGCATCCGTCAGCACATGGCACAGCACCCGGAACATTTCGACCCGCGCCAGTACCTCGCCGACGGCCGTCAGTTCGTCCATGACATCGTCGCTCACAAGATTAAATGCGTCCTCGGCTCGGAAGGCAAAGCTTAATCGTATGTCTTGTAAAAAAGGTATTGATTTTTTCTGCGCCATATGGTAAAATTTCTTCTAGTGTTCTTGTAAATTAGGGAGGTGAATCCATTGCCGCAGATTAAATCCAATATCAAAACGATGGAAAAAGACGCAGCTCGTCACGCAGCTAACTCTCAGGTTAAATCTTCTGTTCATACTGCTATCCGCCGTACGACCGAAGCTATCGCCGCTGGTGACGCTGAAGCTGTTAAAAAAGCATTCGATAAAGCTAGCAGCGTAATCGACAGCGCCGCACAGAAAGGCGTTCTCCATAAAAACACTGCAGCTCGTAAAAAATCCCGTTTGGCTTCCAAAGTCAATGCTATGGGTAAATAAGCTTGACTGAAAAGGGGGACTGGCGCATGAAGGTTTCGACCATCATGCACGGTCCCTTTTTCGTTTATGTTTGAGGTTTGAAGCTTGAAGAAGGCCTTTAAATTTAAAGCCATCCGCTAACAACTAACTGCTAGCCACTAACAACTTTAAAGGGCTTGTCGTTGTGCGACAAG
Organism: Megasphaera elsdenii DSM 20460; assembly: GCF_003010495.1. Lineage (NCBI taxonomy): Bacteria > Bacillati > Bacillota > Negativicutes > Veillonellales > Veillonellaceae > Megasphaera > Megasphaera elsdenii. The sequence goes on along the minus strand of NZ_CP027570.1, from coordinate 2,091,869 downwards.
CCCTTTTTCATACAAGGAGGATGCTATGTCCCCCCATTTATTTCAATTGCGCCATTTCTTGGTCCTGTTCTTTCCCCTGCTCCTGACGCAGATGGCCCAGGTCGGGACGGCCGTTTTCAGTTCGATTTTCAGCGGCCGCGCCGGGACGATCGACCTGGCCGGCGTCGCCGTGGCCGTCAATATCTGGTATCCCGTCTTTGCCGGCCTGTGCGGTATTTTCTTCGGCATCTCGCCGATCATCGCCCAGCTCCGGGGTGCGAAAAGGACCGAAGAAATCCCGCCGTACATCATGCAGAGCCTGTACCTGAGCCTGGGCTTTACAGTCGTCATTTTCCTGGCCGGTGCCGTTCTCATGCCGCCCTTCCTCGACTTCATGGGCCTCGACGCGCCGGTCCGCTACATCGCCTGGGAATACCTCAAGGCTCTGGCCCTGGGGCTGGTCCCCATCTGCCTGCAGGCGACGATGCGCTATATCGTCGACGCCCACGGCAAGACCCACGTTTCCATGACGATCTTAGTCATCAACCTGGTCCTGACGATTCTCCTCTTCCGCCTGCTCATCTTCGGCGCTGGTCCCATTCCGGCCATGGGCGGCATCGGCACGGGCTATGCCATCACCATCGCGTCGTGGCTGTCTTTCCTGCTCTTTGCAGCTGTCCTGCAGTGGATGGAACCGTTCCGGTCCTATCACCTGTGGAGCCGCCTGCGGCCCGTCAGCTGGCATCACATCCATCACCAGCTGGAATTGGGCATTCCCATCTTTATCGCCGTCTTCTGCGAAACGAGCCTGTTCTCCATCGTCGGCCTGTTCATGGCCGAGTTCGGCACGCTGTACCTGGCCGCCAACCAGGCCGCCATCAGTTATTCGACCCTGACGTACACCCTGCCCTGGAGCATCAGCCTGACGGCGACCATCGTCATCGGCTATGAAGTCGGCGCCCGCAATTACGCCGCAGCCCGGCAATACGCCGTGCTCAGCCAGATGACGGCTTTTGTCATCGCCCTCGGGCTCATCGCCATGACCTATCATTTCATCGACCCCATCGCCAGGGTCTTTACCAGCGATGCCGAGACGTTCTGGGCCATCCGCATGTTCATCTTCTATGCCGTCGCCTTTTCCTTCTTCGATGCCGCCGGTACGCCGGTCCAGGGCATCCTGCGCGGCTATAAGGACGTCAAGATCATCACTTATGTCGCCTTCGTGACGTACTGGCTCATCAGCATCCCCATGGGCTATGCCATGGCCCACGCCACGTCTTACGGCCCCTATGGCTACTGGATCAGCCTCATCATCGGCCTGGCCATCAATGCCAGCGCCCTGAACTGGCGCCTGTGGAAACATACGGCCTGGAAAGTTCCCATCTCATACCCATCTACTAAGGAGTGATTTTATGCCAACTACTCAGCAATTAACGGCTTATGCCCGCGTCCTCTTACAGAAGGGCCTGAACCTGCAGCAAGGCCAGACCCTGGTCATCAACGCCCCTGTCGAATCGCACGACTTCGTCGCCCTCTTGACAAAAGAGGCCTATACGGCCGGCGCCGCCCAGGTCGTCTGCAACTGGCGATCTGACGCCATGGCCCGCCTGCGCTACGAACACGAAGACCAGCAGTACTTCGAGTCCCTGCCGGACTGGCGCCGCGACTTCAGTCTCTATTACTACCATAAGAAAGCGGCCTTCCTCAGCCTCATCTCGGCCAACCCGTATCTCATGGACGGCATCGACACTAAGAAGATCTTCGCCCAGCAGAAGGCCCAGAACGAAGCCCTCAAGGAATACATCGACGGCATGATGGCCTCGAAGACGACGTGGCTCGTCGCCGCTGTCCCCAGTGCCATCTGGGCCAAGCTCCTCTATCCGGACCTCGACGCCGACGCCGCTTATGAAGCCTTGTGGAAGCAAATCCTCCAGTCATCCCGCGCCGACGGTGCCGATGCCCTGGCCGACTGGGACTCCCATCTGGCAGAGCTGAAGAAACGCCGGACCTGGATGACGGATCAGCACTTCACCAGCCTCCATTATACCAACAGCCTGGGGACGGACCTGACCCTCGGCCTGCCGGACGGCCATATCTGGCAGGGCGGAATGGAAGAGACGGCAGACCACCTGCTGTTCAACGCCAACATCCCGACGGAAGAAATCTATTCCGCGCCTAAGGCCGACGCCGTCAACGGCACGGTCTACAGCACCAAGCCCCTGGTCTATAACGGCAACCTCATCGACAAGTTCCACCTGACCTTCAAAGACGGCAAAGTCGTCGCCGCAGCCGCCGAAACGGGTGAAGACGTCCTGAAGAAACTCATCGCCATCGACGAAGGCGCCTGCCGCCTCGGCGAAGTGGCCCTCATCCCTTACCATTCCCCCATTTCCCTGTCGGGCATCCTCTTCTATGAAACGCTCTTCGACGAAAACGCCTCGTGCCACCTGGCCCTGGGCGCATCGTATCCGACCTGCCTGGCTGGCGGCGCCGATATGGACAAAGACGCCATCGCCGCAGCCGGTCTCAACGATTCCATGATCCACGTCGATTTCATGGTCGGTTCGCCGGACCTGACCATCACCGGGACCAAGGCAGACGGCACGACGGTGCCGGTCTTTACCCATGGCGACTGGGCACAATAACGATTTTCCATTGACAAGCCCGGCCATCCGTGCTATTATAAGACGCAACAACCATATACCCTTCATCCAGAGCAGCTGAGGGACTGGCCCGATGACGCTGCGGCAACCCCCTATCGGGAAGGTGCCAATTCCAACGGAACATTCCGACAGATGAAATGAAACCGTATATACGGCCGTCATCTGCATGACGGCCTTTTTTGTTGTTGTTTTTCCCTAGTTACGCCTATTTTAAGGAGTTGATATTGTGATTACACTGAAAAATATTACCAAGACCTACGGCGGCTCGGCTCAGGTCCAGGCCCTGAAAGGCATCAACCTGACCATCGAAGACGGCGAAATCTTCGGTATCATCGGCAAGAGCGGCGCCGGCAAATCGACGCTGGTCCGCTGCATCAATATGTTAGAGAAGCCGACGAGCGGCCAGGTCATCATCGACGACAAGGACCTGACCAAGATGAGTGAATCCCAGTTGCGGGCAGAACGCAAGAACATCGGCATGATTTTCCAGCATTTCAATCTGTTATCATCCCGTACGGTTGCCGAAAACATTGCCTTCCCGCTGGAACTGATTGGGGCCTCGAAAGACGTCATCGAAAAGAAAGTCGCATCTCTTCTGGACCTGGTCGGCCTCAGCGACCGGGCCGGCAATTACCCGTCCCAGCTCTCGGGTGGCCAGAAACAGCGTGTCGGCATTGCCCGCGCCCTGGCCAGCGACCCGAAGATCCTGCTCTGCGACGAAGCCACATCGGCCTTGGACCCGCAGACAACGAAATCCATCCTGGAACTGCTCCAGGACATCAACAAGCGCCTGGGCATCACCATCGTCGTCATCACCCATGAAATGGCCGTCGTCAAGGAAATCTGCCATCGCGTCGCCGTCATCGAAAGCGGCGTCATCAAGGAAATGGGCCGCGTCGTCGACATCTTCACCAATCCTCAGTCCCAGACGATGAAAGACTTCGTCACGTCCATCATCAACATGGAACTGCCGGCAGGCATCAAGAACCTGGGCGTCACCAATCAGCCTGCACCGGACCGCAACATGCTCGTCCGCCTGCGCTTCAAAGGCGCTGCCACCAACGATCCCGTCGTCGCCGACGTCGTCCGCAAGTTCAACGTCGAAGTCAGCGTCCTCTATGGCAACATCGACTATATCCAGGATGAACCCTTCGGCTACCTCATCGTCGTCATCATGGGCGATATGGAAACACAGGCCAAGGCATTCTCGTATATCAAAACATTACCGATTGGAAGTGAGGTTTTAGGTTATGTCCCAAGAAATAATTAAGTTAATGCTCCAAGGCATTCAAGAAACATTCTATATGGTCGCTGTCGCCACGATCATCGGCGGCATCATCGGTATTCCCCTGGGTATCACCCTGGTCACGACCAGCAAAGGCCATATCCTGGAAAACCGCTTCATCAATCAGATTCTTGGAACCATCGTCAACATCATCCGTTCCATTCCGTTCATCATCCTCATGGTCGCCATCATCCCGCTGACGCGCCTCATTGCCGGCACGTCCATCGGTACGACGGCAGCCTGCGTCCCCTTGACCATCGTCGCCATCCCCTTCCTGAGCCGTCTCGTCGAAACGTCCATCCGCGACGTCGATTTCGGCCTCGTCGAAGCGGCCGAATCCATGGGGGCTACGCCCTTCCAGATCATCCGCAAGGTCCTTATCCCGGAAGCCCTGCCGACGATCATCAATAACATCACCGTCCTCATCGTCAACCTCATCGGGGCATCGGCCATGGCCGGCGCCATCGGCGGTGGCGGCCTCGGGGATATCGCCATCCGCTACGGTTACCAGCGATTCCGTCCCGACGTCATGCTGGCGACGATCATCATCCTCATCGTCGTCGTCAACGTCATCCAGGCCGGCGGCGACTTCGCATCGAGAAAAAAGAATAAGAAATGATAGAAAAAGGGCTTGTCGCGTATGCGACAAGCCCTTTTTCTGTAGGGGCCGTCCCGGAGGGCGGCCCGCTCATGACAATGGGTCACGGGAGTCTTACATATACCCGACGGGTTCGTGAATGGGATTCCCACAACGGGGCGCCCCTTGGGACGGCCCCTACAAACCACGAACCACTAACTACGAATCTCCAATGCCCCTACAATATCCTGGATGTGTTCGATGCCTTCGTCCTTACAATACTGGTCCAGGCCTTCGGCGATGGTTTCTACGGCTCTGGGGTCCACGAAGTTATGGGCCCCGACGGCGACGGCGCTGGCACCGGCCAGCATAAATTCGACGGCGTCCTGCCAAGTCGTGATACCGCCCAGGCCGAGGATGGGGATGGATACGGCCTGAGCCGTCTGCCATACCATGCGCAGGGCAATGGGTTTCACAGCCGGGCCGGACAGGCCGCCTGTGATGTTGCCCAACAGGGGGCGGCGGCTCTTGATGTCGATGGCCATGCCCGTCAGGGTATTGATGAGCGATACGGCGTCGGCACCAGCCGCTTCGACGGCTTTAGCCATGACCGTAATATCCGTGACGTTCGGCGACAACTTGACGATGACCGGTTTCTTCGTATGGTCCTTGACGCTGCGCGTGACTGCAGCGGCCGCTTCCGGCTGGGTCCCGAAGACGATGCCCCCTTCTTTGACATTGGGGCAGGAAATATTGACTTCCAGGGCGGCCACACCATCGACGTCGAGCTGGGCTGCCAATTCGCCGTACTCTTCGGCAGTACCGGCCGAAATATTGACGATGAGCGGCGTCTGGCAGGCCTTACGGACCTTGGGCAGGATGTCCCGCTTAAAGACTGCTACGCCCGGATTTTCCAGGCCGATGCAGTTGAGCATCCCTGCCGGCGTTTCGGCGACGCGGACACCGGGATTTCCCGGCCGCGGCAGCGGCGTGATGCCTTTGGAAATGATGGCCCCGACGTGGTCGAGGTCGAGAAAATCACTGTATTCTACGCCGAACCCAAAGGTTCCCGAGGCTCCCATGACCGGTGTCTTCATGGAAATCCCGGCGAATTGGACGGCAATCCGTTCGCTGATCATGCAAAGACCTCCTTCGCGTCAAAAACAGGACCGTCGGCACAGACTTTATAGCGCTTGCCGTCGAGCTGGCTTTCAAAGGTGCAGCCCAGGCAGACGCCGATGCCGCAGGCCATCCGTTTTTCCATAGATACTTCACAGGCGATGCCGGCCTTGGCCGAAGCCTGGGCAATGGTCTTCATCATGACCGTCGGGCCGCAGACCGATACGCGGTCGATGGGCTGATTGGCAAAAATCTGCGGCAGCGCATCGACGGCAAAGCCTTTGATGCCCTGCGAGCCGTCGTCAGTCGTCACGTAGATCCGGCCGGCATAGGGTTCAAAGAACTTCGTCCAGAACGTTTCGGCTGCCGTCTTTCCGGCGACGAGCACGACGGGATGGTCCAGGCGCTTGGCCAAGAAGATGAGCGGTGCCAGGCCGACGCCGCCGCCAGCCAGCAGGACCTTGCCCGGTGTCGTCGTAAAGACGCCTTCCCCTAACGGGCCTTCGACGCTGAGTGCATCGCCCTGGCGCAAGGTCTTCATTTCGGCCGTACCGACGCCGACCAGGCGGTAAATAATAGTCACATTGCCCGATTCCGTATCGGCATCGACGATGCCGAAAGGACGGCGTAAAAAGGTCTGTCCCCCATCGCGGTGGACATTGACAAACTGACCGGGCCGCGCTTCTCTTGCGATTTGCGGCGCATGGAATACCATTTTCCAGACTTCGGGAATAATGGCTTCATTCTCGACGATAGTCGCCATTTCCAAGAATTTTTTCACCCTCTGATCATCCTTCCTCTGTTTGCAATAAGTCGTCTTTATTGTACCACAGAACTGCCGATTTTCGTAGCCGCGATTATAACTGCCGCTTCTTGCCGATTTCCTGGCGCATCTTCTTTATATTGTCCCGGATAAGTCGTCTTTATTGTACCACAGAACTGCCGATTTTCGTAGCCGCGATTATAACTGCCGCTTCTTGCCGATTTCCTGGCGCATCTTCTTTATATTGTCCCGGAAAAGGCCTTCTTCCTGCATGGCGATCCGCGTATAGAGGACGTCGCCGATGGCCATGTGAATCAGGCGCGATGCCCCGGCTTCCGACGTATACTGGACTTCACGGCCCATGCCGCACAGGCAGACATCGGCTTCCCCGGCCAAAGGCGACTGGCCGTGGCTGGTGATGACGATGACCTTGCCGCCGGCCGCCTTGGCAGCCCGGACGGACTGGAGCAGTTCCTTCGTCGCCCCGCTGTGGGACACGGCCAGGACGACATCTGCTGGCGTCATGAGCGCCGCTGCCGTCACCTGCATATGGGAATCGGCATATTCCCGGATGGCCAGGCCCAGGCGCAGGAACCGCGTGGCCATATCCATGCAGACTGTCGCCGAATTGCCGAAGCCAAAGACATAAATCCGCCGGGCCTTCAAGATGAGCCGGGCCGCTTCATCGACGGCATCATAATCGAGGAGGCTCAGCGTATCCTGCAAACCTTCGGCGATATTGGCAAAAACCTTGGACGCCACCTGGCGGCCCGTATCGCCGGCCTGGATATCGTGGAAGTCCTTCTGCGGCGCTGCCGACAAATCGGCAGCCAGCATGAGCTTCAATTCCTTCAACCCGCTGCAGCCCAATTTCTTGCAAAACCGGGAAATGGTGATTTCCGAACTCTGCGCATGAACGGCCAGGTCCGCTACGGTCTCTTCCATGACCTCGCCGGGATGATCGACAATATAATCGGCAATACGGCGCTCTGACTTGGTCAGACCGCCGTATGCACTGCGCAGGACAGGAAATACCTGGAGCTTCATTTCTTCCATCGTCTTCCCTCCTACTTTCATATTCACTTTTATTTTAGCCTACAAAGAGATTCAAAACAAGTACACCAGCTAAACCCATGACGGCAATGATTGTTTCCAGGGCGCACCACGTGCGGACGGTCTGTTTGACCGTCAGGCCGAAAAATTCCTTGAACAGCCAGAAACCAGGGTCATTCGGCGGGCTGAAGATGAGCGAACCGGCGCCCGTAGCCAGGACCATCAGTTCCGGATTGGCACCGGTGACGGCGCAGATAGGGGCGGCAATACCGCCAGCCGTCAGGGCTGCTACCGTAGCCGAACCGCAGGCCGTGCGGATGACGGCAGCGACCAGCCAGGCCAGGAGCAGCGGCGATAAATCGGAACCAGCGACGAGATTACCGATGTACGTGCCGACACCGCTGTCGATGAGGACCTGTTTCAAGGCACCGCCACCGCCGACGATGAGCAAGATCATGGCAATGGTCAGGACGGCATCCTGGACGGTCTTCATGACATCTTCCATGGATTTGCCCCGGCCCAGGCCGAAGGTATAGATAGCGATGGCGACGGAAATGGTCAGGGCAATGTCCGGCTGACCGAAGAAGGTCAGGATATGGCGGGCCGGGACATCGGCACCCATGGTCAATTTGGCAATAGCCGAAGCAGCCATGAGGATGACCGGGACCAGCGCCGTGAAGACGGAAATACCAAAGCCAGGCATTTCGTCGTCCTTAAAGATTTTCGGGTTGTACATGCCCTTGGGGATTTCCGGATTGATGTCCCGCGTCAGCGTGCAGTACAGCGGGCCGGCGACGATGGCCGTCGGGATGGCGATGATGGCACCATAGACCAGGGTCGTGCCGATATCGGCATTATAAATGATGGAAATCGCTGTCGGGCCCGGATGAGGCGGCAGGAAGCCGTGCGTGACCGACAAGGCCGCAGCCATAGGGATACCGACTTCCAGCAGGGGAATCTTGGCTTCCGCCGCAATGGTGAAGACCAAGGGGATGAGCAGGACGAAGCCGATTTCATAGAACAAGGCGATACCGACGATGAAGCCCGTCAGGCAGACGGCCCATTTGACCTTTTCCCGGCCGAAGACGTTGATCAGTGTCGTCGCAATGCGCTGGGCACCGCCGCTTTCAGCCATGAGCTTGCCCAGCATGGCGCCGAAGGAAACGACGATGGCCAGGCCGCCGAGGGTCCCGCCCAGCCCTTTTTCAATGGTCGGGATGAGCTTGTCGATAGGCATGCCTTCGGCCAGGCCGACGGCGCCGGCGACGAGGAGCAAAGCCAAGAAACTGTTGAGCTTGACTTTGACGATGAGGAAAAATAAGACGAGAATGCCAATAGCGAGTATGACGAGTGGCATAATGAGAAACCTCCTTTATTTTGTATAATGTTCATGCCAATGGTGATGGAAGGTGCCGGCTTTATCGACGCGCTGGAACGTATGGGCGCCGAAATAGTCGCGCAGGGCCTGGATGAGGTTGGCTCCGACCTGAGGGCTGCTGTAGGCGTCGAGGTATTGGAGCGAAGCCGAGAAGGCCGGAATGGGAAGGCCGTTGGCAATGGCCAGGCCGATGATCTGCCGCAGGGCGCCCTGGTTGGCATTGATTTTAGCCAGGAAGAAATCGTCGAACAAGAGATTATCCAGCTCCGGATTCTTGTCATAGGCTTCGGTGATCTTGGTCAGAAATTCGGCCTGGATGATGCAGCCGGCCCGGAAAATGGAAGCGATGGCGCCGTAATCGAGGTGCCAGTCATACGTTTCCGAAGCACTCTTGTAGAGGGAAAAGCCCTGGGCATAGGCGACGATCTTGGCCGCATACAGGCTCTGGCGGACGGCTTCGACGAAGTCCGGGCCGCTCTGGGCCGTCAGGGCCGGCTTGGCAATGACATCCTGCGCTTTGGCACGGCCTGGTGCGTTGGACATGACGCGGGCATTGCAGGCTGCCGTAATCATGGAAATATCGACACCCTGTTTCATCGATTCGATGCTCGTCCAGCGGCCGGTCCCCTTCTGACCGGCGGCGTCTACGATCTTATCCAGGACCTGTCCGCCTGCTTCGTCGTCTTCGGCAAAAATATCCGCGGCGATACCGATGAGGAAGCTCTTCAGTTCGCCCTGGTTCCATTCATGGAAAATCTTAGAAATGGCGGCGTTATCGTAACCGCCGACGTGTTTGAGCAATAAATAAGCTTCGGCGATGAGCTGCATATCGGCGTATTCGATGCCGTTGTGGACCATCTTGACGTAATGGCCGGCGCCGTCTTCGCCGATATAAGTGCAGCACGGCTTGCCATCAGCCGCTTTGGCCGCAATGGCTTCGTAAATGGGCTGGATTTCAGGATACGTTTCCTTATTGCCGCCCGGCATGATGGCCGGACCGCGGCGGGCGCCCGTTTCCCCGCCCGAAATGCCCATGCCATAGAAATGGATGCCGTCTTCTTTGCAGCGGTCGTAGCGGCGGCGCGTATCGCCGAAATAGGAGTTGCCGCCGTCGATGATGATGTCACCTGTATCCAGGAGGGGCAGCAGCTGGTCGAGCATGCTGTCCACAGGCGCACCGGCCATGATCATGAGCATGATTTTGCGCGGCCGCTTCAGGGAAGCCAGGAAATCCTTCAGCTCGAAGTAGCCCGTAATCTTGTCATGGGGCCGTTCCTTGAGGAACTGTTCCGTCAAATCCGGCGTATAGTTGTAGACCGAAACGTCGTAGCCGTGGTCGGCCATGTTCAGGGCCAGGTTACTGCCCATGACGGCCATGCCGACGACGCCAATATCGTGAAGTGCCATAGGTATCTCTCCTTTTCACTGGAAATTATAATTTCTGCTGGTATGCCGTAATGTCGGCAAATTCTCCCTGCAAGTTATGGTAGAGCTGGACGAAGATGTCGTAGAGCTGCTGGTAGACGGCTACGTTTTCTTCGATAGGCGTATAGATTTTCTTGGCGTGGACCAAGTCGGCCGTATCGGCGATGCTCTTCAATTTGCCGCTGGAAATGAATCCCAGCACGGCCGCCCCGAAAGCAGCGCCTTCACTGTTGTCCGGCAGGGTGATGGGCTGATTGAGGACGTCCGATAAAATCTGGAGCCACAGTTTCGACTTGGTGAAGCTGCCGCTGACGCGGATGTCCTTGATGTCGCCAAATTCCTTGAGAGCTGCCATGACGCTGTTTAGGCTGTAGCAGATGCCTTCCATGACGGCGCGGATCATGTGGGACCGGCTGTGATTGAGGGAAAAGCCGAAGAACATGCCCCGCAGTTCCGAGTTCCAGTATGGCGCCCGTTCGCCCGTAAAATACGGCAGGCAGATGAGACCGTCGGCGCCGGCATCGACGTGTTCTGCCTTCATGGTCATCAAGTCATAGGGGTCGATGTCCAGCGTTTCCAGGGCACTGCCGCCGTAATGGCAGATTTTGTCGCGGACCCAGCGCAGGATCATGCCGCCGTTGTTGATGGCTCCGCCGGCGACCCACATGTCGTCGGTCAGGTTATAGCACCACGTGCGCATCTGCGGGTCCGTCTTGGGCTGGCGGGTCAGCATGCGCAGGGCGCCGCTGGTCCCGATGGTCCCGCTGAGCTGGCCCGGTTCGACGGCACCGATGCCGACGTTGACCAGGACGCCATCCGTAGCGCCGATGACGACGGGAAGGCCGGCCGGCAGGCGCAAAATCTTGGCAGCGTCTTCACACAAACCCTGGCTGTACGTCGTCGATACGACAGGCGGCAGCTGGTCTTTAGTGACACCGGCATAGGCCAGGATTTCATCATCCCAATCCAAGGTCCGTTCGTTGTACATGCCGCTCGTGCTGGCTGCGGACTTGTCGATGACCCATTGGCCCGTCAAGTGATAGAACAAATAATCTTTCAATGATCCGACATAGCGCATCTGGCGGAAGAGTTCCGGCTGGTTCTGGCGCAGCCAGATGATTTTGGCCAGGGGATAGCAGGCGTGGATGGGGCAGCCCGTCCGTTCATAGAAAGACCGGCACAAGCCTTCGTCTTTCTTCATTTCCCGGACAATAGACGCGCTGCGGCTGTCAGCCCAGGTCTGCATGTCCATGAGGGGTTCTTTGCCTTCGTCGAGGCCGGCGAAACTGTGCATGACCGTGCTCAGGGCGATGCCGGCCAGCTCCTTGTTCTTATAGCGAAGCTGAGCGGCCGTCTTACTGATGACTTCCTGGACGGCTTCCAGGATCTGGAGCGGGCTTTCTTCGGCCCAATCCGGATGGGGTGTCAACAAAGGATAAAAAGCTTCCGACGAGCAGACATTGGTCCCGTCTTCCGTATAAGCAATGGCCCGGACGCCAGTCGTACCGACGTCGACGCCGATCCACACTTCCTGGTTCGCCGAATCCATAGGCGTAATGGTATTCATGAGTCATACTCCCTTTCACGTATTTGGCTAAGGAATCTTCTTGATGACTTTATGATACCATTTCCATGGACTATATGCAATAAAAATATCATTTTAAATTTTATACTTCGATACTTTTATATCATAAAAATAGGCTGCGCTATGCGTATAAGGAAAAATCAGCCGTTAGCGGTTAGCGGCTGGTTTTGCGAACCACGAACAGCAGCCTGCGTATTTGCTTTTTTGCCCTTTCTGTGCTATAGTATTTTTGCAAAAGATTATTGTATGAAGGCTTCTGTCATCATACATTTTTCTTTATTTTTAGTGTTTGAAGTTTGACGTATGAAGTTTGACGTAAGGGCCTTTAAATTCCATCTACATCAAACATCAAACTTTTAACTTCAAACTGATAATAGCTGTCTTATTAGTTATGACAACTATTATCATGTAATCATGATATTTACAGGAGGGATTCCCATGAAAGTTATCTTATTGAATGGCAGCCGCCGCGAAAAAGGCTGCACCTATACAGCACTGTCTGTCGTCGCCGATACGCTCAAAGAAAACGGCATCGATGCAGAAATCGTCCATGCCCTTCCCGATGACGCCATCGTCGACGCTGTCGCCGAAAAAATGAAGACCGCCGACGGCCTGGTCATCGGCTCGCCGGTCTACTGGGCTTCGCCGTCTGGTGAAATCATCTCCTTCATGGATAAACTGGCTGGTAAAGCCGGTGCTGCCCTGACCCATAAAGTCGGCGCTACCGTCACCTCGGCCCGCCGTGCCGGCACGACAGCCACGCTGGACGTCCTCAACAAATACTTGTCCTACCATCAGATGGTCAGCGTCGCTTCCAACTACTGGCCCATGGTCCACGGCAATACGCCGGAGGACGTCAAGAAAGATGAAGAAGGCCTGCAGATCATGCGGACCCTCGGCCGCAACATGGCCTGGATCCTGAAATGCATCGAAGCCGGCAAAAAAGCAGGCATCGAAGCCCCGGCAACAGAAGCGAAGATCATGACCAACTTCATCCGCTAAGGACTCGTAGGGATAAGAAATCGTAGGGGCCGTCCCAAAGGGCGGCCTGCTCTCGTAACCCACTGGCTCTCCTCATAGGAGAGCTGTCAGCGATGCTGACTGAGAGGTTGCTTTTCATAGTTGTTGGCATGAAGTTACTACAAACTGCAAACTTAATACTCGAAAAAGAGGCTGTCACACAAAGACAGCCTCTTTTTCACTCAGAAATTTGTTGTATTTACTACAGCTTTTTCCTCTTATAATGGTATAATAGAAGGCGTACAACTTTGAAAGGGAGTTCCGTTTATGTATCCTATTAACCTCGATCTTACCGGTCAGGCCTGTCTGGTCCTCGGCGGCGGCAGCGTCGCCGAACGCAAGGTCCGGCGTCTCCTCGATGAAGGGGCCGTCGTAACGGTCATTGCACCGGCCTTGACACCAGCTTTGCAGATTCTGGCCGAAGAACATCAACTGTCCTGGCAAAGGCGGACCTATCAGCCTGGCGATGAAACCACCTTCTTCCTCATCATCTGCGCCACCGATGACGAGGCCGTCAGCCAAGCCGTTTCAGCTGCTGCCAAAGCCCAGGGGAAACTGCTCAATGTCTGTGACGTCCCGGACCTGTGCAACTTCACCCTGCCCTCCATCGTCCGCCAGGGCGACCTGCAGCTCACCATCTCCACCAACGGCAAGGCGCCGGCCTTTTCGCGCTGGCTCCGGAAGCACTTGGAACAGCACTTCGACGAACGCTATGGCCGCTGGATGGCTGAACTGGCCGCTATCCGCAAAGAGGGCCAGGCCCTCCTCGCGACCAGCCGGGACCGCCAGGCCTTCTGGCGCCAGGCCCTGACCGATGACGTCATGGACCTGGTAGAAAACAACGAAATCGACGCCGCCAGCTCCCTCCTCCGGAAGCGGCTGGCCGCCTGGGAAAGGAAAAACCATGAAACGTAATCTGACTATCGGTACGCGGCGCAGCCAGCTGGCCCTGTGGCAGGCCAACTACGTCGCCGAAGCCCTGCGCCGGCACGACCCGGAACTGACCGTCCAGCTCCAGCACATCGTCACGCAAGGCGACAAAATCCTCGATGTCCCTTTGGCCCGCATCGGCGGCAAAGGTCTGTTCACGACAGAACTGGAACAACGCCTCCTGGACGGCACCATCGACCTGGCCGTCCACAGTCTGAAGGACCTGCCGGCGGACGTCCCGGACGGCCTCTGCCTGGCAGCCATTACGGCCCGCCACCATGTCCACGACGCCTTCGTTTCCAATACCTATGCGTCCCTGGAAGCCCTGCCGGCCGGTGCCCGTATCGGCACGTCGAGCCTGCGCCGCAAGGCCCAGCTCCTCCACACCCGGCCTGACCTGTTCGTCGCCGATCTGCGGGGCAACGTCGACACGCGCCTGAAGAAGCTCGACGACGGCCAATACGACGCCATCATCCTGGCCGAAGCCGGTCTGCAGCGCCTGGGCCGGGCCGACCGCATCACACAGCTCCTGCCCGTCGATACGATGATTCCCGCCGTCGGCCAGGGCGCCCTGGCCATCGAAACCCGCGCAGACGACGAATCGTTGAAACAGGCCCTGGCCTTCCTCAATGACGAAGGCACCGCCGCTGCGACGACGGCCGAACGGACCTTTCTGGCCGCCATCAACGGCAGCTGCCAGGTCCCGGTCGGCGTCTACGGCACCGTCCAGGACGGCATCCTGACGCTGCAGAGCATCATCGCCGCTCCCGACGGCAGCCAGGTCTGCCGCACGACGACACGCGGCTCCGCGGCGGACAGCGCCGCCATCGGCCACGAGGCCGCCTGCACACTCCTCGACGACGGCGGCCGCCGCATCCTCACTGATTTGGGCATCATCCCGACCTATTAAGGAGGTTCTCTCTATGAACGGTATCGTTTATCTCACTGGCGCCGGTCCCGGCGACTACCGCCTGCTCACCCTGCGGGGCCGGGAGGTCCTGGAACGGGCCGATGTCGTCATCTACGACTATCTGGCCGATCCGCGCCTTCTAGAATTTGCTCCGCCAACAGCGGAAAAAATATATGTCGGCAAAAAAGCGGCCGACCACACCTTGTCCCAAGACAAAATCATCGACCTGCTCATTGCCAAAGCCAAAGAAGGCAAGATTGTCGTCCGTCTCAAAGGCGGCGACCCCTTCGTCTTCGGCCGCGGCGGCGAAGAAAGCCGGGCGCTCCACGACGCGGGCCTGCCCTTTGAAATCATCCCAGGCGTCACGTCGGCCATCGGCGCCCCGGCCTATGCCGGTATCCCCGTGACCGACCGGACGGCGGCTTCGTCCTTTGCCGTCGTCACAGGTCACGAAGACCCGACCAAAGGCCAGTCATCGATTCACTGGGACAAACTGGCAACGGCCGTCGATACGCTGGTCTTCCTCATGGGCGTCCACAACCTGCCATCCATCACCCAGCAGCTCGTCGCCCACGGCCGTCCTGCGACGACGCCGGCAGCCCTGGTCCGCTGGGGCACCAAGGCCGACCAGGAAACGCTGGTGGCTACGGTCGGAGATATCGCCGAAAAAGCGGCGGCCTGCCATTTCAAGGCACCGGCCGTCTTCATCGTCGGCGACGTCGTCGCCCTGCGGCCGTCCATGCAGTGGTTCGACACGAAGCCCCTCTTCGGCCTGACCATCGCCGTCACCCGGACCCACGCCCAGGCGCCGGACCTGACACATCGCCTGGAAGAACTGGGTGCCCGCTGCCTGGAAGTGCCGACCATCCGCATCACGCCGCCGACAGACGGCTACCAGGCGCTGGATACTGCCATAGCGGACCTGGAACATTACGACTGGGTCATCTTCACCAGCACCAACGGCGTCGATGCCTTTTTCCGCCGTCTCCAGCATCACGGCCGCGACAGCCGTGCCCTGGGCCGGGCCAAACTGGCCGCTATCGGCAGTGCCACGGCCAAGGCCCTGACAGCTTACGGCCTCCAGGCTGACGTCGTCCCCGGCGCCTACTGTGCCGAAGACCTGGCCGCCGCCCTGGAGCCGCACCTTTCCGGCAAAGAACGCATCCTCATCCCCAGGGCCAAAGAAGCCCGGTCGGTCCTGCCCGACACACTGCGCCGCTGGGGCGCCGTCGTCGATGTCTGCCAGGCCTATTGCACCGTCGAAGCCAGCGAAAACGGCGCCGTCCTGAAAGACCTCCTGGCCCGCCAGACCATCGACGTCGTGACCGTCACCAGCTCGTCAGCCGTCCGCAGTTTCCTCTCCCTGAGCCAGGCCCAGGCCAGCGACCTGGATGATATCACCTTCGCCTGCATCGGCCCCATCACGGCCCGTACCTGTCAGGAAGCGGGCCTGAAAAAAATAGTGACAGCCCAGACCTACACCATTGCCGGCCTGGCTGAATGTATTACAGATTGGAGAATCAAACAGTCATGAAATTGAATACCTTACGCCCCCGCCGCCTGCGCCTTTCCGCTCCCCTGCGCGCTATGGTCCGGGAAAACCATGTATGCCTCAACGATTTGATTTACCCTATCTTCGTCGTCCCCGGCACGAATGTCAAAGAAGAAATCCCCAGCATGCCCGGCTGTTATCACCTGTCCGTAGACAACGCCGTCCGCCTGGCCGAAGACATCTATGCCTTAGGGCTGCGGGCCATCGAAGTCTTCGGCCTGCCGGCTTACAAAGACGAAATCGGTTCCAGCGCCTGGGACCCGCAAAGCCCGGTCCAGTGCGCCATCCGGGCCATCAAGAAAGCCCTGCCGGACATGGTCATCGTCGGTGACGTCTGCCTCTGCCAGTACACCGACCACGGTCACTGCGGCCAGATCAAAGACCACTACGTCGATAACGACGCCACGCTGAAACTGCTCAACAAAGTCGCCGTCAGTCAGGCCGAAGCCGGTGCCGACATCGTCGCCCCGTCGGACATGATGGACGGCCACATCGCCTCCATCCGCCAGGCCTTGGATGAAGAAGGCTTCATCAACACCATCATCATGTCCTATGCCGCCAAATATGCCTCCGGCTTCTACGGTCCCTTCCGCGACGCCGCCGATTCGGCACCGCACTTCGGCGACCGCCGCCAGTATCAGATGGACCCGGCCAACGGCCGCGAAGCCATGAAGGAAATCGACCTCGACCTGGAAGAAGGCGCCGACATCATCATGGTCAAGCCGGCCCTGTCCTACCTGGACATCGTCTACCAGGCCCGCCAGCGCTGCCAGCGGCCCATTGCCACGTACAACGTCAGCGGCGAATACGCCATGGTCAAAGCGGCTGCCCGCAATGGCTGGATCGACGAAAAGCGCATCGTCATGGAAGAATTGACCAGCATGAAGCGCGCCGGTGCGGACATCATCATCACCTACCACGCCGTCGACGTCGCTAAGTGGCTGAAGAACGACGAAGTCGAGGCCTAACGATGGACCTCGTCATCCTTGGCCTCAACCATAAGACCGTCCCCGTCGCCATCCGGGAACGCTTCACTATGACGCCGGACGCCATCCACCAGGGCCTGCAGCACCTCGACGATTACGGCGGCCTGCGCGAAGCCGTCGTCCTGTCGACATGTAACCGGTCCGAAGTCTACGCTGTCGTCGACGACATCCGGGACAACGAACAGGCCCTGCGCGACTTCTTCCTCGACCTGGCCGGCCGCCCGGCTTATGACCCGGCGTATTTCTACAGCTATACGGGGAAAGCCTGCATCCACCACCTGTTCACCGTCGCCGCCAGCCTGGACTCACTGGTCCTCGGCGAAGGTCAGATACTCAGTCAGGTCAAACAGGCCTACGTCATGGCCCATGAAAACGGTGCGACCAGTGCCATCCTCAACATGCTCTTCCAGCAGGCCATCGCCACAGGCAAACGGGTCCGGACGGAAACGCACATTGCCTACAATGCCGTATCCGTCAGCTATACCGCTGTCCAGATGGCCGAAAAAAGCCTGGGCTCCCTCTCTGGCCGGAACCTCCTGCTCTACGGCGCCGGCCAGATGGCCCGCCTGACAGCCCAGAATTTCTTAGGCAAAGGTGCCGGGAAACTGTACATCGTCAACCGCCATCTGGATCGGGCCCAGGAACTGGCGGCGGACGTCGGCGGCCAGGCCGTCCACTATAAAGAAGTCCAGTCCGTCGTTTCCGATGTCGACATCATCATCGCCTCGACTGGCGCACCGCACTATGTCATCACCGTCCCGCGGCTGCAGCGTTTCCAGGAACTGCGCCAAGGGCGGCCCCTGCTGATCATCGACATCGCCGTCCCGCGCGACGCCGACCCGGCAATCACCCAGATTCCCGGCGTGACCTTATATAACATCGACGACCTGCAGGAAGTCGTCCACGATAACGAAGCGACGCGTCAGCGCGAAGCCATTGCCGCCAGCTATATCGTCGACGAAGCCGTGGACACCATGATTGAACGCTATCAATACCTGTCCGTCCGCCCCGTCGTCCTTAGCCTGTCCCAGCAGGCCGAACGGACGCGGCGCCATTTCGTCAAGCGGGCGCGCAACAAACTGCCCGAACTGACAGACGACCAGTTCCGCGTCGTCGAGAACTTATCCCACATCCTGGTCCGCAAAATCCTGCGCGCTCCCCTGCGGCGCACCGTCGAAGCGGCCAACACGCCCGATGAAGACCGGGTCGTCCGTGAACTGCGGAATGTATTCAACTTAGACATCAAAGAATGAGGAGGCCTTCCCATGCTCCATTTAGAAAAATCAGCTGCGGCTTTTGCCGAAGCGCAGACCCTCATGCCGGGCGGCGTCAACAGCCCGGTCCGCTCGTATAACCGTATCGGCTGTCCGCCGCCGTTCATCGCCTGGGCCAAAGGCAGTACCATCTGTGACATCGACGGCAATCAGTACATCGACTACGTCGGTTCCTGGGGTCCCATAATCGTCGGCCATGCCCACCCCCGCGTCGTCAAGGCCCTGCAGGAAGCGGCCACGCGCGGCACGAGCTATGGCGCCCCGACGCTGATTGAATCGCAGCTGGCCAAACTGGTCAAAGAAATCTACCCGTCCATCGAAAAACTGCGCATGGTCAATTCCGGCACGGAAGCGACGATGAGCGCCATCCGCGCCGCCCGCGGCTATACGGGACGCGATAAAATCGTGAAATTCATCGGCTGCTATCACGGCCACGGCGACAGCCTGCTGGTCAAAGCCGGTTCCGGTGCCGCCACCTTCGGCCAGCCCGACAGCCCAGGCGTCACAGCCGGCACGGCCAAAGACACGCTGACCGTCGCCTATAATGATGCCGACGCCTTCCGGGAACTCATGGACCGCTGCGGCGACGACATTGCCGCCGTCATCGTCGAACCCATTGCCGGCAACATGGGCCTGGTCCTGCCGGAAGAAGGCTATTTACAGCTCTTGCGTGACGAAACACAGAAGCATGGCACGGTCCTCATCTTCGACGAAGTCATGTGCGGCTTCCGCACGGCCCTGCACGGCGCCCAGAGTATCTATCACATCGTCCCGGACATGACGACCCTGGGCAAGATCATTGGCGGCGGCCTGCCCGTCGCAGCCTATGGCGGCCGTAAAGACATCATGGACTGCGTCTCGCCGGCCGGCCAGGTCTACCAGGCCGGTACCCTCAGCGGCAACCCCCTGGCCATGGCAGCCGGACTGGAAACGCTGCGCCTCATCACAGAAGACCCGGATTACATCGAAAAAGCCTGTGCCAAAACGAAAATCCTGACAGACGGCCTCAAAGACGCCGCTGCCCAGGCCGGTGCTGCCGTCCAGGTCCATCGGGCCGGCACCATGTTCAGCGTCTTCTTCAGCGCCGTCCCGGTCACCAACTACGCCACGTCCGAAGCCAGCGACCAGGACGCCTTCCGCCGCTACTTCCTGTCCATGCTGGAACAAGGCATCTACCTGGCACCGTCCCAATTTGAAACCAACTTCGTCTCCGGCGCCCACAGCGATGAGGATATCGCACGCACCGTCAAAGCCGCGGAAACAGCATTCCGGGCGGCCCGGGGATAAGGCCCTGCGGGCCGTGGTTCGTGGTTCGTGAGTCGTAGACCGTGGATTGCTGGAGATTGTGCAGACACCCTTTCGGTGTAGGGGCGCCCGAGCGAATCCTGTGCACAGCCTCAGCCTGCATTTCTACGAATTTTCGGCAAACGAATCACGCCAAACGAACCACAAAAAAAGCTGCCGCTTATGCGACAGCTTTTTTTACGCTTTTTACAATATCTTCGACAGGAAGAGTTTCGTCCGTTCTTCTTTCGGGTGGAAGAAGATGTCGTCCGGTTTGCCCTGTTCGAGGATTTTCCCTTCATCGATGAACAGGACGCGATCGGCGACTTCCCGGGCAAAGCCCATTTCATGGGTAACGATAGCCATGGACATGCCGTCTTTGGCCAAATCCTTGATGACGTCCAATACTTCGCGGACCATTTCCGGGTCCAGTGCCGATGTCGGTTCATCGAAAAGCATGAACTTCGGCTTCATAGCCAACGCGCGGGCAATGGCCACACGCTGCTGCTGGCCGCCGGACAAGGTTTCGGGATAGGCATCTTTCTTATCGGCCAAGCCGACTTTTTCCAACAGCTGGATAGCCGTCTTCGTCGCTTCTTCCTTGCTTTCACCACGGGTCTTCATAGGCGACAAGATGATGTTCTGCAAGACCGTCATGTGCGGGAAGAGATTGAAGCGCTGGAAGACCATGCCGACTTCCTTGCGGATATTGTTGATGCTCTTGGCATCGCTCATGCTGATACCGTCGACGATGATTTCCCCAGCCGTCGGCTGTTCCAGATAATTGATGCAGCGCAGAATCGTACTCTTACCAGAACCGGACGGGCCGATGATGACGACGACTTCTTTATCCTGAATGGTCAAGTCGATGCCCTTGAGGACGTCGTGCTTGCCAAAACTTTTTTTCAAACCTTTAATTTCTATCATCCGTTGCGAACCTCCGTTCCAAATAGCTTACAAGACGGGCAATGGTCAAGGTCATGACCAGGTAAATGGCAGCAACCGTAAGCCAGATTTCAAAAGAACCATAGGTCTTGGCGATGATGAGCTGGCCGCGGCGGGTCAATTCTTCAAAGCCGATGACCGAAACCAGGGACGTTTCCTTGGTCATGGAAATAAATTCGTTGCCTAACGGCGGGATGACGTGTTTGAAAGCCTGGGGCAAGATGACGTAGCGCATGGTCTGCATCCACGATAAGCCCAGGGACCGGCCGGCTTCCATCTGGCCTTTATCGACAGACTGGATCCCAGCGCGGAAAATTTCCGAAACATAAGCCCCACTATTGATCGAGCAGGCAGCGACGGCAGCGACGAAAGGATTGATACGTTCACCGATAACCATGGGCAGGGCAAAATAAATCAGGAAAATCTGGACCAGCATAGGCGTACCACGGATAATATTGACGTAGCAGACGGCAATGACCTGCAGGACCTTGACGCCTGACAGACGGCAGACACTGGTAATCAGGCCGAAAATGAAACCCAGGCCGACAGCAATCGCCGTGATTTCAATGGTAACACCGGCACCGGCTAACAGCAGGGGCAATGAGTTCCAGATCAGACTAAAATCAAACGACATGATAACACTCCTCTAAATGACACTCTGTAACATATGATAATATATACGCTACTCTATTATACGTGCATATTTATAAGATGTCAACGCATTGAAGGGGATTATCGCACGAAGGCTGCCGTCGTCATGCATAACCCCTTTTTCACGTCGTTTACCGTGGGTCGTGGTTCGTTTGCCGTAATAAACAAACGCAGTCGGCTGGCCGCAGGCCGCGGTGTAGGGGCCTCCATAAGCGGAGGCCCGCGCGAATCCTGTGGGTGTCCCAAACCTGTATTTGTGAGAGCTTTCGCAAAAAAAGAGGCTGTGCACAAGGAGCATTTCCTTTATGCACAGCCACGGCAAACGAATCACGTTGCACGCCAAACGGCGCCGCAGGCGCCTTATCTCCCTAAGAGATGGACCAGGCTCAACAGATTTTCGTCGATGGGATAGCGCAGGGCTTCGGCTTCCGAATACGGCGTCGCTACGACGCGGTTATCGATGAGGCCGACGACACAGTTGTACGTGCCAGCCAGCAGGCTGTCGACGGCTTTCTGGGCAAAACGGCCTGCCATGATGGCGTCATAAGCCGACGGAGCGCCGCCGCGCTGGACATAGCCGAGGACGGTCAAGTTCGGCGAAAGGTAGGTGTGTTCTTTGATGTAGTCGACGACATCGGCCCCTTTGGCAGCGCCTTCCGCGACGATGACGATACTGCTCAATTTCTTCATGCGGTGCGATTCTTCCAGGTGACGGCAAAGGGCAGCCAAGTCGACAGGATGTTCCGGGACCAGGACCGCTTCGGCACCGGAAGCCATGCCGGCATTGAGGGCGATGAATCCGGCTTCACGGCCCATGACTTCGATGACGGCGACGCGGTCATGGGAGAACGCCGTATCACGAATCTTATTGACCGATTCCAGAACCGTATTGACAGCCGTATCGAAACCCAGGGTATACTGCGTCCCCATCATATCGTTGTCGATGGTGCCGGGAATGGTAATGGTCGGGATGCCCCAGCGGCTCAAAGCCTGGGCACCGCGCATGGAACCGTCGCCGCCGATGACGACGAGGGCATCTATTTCCAGTTCACGCAGGTAGGCAGCTGCTTTTTTCTGCGTTTCTTTTTCTTTGAATTCCAGGCAGCGGGCTGTCCGAAGCATCGTACCGCCGCGATGGATGATAGCGCCGACATCACGACGACCTAAGGGGCGCGTTTCATGACTCAACAGCCCTTCATAGCCGCGAATGATGCCTTCGACAGTAAGACCTTTCTGGATGGCATACCGTGTAACCCCGCGGATAGCCGCATTCATACCAGGAGCGTCGCCGCCGCTGGTCAATACTCCGATTTTGTTGATCATTTTACATCCTTCTCCTTCTTTTCCCGGGCAATGAATTGCACATGCCTTTCGTTGATTTTATGGACAATGGATTCGACGATCTGTGACGCTCCCCCGCGCGTCGTATCAATGACGCAGTCGCAGTACGGATAGACCTCTTCCCACTGTTTCATCATCGTGTGGACGAAATCATGAAGATTCTCATAATCGACAGTCGGCCGCTTGCCTATATGACGGCTGACCCGTTCTTCCACGCGGAACGGTTCGGACAATAAAGCGACGATAAATCCATGACGATGCAGGATTCGATAAGTACCGACATTCATGGGAAAGTTGCCGCCAAAGGAAATGACAGCTTCATGATAGCGGCTGACTTGCTGCAGGACATTGATTTCCCGTTCGCGAAAAACTTTTTCTCCGGCACTGGCATAGAACTCGGCAATGGTCATGCCCACAGCCCGTTCAATACGCCGGTCCGTATCGACAAATTGCCAGCCGAGGCGCTGGGCCAGCTTGCGGCCAATATGACTTTTGCCGCTCCCCATCATGCCGACGAGAACGATATTCCGCTTCATCATTATCGGCGCACCTCCTCTATTAGTATACTCTGCATATGTACCCCCTTATTCTATCATAATTTTTTCTCCTTGACACAAAAAATTCTGTACTTTTTCTTCATAGAACTATAAATGGAGTGAATTTCCCTTCATAACAAGATGTTTCCGCCCCTATTCAAGCCCCAAGGCCTGCCGTATAATAGAAACATATTCTATGGACGCGAGGAGAAATCATATTATGAAAATCACACAGCTTATGTATATCAATGAAATAACAGGACTGTCGTGCCGCGGCAATGAATGTTTCTTGCCATATGGCGAAATGCTCTGCCTGGCAGGGCGGCCCGTTCCGACAGCGCGATTATGGGACAAACTGCAAAAAGACGGGTACATCGAATTCCCGGACAAGACGGGCTGCATGGATGGCACATGCCGCCTGACGCAGCACTCCTTCACGCCGCGCAAATCCGTTTACGACCTGAGCCGGACCGATTCATCAGGCACGGTGAAGGCCGCTACGATTACGGTAGAACAGTTCCCGCGGCCGACGGCCATCGAAGGCCACAAAGTCCGGGGCCTCATGGCAGTGACTCAGCCCCGTATGCCATCGAATACGGCAGAAGCGTTGACCTTGGCAGGCGTTCTGGATACGGCCGGCCAAATCGCCCTGGCCTTGGGTGTCATCCGCCTGGTCTACGACGACACGCTGCCCGTCGCCGACGACGATGCTGCCCGTCTCCGCGACGAACTGGCCCAGACCCAGGCCTATTATAAGACCTTGCAGGAAAATTACGACGGCTACGTCCAGACGCTGGAACAGTCCCTGCGCGAATGGGAAACGCGCTGTCCCCAGGAAGACGTCGAAAAAAGGGCCTTTCCCCTGCCCGACGACTACACGTCGCGCCTGGAAAAGGCCCTCAAAGGATTCCGCGTCTGTCTGGCTGGCGGCAGCGCCCTGTGGCATGACAAAGTCCGCACGCGCTTCCCTCATTGGATGATTCTGGAAAGCAAACATTTCGACATCCAAAAATTGCAAGGTGCCGATGTGCTCATCATCAATACCAACCACACGGGCCACGCCCTGGTCCGCAAAGCCTGCCAGCAGGCCGCGTCCCAAGGGACCCTGGTGTGCTACACCAGCCGCTACAACCTAAACGCCGTCGCAGCCGACGTACTCTATGCCCTAGGCGAATAAGCCTTACGGCTTGACATCTTTCAATTCCGCCTTAAATTCCTGGGCCAGCCGGTTCAGGCTGTCGTCACCATTCAAGGCCGGATTGGTCGTGGCCCCGTTGGCCATGGCCGTGTACAATACCGACGCGAAATCATCACGCGTCATCATAGGACTCTTCAACACAGCCGGACGCTTGAATCCCTTGAGCGCACCGGCTTTTTCTAATTTAGCTACATAAGCATAGGCCCAATGATTTTCTGGGACATCCGGGAAAATATCGTCGCCGTGTGCTACCGCTGTCGGACGAGCCGCCTGAGACTGGTTCTGAGCCAGTTTTTCCAGGATCGCCGTCTGCCGTGCCAGGATCTGGGCCAAGGCAGCCGTATCGCCAGACGGAGCGGCTGGCATGGCCGTCGTCACAGCCGGAGCCGGCGTTGCCGGAACGACTGCTTTCACCGGAACTGGCGTAGTGACAGGAGCCGGAGTGACAACAGGTGCCGGAGTAGCAACAGGCGCCGGACGGACCGGAGCGGCCTGCTGCACGGCAGGAGCCGCCTGGACCGGATGCGTAACCACAGGCTGAGCTGCCCGTTGTTCATGACCGCTGTGTCCCATCTTCCAAGTGACACCGGCGTTGACCATATTTTCACCGCCGCCCATACTGCCACCGATGGACAAGATGGTCGTATCATTGGGATGATAATAAGCCCCGATAGCCACGGCATTGGCGTCATGATAGCAGCCGTAGTTGTGCTTCAGAGATAGCCGCTGCCAGCTGACTTTCTGTTGCAACCTTAGTCGAGCCTTTATAACCGCCCACGGAAACATCCTGCGTCGCTTTTGCAACTTCCCATGTTGTATTGGACAGGCCGGATACTGTCTTATTTGCGCCATCTATCGTCACGCCACCGACTGTTGCCATGCCCTTTGCACTGTCCATGAGGATTTTGTTCGCATCCGCATCTTCCCCCAGCTGAATAGCACCGTTTGACATTTTGCTGGATCCGACTTGTACAGAACCGTCTTCCGACAAGTTCAGCGTCTTATTGAGTCGGATACGCAGCACACCGCCTTCATTCGATGTCTTGATGTTGCCATCCTGCGAACCTTCACCGTCACCTTTAATTTGGATGGTCTTGCGAAGATCCTGCATAATGGAGTCCCCAGTATCTGCTTGCAAGCCGAAACCACCAGTACCACCACCCGACGTAGTGATATTCTCAATGGCTTGTTTAAGTTCTCCTTCTGTAGCTGCCATACTGCTGTTTTCCGATATGGTCGCGCGGTCCCATTTTGTATTGGAAAGGCCTGTAATATAGTTACCGTCTGCAGTGTTGGCACCAGAACCTGCCTGCTTGCCAATCAAGAGACCGCCCGACCAGTTCCCATTATTCAGAGTACCGCCAAAGCGGATGGTATTCATTCCGGTTAAATCGGTCTGCAGACCATAGGTGAAGGAAGCTCCATTCTGGACAAGGGATAGGTTGTTTCCGGCATTGAATATTACCGTATCTCCGGCCGAAATCTGTTTATCCGCAGCGTTGGCCGTTTCATCCGTCTGGCTACCGCTGCCGGATTTTCCGGAAGCTGCGGTCCAGTAAGTCTGGTTGATGGTTTCCGCCACATTCTTAGCCGTGGCAAGGCCATCATCAGCGTCAGAAACAGAAGCGACTGTTCCATTCGTACCCGACGCAAGTGCTTTCGTCTTCAGACTATAGGTAACATCAGCACCGGTATCCGATTCGCCCGTACCTAAACGAGCTGCTGTACTAGTCGTCAGATACGCACTGTTCGACTTGAAGGTCACCTTCTTGCCGGCGCCGATATCCGCCACCTTCTGTCCGTCATTACCGGCAATCTGCCAACCGCTGCCCACCTTGTCATTCACTTCTTTCAGCTGGGCCACATTGACAGCATCTGTATCAGCTGTACCAGCACCAACACCACTGATGACGTTACCACCATTACTCAGCCCCTTATTAGACAAGATAACAGCTGTCTTGCCGTCTTCTGGAGTCTTCGGTGTCAAGGTAATGCCCTGTCCATTCTGAATATAGGTATTGCCCGCTACATCCGTGGTCGTAATGCCTTCTGCCGTCTGAACCGTAGAGCCTTTCGTCGTATCGGATGTCGTGACTTTAGAGATACTGATTTCTTGTTTCAGGCCGTAAGTGAAAGTTGCTTCGCCTGACGTATTATCCCCCTGAACCAAAGTCAGATTTCCATCATTGGCAAAGTGAACAGTATTTCCTGCTTTCACTGCTTTCTTACTACCCGATGTATTATCAGCCACTACATTGATAGATGCGCTGTTGATAGCATTCGCTACATCCTGGGTCGTTGCCAGTCCATTGGCTGTGGAAGTAACCGTACCAGCCTTATCACCGGTACCAGAACCAAATGTGCCGGTGGTCACATCCACCTTCACCGTGGCATTGCTAGTGCTGTCATCCTTCGTGACTACAGACTTGATATAGTTGCCGTTATCATAGGTCACGGTCTTTCCCTTACCGATATTGGCGTTTACATCTGCATTCGCCGGATCTTTGCCTTTGATTGTCCAACCTGCGTTCACATCGGACTGAATGGCTTTGAGCTGCGATACATTGACCGCATCCGTATCGTTACTGCCATTGGCAACACCACTGATGACCCTGTTTCCCGCGTCGATACCGCTGGCGGCAATCTTCGGCCCGCCGGAAATGGTGAGACCCTCTGTATCCAGTGTGCTATTGCCGGTAGTGACTTTCTTCAGGGAAATCTCCTGATTCAGGTTGTAGGAAACAGCACCGCTCTCTTCTACAGAAGCAGTTGTATTAGTGCCGTCATTGAAGGTCAGGCCGTTTTTCAGCGTCACCGATTTCGCAGCTTCTTTGTTGGCTTTCACTGCCAGATTGTCCACATTCCCCGTATAGGTATGGTGTCCATCAGCATCTGTATCAGCCAAAGTGATATTCGTGCCCTGGGTCAGCAATGTACGGGCAGACTGCAGCTGCTTAACATTAACCGCATCTGCATCATCCGTACCTGCCGTCACATTATGGATTTTCTGGCTGGCTGCATCAATGCCGCTGCTGGTAAATTTCGGGCCATTGGCAATCGTAAGGCCTGTGGTATCCAGGGTAGTCTTTACGGTTCCATCAGCACCAGCCAATGTCATCTGGCCGCCGTTGGTCCCTGTGCCGTCGAGCTTGATGGTTTCTTTATAGCTTTCCCCACTGCCAGAGCCCAACTGAGCGGTGTTCAGGTCCTTGAGGTTGCTGGCCAGCTGTACATGGAGGGCATTCTTGTCCGCATCTGCAACAACAGCAATGTTATTGCCGGTGAGCTTGGCAGTATCCACCGTGTTGGTGGTCTTGCCATCGACGTTGGACGAAGTGACAGCATCGCTGCCGCCGGTGATGGAAATAGCCTCGTTGGAGCCACGGGCCACGACGTTCTGATCGTCTGCCGCAGTGGTACCGAAGCTGGAATTGTCGCCGCCAAAACGGATCTGCCGGGTGAGGGCATAGAGTTGGGAGCCGTTGACGGCGTCGGTGCTCGTAGGACCGACAAGACCAGCAGATACGTTCTGGATGCGGCGGGTAGCGTCTTTACCGCCTACTGTAACAATACCATCAGCCTGACTGCCCGCATAGTTGTAGCTACTATCATTGCCATAGGTGTAATCTGTGTCGTAGTTGGTCACGCCGGCAGAGATACCGTCCTTGTCCATTGCCGCGATATTGGCCGCATGGATATACTTGGCTTCATATTTCTGCTTGATGGCATTTTTGGCTTCGTCTGTGGCAGCGTTCTTGTATTCATCCGAAGCAAGTGCTTCTGTATCGCCCTGGTCTTGGGCCAACTGGATGGCTTCCGCCGTTGCCGACTTAGACGCCGTGGCGGAAGATTTTGTGCCGAGATAGACGGAATTGCCGAGAGTAGCTGTCACATCGTTGCCGAGGATCTGGAGATTGGATACGGGTGTCGACTGCTTTGTTGCATCGACGGCGTTGTATTGGCTTTGAAATACTTGTACAGATTGGACACATAGGTGATATTCCCGCTGTTGTCCGTTATTTTTTCCACACCCAGGGCATTGACGGCTGAATCCAAAGCCAGCAGATTGTAGGCAGTGGATTGCCCGTTATAAATATAGAAACCGTTTTCAGGAGGCCGCAGTTCCGTATACAAGGTTCCGCCAGTGAGCAGTTCTTCGTTTCCATCAGCAATGGTCCCAATACCCAGGGCTTCACCCCAGAGTTTGGCATTGTCTTCCTGCTTTTTCTTTTTGGCTTCATCGGTGGTTTCACTGGAAGTATCAATTTTCGTACCGATGTTGGACGCATCCACATTGGCCTTGGAAGCTAGGCTGTTGTCGCCAGTAGTCAGTTTGGTTTCCAAGTCACTGATAGCCTTAGTCCGAGCTGTGGTTTCATTGCTGATGGCCCCTGTATTAGCGGCAATATTGCTCGTATTCGTGGCAATGCTTGCAGTGTTTTTGTCTATTGCCGTCTTATTCGCAGTAATATTGTTTGTATTGGTAGTTGTCGTGGTTTTATTGGCAGCAATATCCTGTGCATTCTTGACTACCTGCTTGTCCAGAGCCTGGATATTCTGGACTTCTGTATTGGTATCAGAGATATAGGTAGTATCCCCACTCCCCGTATTCCCACTTCCCTCTTCTGCCTGCACGGCCACCCCCACGGGCATAGCCAGGCTCATGGACAAGACGGTCATCACGATGCCTCGGGCCAGACTCCCGTGTTTGCTGAAAACGGTTTTCAGCATTTCTGGGGTTTCTGATTTGGTACGGCCTTTGGCAAGTTCGGATACGACTTGATACATGCATCGCGTCCGGTTGTAAATGACTTTATACGTCTTGTTCATGATAAAACCTCCTGCACGCCTTATGATGTCACAATGAGTTCAAGCAATTCAGTCTATTTCATCAAATATATTCGTATAATAGTGACAAAATATGGCATTTTTATATACAAATTGTATATACTATTTATTATATGCCTCTGATAAGTATTTTTCAATAAACCCGCCATACGTTTGTAAAATAAGACAGGTCTGTCCATTTCTCGTGCAATTTTTCACGGTATATTGACGGTTGCCTCGGCGACGCGCTATAGTAAAATGAAGAAGGAGGTGTTATCGTGAACATTTGGAAACAGGCTATCCTGGCCGCCTTGTTCTGCACTTGCACGACCTTGTCCGGACTGGCTGCCGACGAAGCTGCCAAAACGGTTCCAGCCGAGCCAGCCGCACAGGTCCAGGCCGCTAATCCGGCTGATACAGCCAAGGCCAGTGTACCGACGGACCCTTTGGCCGGCCATACGGGCAAGATCATCGACAAATACTACCTGACCAAAGGCTCGACCTATAAAGACGTGACGACCTTGCTCCAGACCATTGATTCCCAACGGACCGGGCTGGATGCGAAAACCAGGCCTTATTATTTCCGCGTCGACAAAGACCTGACGGACAAGTATTTCCGCCGCGTCCGGGCATATGACGAAAAGACAACGGAACAAATCGGGGACTACCTGGTCGCCAAAGACAAGAGTTCCGTCTGGCGCATGGACGCTCCCCATGAAGGCTTGATCTATGGCAGCGCCGAAAAAATGATGAAAAAGAGCCGCGTCATTATCTATCCGCGCTACCTGGCCCTGGGCAGCAAAGGCATCGTCGCCTTGCAGACGCCAGGCGGGGTCCCTTACACGCTGAATGCCAAGAGTCTCAATGAATCGATTGCCAAAATCGGCGAAGACAACAGCATCATCCCCGTCAAAACAGGCCAAGTCGACATCTTGGCAGACGTCACCGTCGGCGACATCAAAGAAACGGCATCGCGCCGCATCTCCGTCGTCACCCAGGCCGACCTGGAACGCATGGCCTACAACGCCTACCTGACCCAACTGTATATGGACACCTATTGGAACTGGGGCGGCCCTTTTTACCGTGATTGGGGCTGGCACCGTCCACCCCCGCCGCACCATGGCCATCGGCCACCGCCGCGGAGATGATAAAAGGGCTTGTCGCACATGCGACAAGCCCTTTTAAGTGGTTAGTGGCTAGCAGTTAGTGGTTAGTAGATGGTGTTAAATTTAAAAGTCATCTTCTGTAAACTACAGACTCTGTACTACAAACTATAAAGCAAAAACTCACACCAAATGTCTAGGAGCAGCCGAGACGGCTCCTTCCAGGCTTTCTTTTTCTGTTTTGTAGATGCGTTCGGCGATTTCGTCGACTTTGTGGGTCAGCCACATATAAGCCGTTGTACCCTCGCGGTAATCGGCTTCAGCATACATATCGATGCGGCCATCTTCCCGCAGTTGTTCGACTTGGCAGAAGGCCTTACTGTTGCCCTTGGGATAAATGGCGAAGGTCGATCCGCCGAATTTTTTGACTACCGAAAAGGCCGGCACATCGCTCGGCCCGTCGGCAATATAAATCATATTGGGAAAAGCGACGCGCCGCAGAGCATCGGACATCTTGGCGTTAACGTCGATTTCCGGATGCTGGGGCACGCCCTTATTGATTTCAAACAGCGCCCGCGTCTTGGTCGTATTGTCGATAGTGTAGCCCACTTCGCCGATGATCTTATGCTTTTCTCCATCAAGCCCTTCAATGAGGTCACAGCCCCAGATAGCTTCGACATAAGGCATGACCGCCGACCCTTTGATGATAGCCGACATACCGGTACTGACGATGTAATGCTCTACCTTGATGTTGTACTCGCGGTACTTAGGATTCTCTTCGACGACGCGCTGGAGATTCTTGAAGATTTCCGGGACACCGTGATAATACTTCTGTTTCTGGCCAAAAGTTTTCAGCTTTTCATTATTGAGGCCTTTGAAAATCCCATTCTGTGCGTCCTTGATGAACTGATTCAAGTAAATCGTGTCCGCATTGACCTTGACGCCTTCCTTGGCATAGCGCGCCGGCAAGGCATTGACATGCTGCCAAAATTTGGCCTTATCGATATGATATTCCTCAAAAATAGGGTCCTGCATATTCCCATCGATCAACGTCTTATCGAAATCCCAAATCACAGCAATGATGTTCTGCATAAAGCCCACCCCCGCTTTCAGGCACTCAGAAGGAAAAGGTATCTTTCAACCCCAACCACTGCTGGTCTTTATCGCTCAGGTTCAACGGTGTCCCGTCTTCGAGATGATAACCGGCGGCACTGGGCGAACCTTTATATTCACCCACGAGCTGAGGCCACTGGATACCGATTTCCGGATCATTCCAGGCCATGCCGCCTTCGTCATTGGGATGCCAGAAGTCGTTGACCTTATAACAAAATTCCGCTACGTCGCTGAGGACCAGGAAGCCATGGGCAAAGCCTTCCGGAATGAGGAACTGCTTCTTGTTTTCTTCCGTCAATTCGACGCCATACCACTTGCCATACGTCTTGGAATCACGGCGCAAATCGACAGCCACGTCAAAAACACTGCCGCGGACGGCACGGACGAGTTTGCATTGAGGGAAATGCTTCTGGAAATGGAGTCCCCGAAGCACACCTTTGGTGCTCATGCTCTGATTATCCTGAACAAAATTGATATGGAATCCCGCTTCTTCCATATCCTTCTGATTATACGTTTCCATGAAATATCCACGACCATCACCATGGACCGTCGGCATAATGACACAAAGCCCATCAATACCGCCTACATTCTTTTCAACCTGTATCTGACCCATTAATAGTTATCTCCCTTCATGCATGTTTCCTTTATTATAACATATTTAGTTAAACGCAAGCCGCAAATCGGAGTCTTGTATTTTTTTACGGTCCACAGGACCGCAGGCGGCCCGCCACGACTCCTGGGAATTGACAGTCCCCAACAACTGTATGGGCGACCACGTGGGGCGCCCGTTCGGAAGAACGAGGCATAATTTCCACCTGTTCACAGCGGGCCGCCCTTTGGGACGGCCCCTACAGCTGCGACTTGCAGCCGCATAATTTTTTTATCGCCTGCATGCGATTTCGTAGGGGACGTCCTGATAAGGCGTCCCGCGTGAATCCTGGGCATGGCCAGAATTTATGACGAGTAGCACACGGTCGTAATACAATTATGAAATGTTGCCGCGCAACGGCATCCGTAGGGGACGTCCTGTAAGCCTTTTTGGCCCGTCAAGTGACGACCAACGGGAGGCGCAGGACGGCTGCCAAAACGGACAGCAGAGGCTGGCGGCCCGCTACGCGCTGAGGGTTATCCCGAAGCGTCGTTGTCACTTTGAATCCATCGCCGCATAGCGGCATCTGAGTCCATAACGAGCCACGAACCACTAGCCACGAGACACTAAATTTTCCAAATACCGCTTCAAGGCATCTTTCCAGTCAGGCAGCGGCCGGAAGCCATTGGCGGCGAGTTTGCTTTTATCCAAGCGGGAATTGAAGGGCCGTTTGGCTTTGGACAGGCCGTATTCTTCCGTCGTGACAGGAAGGACTTTTGTCTTGTAGCCGGCCTGGCGATAGATTTCACAGGTAAAGTCGTACCAGGAAATGTAGCCGCCTTCGTTGGTCGCATGGTAATAGCCGTATTTTTCAGTTTCAATCATATCCACCAGCAGCCGGGCCAAATCAAAGGTATACGTCGGCGTGCCAATCTGGTCATTGACGACGCGAACCGTATCGTGCGTCTTGCCGACATTGAGCATGGTCTTAACGAAATTCTTGCCATTCTGACCGAATACCCAGGCGATACGGACGATGAAATATTTTTCCAGCGTCTGCGACACAGCCAGTTCACCTTCGAGCTTCGTCTGACCATAGACATTGAGAGGCTGGTAATCCTTGCAGTCCGGCTGCCACGGCTCCGTTCCCTGACCGTTGAACACATAATCCGTACTGAGATAGAGCATCTTGCAGTCCAGTTCTTTGCAGACATCGGCAATATGCTGTGTCCCGCCGGCATTGACGGCCCGGACCTGAGCCACTTTGTCATCACCTTCGGCCAAATCGACAGCCGTCCAAGCCGCACAGTGAATGACCGCATCGGGCTGCACGTCCGTAATGACCCGCCGTACGGCATCAGCATCGGTAATATCCAAAGACACATACGGCGCCGTCGTCACTGCCGTCCCATCAGCCATACCACTGTACACCGCCTTCGAACCACTGCCCACCGCTATATGACCGCGGCGAATCAATTCATTCATCACATCATGACCCAACTGGCCATTCACACCCGTTACAAAGATTTTCATAGGATGGATTCCCCTTTCATACTTTCTTATTACACCATCGTTATCAGGTAAACGCAGACCACAGACCTGGTGTTAGCATATAAATAGGACAAGTCAAACTGAGGTTCCTAATGGTGGTACAATAGGATTAACTAAGGAGGCCTCAGTATGGCAAAATTCAACAAAGAATTCAAAATCAACGCAGTTAAATATTATCATGAACATCGGGAACTCGGCTTGGTTGGCTGTGCTACGAATCTAGGTATTGCTCCACAAACCTTGTCCCGTTGGCAAAAGCAGCTGAAGGACAATGGCGAAATGCCTTATCGTGGTTCCGGCAACTATGCTTCGGATGAAGCTAAGGAAATCGCCCGTCTGCAGCGTGAACTGCGGGATGCGAAGGATGCGTTGAATGTCCTAAAAAAAGCTATCAGCATTCTGGACAAATGACCATTGCCATCTATCGCAGTGTCCAGGAAGAAGCCGAAAATGCCCATCAGGCAGAACGTCGTTTTTCGGTGTCCGGAGTGCTTTCTGAACTCGACGTTTCTTCTTCAGGATATTATGACTGGGCGGCGCGCAAACCATCGAAACAGGCCCAGCACCGCAAGGAGATGAAGAAAAAGATTCAAACTATCTACGACGATTCCAAGCAGATTTACGGAGCCCCGAAGATTGCCCAAGTTATGCAGCAGAACGGGGACAGTATCTCTGAACGCACAGTTGGCGTATACATGCGGCAAATGGGCATTCAGGCCTGCTGGGTAAAGCATTACACCGTAACGACCCGTAACAGTGACTTTGACGTGGCGCTGGTGAATATCCTTCAGGAATGCTTCAATCCTGAAGAACCGGATCAAGTATGGTGCAGCGACATCACCTATATCTGGACAGCTGAAGGTTTCGTCTATTTGGAAAGCATTATGGATTTGTTCTCCAGGAAAATCATCGCCTGGAATCTGGCCCGTAATCTGGACGTCGCCGGCATCGTCAAGATGCTGCAGGAAGCCAAACAATGCCGGAAACCCGGACAGCTGTTGGTTATCCATTCGGACCGTGGCTGCCAGTATGTTTCGCAGGCATATATTCGGGAGACATCCCAAATGCGCCGCAGCTATTCGAAGAAAGGCTATCCATGGGACAATGCCTGCATCGAATCCTTCCACTCCCTGATTAAACGGGAATGGCTCAATCGCTTCAAGATTCAAAATTATCAGCAAGCGTACTTGTTGGTGTTTGAATACATCAATACCTTTTACAACACCGTACGCATTCATAGCCATTGCAACTACATGTCACCGGATGACTATGAAAAGCTGTATGCTGATTTCCAGAAACATAATATGCGTCTGGGAATCTAAGAAACGAAAAACCTCAATTTAATTTGTCCGAAATCTTGACATAGGACCAACCGCCTGCAAACTGCGTTCATTTCACATCGCCTCTACGCAATTTCTATGAATTGACAATCCCAACAACTGTAGGGGCGCCCGTTCGGAATAGCGGGGCATAACAACATACTGCGTGCCATGTTGACCGTCCGGATATCTCTCCAACTGTTCACAGCGGGCCGCCCTTTGGGACGGCCCCTACAGCTGCGGCTTGTAGCCGCATAATTTTTTTATCGCCTGCATGCGATTTCGTAGGGGACGTCCTGCTAAGGCGTCCCGCGTGAATCCTAGGCATGGCCAAAATTTATGACGAACGATTCATGGTCGTAATACAATCATGAATTGTCGCGGCAACGCCGCATCTGAATCCGAGGCGGCCTGCGAACTGCGCCGGGGTTTCAGCCTCGGCTTCCATACATCTTCTGGTAATACTGCTGGTATTCGCCGGAAATAATGGGCTGCCACCAGTCTTCATGGTCCAAGTACCACTGGATGGTCTTTTTGATGCCGTCGGCAAATTTCGTTTCCGGCAGCCAGCCCAATTCTTCATGGATTTTCGTCGGGTCGATAGCGTAGCGCCGGTCATGACCTTTGCGGTCGGTAACATGATGGATGAGGCTTTCCGGCTTGCCCAATGCTTTGCAAATCAATTTGACGATGTCGATGTTCTTCATTTCATTGTGGCCGCCGACATTATAGACTTCGCCGACGCGGCCCTTCTGGAGGATGAGGTCGATAGCCCGACAATGGTCTTCGACATAGAGCCAATCGCGAACGTTGAGTCCATCGCCGTAAACGGGCAACGGCTTGTCATGCAGGGCATTGATAATCATGAGGGGAATCAATTTTTCCGGAAAATGATAGGGCCCATAATTATTGGAGCAGCGGCTGATGGTCACCGGCAGGCCATAGGTCCGATGATAGGCCAGGACCAAGAGATCAGCCGACGCCTTGGAGGAACTGTACGGGCTGGATGTATGAATCGGCGTCGTTTCCGTAAAGAACAAATCCGGCCGGTCCAAGGGCAAATCCCCATAGACTTCATCGGTCGATACCTGATGATACCGCTGGATGCCGTACTTGCGGCAAGCATCCATGAGAACCGCCGTCCCCATGATATTCGTTTCCAAGAAAATCGCCGGATTCTCAATGGATCGGTCGACATGGGATTCCGCCGCAAAATTGACGACCACATCGGGATGTTCTTCTTCGAATAACGAATACACCGCACCGCGGTCGCAAATATCGGCCTTGACAAAACGGAAATTATCCTGCCCCATAACCGGTGCCAACGTCGACAAATTCCCGGCATACGTCAACTTATCCAAACAAATCACCCGGTCCTGCGGATGCTCCCTCAACATATGAAACACAAAATTCGACCCAATGAAACCGGCACCGCCGGTGATGATGATAGTCATGCTCCGTTCTCCTCTTTCGATATAATACTTTTATCACCTAAATAATAGCAGTTTGATGTTTGATGTATGATGTTAAACCAGGTTAGTTTTTAAGCTTTTTATCAGACCGCCGAGCAGTCCATCGATTTCAGTGCATAATTTCATAACCTTTTGAATCTCTTCTTTTTTCAAATATTCAAAATCCAAGCACAATAAAAATTGTGTCATCAATTCTGAATTAGAACCTTTAGCAATATGCAAAAACTGAATAAATTCTTTTTTAGTATTTCTCGATTGACCTTCTGCAATATTAGAAGGAATAGATACAGCAGCCCTTCTCATTTGATCAGACAAAGCATAGCGTTCCTCCATAGGTAACAACTTGACCAAGCAATAAGTCTCTCGTGCCAATCGCATTGCTTTTTGCCAAACGATTAAATCACGAAACGATCGTAAAGGCACACCAAGCACTCCTTTCTCACAAATTTCGCACCATTCACATCAAACATCAAACCTCAAACATTCCTTACAAATCTTTCAAAAATCTCCCTTCTGCGACTTTTTTCAAATATTGTCCATATGGGCTCTTGCCGTATTTTATGGCGCTTTCCATGAGGGTTTCTTTATCGATCCAGCCGTGGCCATAGGCGATGTCTTCTAAGGCGGCAATCTGGATGCCGGCCCTCGTTTCTACAGCCTTGACGAAGTTCGAAGCTTCGCTCAGGCTGTTGACTGTTCCCGTGTCGAGCCAGGCGTAACCCCGTCCCAGGGTGACGACGTTGAGATTCCCCTTTTCCAAATACATCTGATTCAAGTCCGTGATTTCCAGTTCGCCCCGCGCCGACGGCTTGACTTGTTTAGCATATTCACAAACATGCTTATCATAAAAATACAGGCCCGTAACAGCGTAATTCGTCTTTGGCTGTGCCGGTTTTTCTTCAATAGAAATGGCTTTGCCCTTTTCATCGAATTCAATGACGCCGAACCGTTCCGGATCATCGACATAATAGCCAAACACCGTAGCCCCTTCCGTATTGGCTGCAGCCTGCTGCAAATGACGGGTCAGCCCAGCACCGTAGAAAATATTATCGCCCAAAACCATAGCACACGGTTCCCCGGCAATGAATTCTTCACCGAGAATAAAAGCCTGAGCCAATCCATCTGGTGACGGCTGCACCTTATAACTCAAATGAATACCATAGCGGGACCCATCTCCCAGGAGCCGTTCAAAATTCGGCAAATCCGTCGGCGTCGAAATAATCAAAATATCCCGAATCCCAGCCAACATCAACGTCGACAACGGATAATAAATCATGGGCTTATCATACACCGGCAACAACTGCTTAGACGTCACCATCGTCAGCGGATACAACCGCGTCCCACTACCACCAGCTAATACAATCCCTTTCAAAAAAATCACTCCTCACCGTAAATTTTAACACTTAATTATACCAAAAAAGAACCTGCCATACAAAGTCATGAAGAACTTTGACGGTGTCAACATATTATGGGAATTTTTTTGAGTGAGAAAAAGGACCTTGGTATAAGCGTTACATAATATGCTGATAACCACCATTTTCTATGAGTCGCATCCATTACCGTTCAAAGTTGATTCACGCCCCGGCATATGAGCTGCTTCATCGGGAACGTACGTACAATACGGCAATTTTCGGCGACTCCATTCTTTCTTCAATATTTCTTGATTAACTTCGGGTTTTCTCGTCTGCCTATGAGCCGTGAATTGTTTCCGCGCATAGGCTTCCAGTTTACGAATAGACTGTAAGACACTTTGCCCACTCAAGCTGGCCGGAGGCGTAAGCGCAACGGACTTACGATAACTGACATCTGCAGAACGTGTGACTAAACGAGCTCGGCACAATGGCTCAATATGCGTAGACTTATCCAATCCCAGCTATTCATTCAACAGGTAATTATGTTTTCTTTAATGCATTAAAGTTTCCCCACAATTATTTTACACCATCAACTTTCCGGGTGAAAATGTTGATTCATAAAATCATCGCCCTTAGTCTGTTACGAATGTAGCCACTATTCTGAGCGGGACGCCCTTTGGCCGTCCCCTACGATAGCCTCCGGCAAGGGGCATTACGATACGGCTGAGGATTACGCGAGTCGTCGTTATTGGTTTGTGTTTGTCGCGGCGGGACGCCGCATCCGTACAACTGCCCCTGACGGGCCAAAAAGGGCCTATCAGGGGAGGCTTAAGGCTCCCTTTGTAGGGGAGCTGGCAGCTCTGCTGACTGAGAGGTTGCTTATTTAGCGTTCCAGCCATTCTTTGAATTCGTTTTCGCTGATGATGGGTGTGCCCAGTTTCTTGGCTTTTTCGTATTTGCTGCCCGGGTCGGTTCCGACGACGACGAGGGTGGTCTTCTTGGTGACAGAGGACGTGCATTTACCGCCTCGCGCTTCGACGGCCTGTTCGGCTTCTTTGCGGCTGAACATCTGTAATTTCCCTGTGAGGACGACGATTTCGCCGTCAAAGGTCGTGTTGATGAGGGTCTTCTTTTCCGCCGTCATGTCGACGCCGTGGGCGCGCAATTTTTCGATGAGAGCCTGGTTCTTGGCATCGCGGAAATAAGCTACGATGCTGTCGGCAATGCGCGGGCCGATGTCATCGATGGCCGTCAGGTCTTCCGTGCTGGCTTTCATGAGGGCGTCGACAGAGCCGAAGGATTCGGCCAGGACGCGGCCAGCTTTGGCTCCGACGAAGCGGATGCCCAAGGCAAAGAGGACCCGGGCCAGGCCGACGGACTTGCTCGTTTCGATGGCTTTGAGCAGGTTATCGGCTGATTTTTCGCCGAAGCCTTCGAGGTCGACTAGTTCTTCTTTAGTCAAGCCGTAGATGTCGGCTACGTCGTGAATGAGCCCCTGAGCCAGGAGCTGCTGGACGATGGCGTCACCCAGGCCGTCGATGTTCATGGCATCGCGGGAAACGAAGTGGGCGATTTTTTCACCGATGACTGCCGGGCAATCCGGGTTAGTGCAGCGCCAAGCCGCTTCCCCGTCGCGGCGAACGACAGGACTGCCGCAGGCCGGGCAGGTCGTCGGCATGGTGAAGACTGTTTCCGAACCGTCACGCCGTTCCGGCAAGGAGCGGACGACTTCCGGGATAATTTCACCGGCTTTCTGGATGACGACGGTATCACCGATGCGGATATCTTTTTCTTTGATGTAATCTTCGTTGTGCAGCGTCGCCCGCTTGACCGTCGTCCCAGCCAGATGGACTGGTTCGAGATCGGCAGCCGGCGTCAGGACGCCTGTCCGGCCGAGGCTGACGGAAATGCCGAGTACTTTCGTCTTGGCCTGTTCAGGCGGGAATTTATAGGCAATAGCCCAGCGGGGAATTTTGACGGTGTTCCCTAAGCGGGCCTGCTGGGCAAAGGAATTGACCTTGACGACCATGCCGTCTGTCGCATAAGGCAGGCTGTCGCGGCGGTCGTCCCAGCTGTGGATGAAGGTAATGACGTCTTCGATGTCCGTAAACTTGCGGTATTCCGGATTGACTTGGAAATGGAACTGCGCCAAGTCCTGGAGCAATTCTTCTTGGCTCTTGATTTCAATGCCGCTGTTGCCTCCCAAGGCATAGGCAAAGAAGGCCAGTTTACGCTGGGCTGTAATGCGCGGGTCGAGCTGGCGCAGGGAGCCGGCAGCGGCGTTGCGGGGATTGGCAAAGGGTTCCAGTTCGTCGTCGCGGCGCTGCTGGTTCAAGGCTTCAAATGACGTGATGGGCATGTAGACTTCGCCGCGGATTTCGATGTGCGGCGAATCGCTGGCGATATGTAAGGGTATGGTGCGGATGGTGCGCACGTTGTTGGTAATGTCTTCGCCGACGACGCCGTCGCCGCGGGTGACGCCGCGGATGAACTGCCCCTGTTCGTAAATGAGGTTGACTGCCAGGCCATCGATTTTCAGTTCGACGACGTATTCCAAGGATTCACCGCCTAAATCGCTGCGGACGCGCTGGTCGAATTCCCGTAATTCATCGTCGCTGAAAACGTCGCCCAAGCTGAGCATGGGCCGGTCGTGAGTGTATTTTTCAAAGCCGCCGGAAATCTTAGAACCTACGCGCTGTGTCGGCGAATCGGGCGTGACCCAGTCGGGATGGGCTTTTTCGATGTTTTCCAGTTCCCGGTACATCATATCGTATTCATAATCAGTCACCGTCGGTTTGTCGAGGGTGTAATACTGATAACTCAATTCATCTATTTTTTTGCGCAGCTCCAAGAGACGCGCTTTTTCAGTATCCATAGGTTCCTCCTTTATTCCTGAAAATCGGTTCCACTTATCTGCAAAGACATACTCACAACATCTGTGGCGGGACGCCCTTTGGCCGTCCCCTACGAAGGCCCCGATTGGGGGTATTTTTACGAGCCGAGAGCTTCCCGAGGCGGCCTGCAAAAGCACAAGCAACCTCTCCGGCCCGTTGGGCCACCTCCAGCTCGGCTCTCTGTTTTGGCAACCGTCCTGCGCTTCCCTATGGTCAGCACCTGACGGGCCAAAAAGGGCCTATGAGGGGAGGCTTAGGCTCCCTTTGTAGGGGAGCTGGCAGCTCTGCTGACTGAGAGGTTGCTTTTTACGAGCTGAGGGTTACTCAAGGCGTCGTTGTCAGTTTGAGTCTGTCGCGGCGCAGCGCCGCATCCGTAGGGGCCGTCCTGTGAAGGCGGCCCGCTACGCGCTGAGGGTTTCCCGAGGCGTCGTTGTCAGTTTGAGTCTGCCGCCGCACAGCGGCATCTGATTCCGAGGCGGCCCCTATTATATTTTCTCTAAGGGGGCGTATTTTACGACGACTTGGCGGACGCCTTTTGTTGGGAATTGGATTTTCATCTGCATGTTCGTGCCTTCACCGATGACGTCGAGGACAGTACCGATGCCCCAGATTTTGTGGCGGACTTTGTCGCCTTTGGCAAAGGTGTCGGTCACGGCGTGTTTTTTCGGCAGGCTCGACGCGACGGGCTTGGTCAAGATGGAGACGCGTTGTTTCCCAGGCACGGCCGTCGTCCGGCTCTGGGGCATGGCGCTCTTGCGATGGTAGTCTTCCATGAGCTGCGGTGGAATTTCCGCCAAGAAGCGGCTGGGCATATACGCCGAGATGCGGCCGTACATGGTCCGCGTAATGGCATTGGTCACGTAGAGCTGCCGTTCTGCCCGGGTAATGCCGACGTAGGCCAGGCGCCGTTCTTCTTCGACTTGCGCCGGGTCCAGCAGGGTCCGGCTGTGCGGGAACAGGCCTTCGTCGAGGCCGGTCAGGAAGACGACAGGGAATTCCAACCCCTTGGCGGCGTGGAGAGTCATGAGGGTCACTTTGGAATCACTGCTTTCAAAATCATCGACATCGCTGACCAGGGCGACGTTTTCCAAAAAGTCCTGGAGGTTGCCGTCGGGATTGCTGTCCATGTAATCTTTGGCGACAGACAGGAATTCGCCGACATTTTCCTTGCGGCTTTCGCCTTGCGGGTCATGTTCCGCTTCTTTATCGAGCATATCACCGTAGCCCGTCTCTTTGATGACCGTTTCGATGAGACTCAAGACATCTTTGCCTTCGATGTCGTTGAGGAGGTCGAAAATCATGGCGGCGAAGTTTTCCAACGACGTCCGGGCTCGTTTGGTGACGGGAATCTCGTCCGTCGACGACAAGGCTTCAAACAAGGATATGCCCTGTTCTTCCGCATAGGCTGCGACGTGTTCCATCGTCGTGGCGCCGATGTTCCGTTTCGGCACGTTGATGATACGCGTCAGGCTCAAGCTGTCTTCCGGGTTGTAGAGCAATCGCAAATAGGCCAGGACGTCTTTGATTTCCTTGCGGTCGTAGAACTTGGTGCCGCCGACCATGGTATAGGGAATGGCATAGCGCATGAGTTTCTCTTCGAGGACACGGGACTGGGCGTTAGTCCTAAAGAGGATGGCCATATCGCCATACGGTTCGTGGCTGATTTCGTGGCGGTTATAGATGACGCCGGCGATATAGTCGGCTTCATCGTGTTCCGTCTGGGCCTGGTAATGGATAATCTTGTTCCCTGCCGGGTTTTCCGTCCACAATGTCTTCTTGGGCCGGCTTTCGTTGTTGTCGATGACGGCATTGGCGGCGTGGAGGATGGTCTTTGTCGAGCGGTAGTTCTGTTCCAATTTAATCGATGCCGCATCGGGATAGTCCCGGGTAAAGTCGATGATATTGCGGATATCGGCACCGCGCCAGGCGTAAATGCTCTGGTCCGCATCGCCGACAACGCAGATGTTGCGCCAGCGGGCAGCCAGGATCTTGGTCAAGGCGTATTGGGCATGGTTCGTATCCTGGTATTCGTCGACCAAGATATATTGGAAACGGGACTGGTACTTTTCCCGAACATCTTCCTTTTCCTGCAAAAGGCGCACGGCCAGGAACAAGAGGTCGTCGAAGTCGACAGCATTGTTTTCCCGCAGCTTTTCTTGGTACAAGGCGTAGACGTCGGCTACTTTCTGTTCGTAGAAATCGGAGGCTTTCGCCGCAAAGGCCTTAGCGTCCATGAGGACGTTCTTAGCCGACGAAATGGTCCCCAAGACGGACCGCGGCATGAACTGCTTGTCATCGAGGTTGAGCTTTTTCAAGCAGTCCTTGACCAGGACCAACTGGTCTGACGAGTCGTAAATGGTGAAATTCCGCGTATAGCCGTGGAAGCCGTCGACTTCAAAGCGCAGCAGCTTGGCACAGAACGAATGGAACGTGCTCAGCCAGATGCTGTCCGCCTGGGCGCCGACGAGGTTGGTCACGCGTTCCTTCATTTCCTTGGCAGCCTTATTGGTGAAGGTAATGGCCAGGATGCGGTACGGCGCGACGCCCAGTTCCAGGAGGTGGGCAATGCGGCAGGTCAGGACCTTGGTCTTGCCCGAACCAGCGCCAGCCGTAATCAGCAGCGGCCCTTCGGTATGCTTGACGGCTTCACACTGGCGGTCGTTGAGGGTATCAAAAATAGGATTCATGCATTATTCCCCTTTTACAGATAAAAAGGCCCACACCGTGTCGATGGGGCCTCTGAAAATCATCACTTATTTCATTGCCGAAAGGATAGGCGGAATGACCTGTTTCTTACGGCTCATGACCTTGGGCAGGTAGACTTCCTTGTCGAGGACGTCTTTGCCGAAGGCACTGCTGACGACGTCGTCCATATTGCCGGCGAAGATGAGGTTCGTCGATTCGTCGATGATGCTGGTGATCATCAAGAAGGAAGCGGCGTAATCGTGTTCAGCGCGCAATTTTTCCAAGGCGTTGAGCAGGACCTGTTTCTGGTCGAGGAGGTCTGTCGTATCCATGACCTGGACCTGAGCCACTGTGAAGGTCGTATTGCCGCTGGAAAATTCTTTCATGTCGTTGTGGACAATCTGGTCCGGCGTCAAATCGGAGACGTTAGCACCGGCTTTGAGCATTTCCATGCCGTATTTTTCCATGTCTACGCCAGCGATGTTAGCCAATTTTTCGGCAGCTTCGCGGTCAGCCGGCGTGCAGGTCGGCGAACGGAAGAGGACCGTATCGGAAATGACAGCCGACAAGAGCAGGCCGGCAATGTCTTTCGGGATGTCGATCTTAGCCTGTTCATACAAGCCCGTGACGATGGTAGCCGTGCAACCGACGGGTTTGAAGAGGATGGAAATAGGGCCAGCCGTTTCCAAGGTGCCGCCGATGCGGTGATGGTCGATGACGCCGACGATGGATGCTTCGTCGATGCCGTCGATGATCTGTTTCTTTTCGTTGTGGTCGACGAGGATGACCGGCTGTTTTTCAGCAGCAGCGACGCAGTCTGCACAGATCATGCCGACGTATTTACCATTTTCGACGACAGCATATTTGCCATCAGCCGGGATGTCGTGACCGTTGTCGGTCGGTTTGAAGAACAATTCCGGATCATGAGCCAGGCCTTTGACGGTGCTCAATTCTTCGCCCATAACGGTCTTGATGAATTCATCAGCAAGCTGGCTCTTTTCGATGACGCCGACGAACTGACCGTTGTCGGCAACGGGAGCGACGTCGCTTTCATGGGATGCGAACCATTTGGCAGCATCTTTCAGGCTAGCGCTGACCGGAAGGGCTTCTACTTCCGTGTGGACGGCTTCGCTGACTTTGACGTAGAAATCCTTGACCAACGGCTGGGGAGCGACGTGGAAATAATCAAGGGCAAAGGCCGTTTCCTTATTCGGTTCGCCTGCGCGGATCGGCGTAGCGTCGATGCCCTGTAACTGTTTCAATTTTGCATAAGCAATAGAAGAACAAATGGAGTCCGTGTCCGGGCTCTTATGACCGGTAACAAAAATCTGTTTTGCCACGATAATCACCTCATTGAAAAT
The DNA here is from genome assembly GCF_003010495.1 of Megasphaera elsdenii DSM 20460. Taxonomy (NCBI): domain Bacteria; kingdom Bacillati; phylum Bacillota; class Negativicutes; order Veillonellales; family Veillonellaceae; genus Megasphaera; species Megasphaera elsdenii. The sequence goes on along the minus strand of NZ_CP027570.1, from coordinate 2,047,149 downwards.
TTATCTGAATGTATTTATTTATCCTTTGTATTATACCATAGACAAGAATGAGTGGCTAGGGGGATGGCGTATCGTTCGTCGTAGGTCGTTCATCGTTCGTCGAGGGAAATGGCGCCTGGCGGCGCCGCAGGCCGGAAAAGCATGTGCTGTTCGTCATGGATACGGCTGTGGATTTTTTTATAATCGCCCAAAAGCGATCGTTACATAATTACGCAGCATCGCCCGTATCGTAGGGGCGACCGCGTGGGGCGCCCGCTATGCACCGCAGGGGATACCCGAGGACGCATTATCAGTTTGAGTCGAAAGGCGCGCAGCGCCATCTGAGTCCGAGGCGATGAACGACGAACGAACTACGATCAACGATCATCTCGGTCCGCACATGCTGTTTTCGCCCAAGTCCTGGTTACTGAGGCCCAGACGCTTTAGCATGGCCATGTCTTCGACGATGGTCGAACCCGATGTGGTCAGCATGTTGCCCGTAATGGAAGCCGACGCGCCGCTGAGGAGAGCCGTAGCGCCGTTTTCCGGCAGGAGTTTGCGGCCTGCTGCCAGGCGGATGTTGGCTTCCGGGTTGATGAAGCGGAAGAAAGCAATCGTACGCAAGATGTCGCGGCTGTCGAGTTGGATCCGATGTTCCAAGGGCGTGCCGGGAATAGGCATGAGGGCGTTGATGGGAATGGATTGGATGCCCAGTTCGGCCAGGCTGATGGCCATATCCAGGCGGTCTTCCCAGGTTTCCCCCATGCCGATGATGCCGCCAGAGCAGACGCAGAGCCCTTCTTTCTGAGCGGCCTTGATGGTGCGGATGCGGTCGTCATAAGTGTGGGTCGTACAGATGTGCGGGAAGAAACGCCGCGACGTTTCGATGTTGTGATGGTAACTGGTGACGCCCGTTTCATGGAGGCGGTGCAGCTGTTCCGGCGTGAGCAGGCCGTGAGAAGCACAGAGGTCGATGTGCAGGATCTGTTTCATCGTGCGGTATGCATCCAGGGCCTTTTCAAAATCAGCACCGGTCAGCGCCCGGCCGGACGTGACGATGGCAAAGCGGTTGGCGCCGGCATCCTGATTGGCCTTGGCGTTGGCGATGATTTCTTCTTTCGGCAAGAAACCGTATTCGTCACAGCCCGTATGATGGCAGGCCGCCTGAGCACAGTATTTGCAGTCTTCCCCACAACGGCCGCTGCGGCCATTGATGATGGTACAGAAATCGACATGGTTGCCACAAAAATGGCGCTGTAAGGCACCGGCCCCCTTCTGCAGCTCCTCTAAAGGTGCTTCCAGGAAAATCGATAAATCATCACCGCGTTGGATGCGGTATCCTTTTATAATGCTATCTGTCAGTGCAGCTATTGTGTTCATTGTCAACCCACTCCTTGCTTTGTTTTTGTAAACTATGGGATTATTATACTCGCTGCATCGATTGCAGTCAACTCAATTTCATTTATATCATGGTTAACAATATGAGTGCACGATATCCTGAATCGCAGGATGGCCCATTTGTTTAAGACCAACCTCTCCGGCCCTTCGGGCCACCTCTAGCTCAGCTCTCCGTTTTGGCAACCGTCTTGCACTTCCCTGCGGTCAGCACCTGACGGACCAAAAAGGGCCTATGAGGAGAGGCTTTGGCTCCCTTTGTAGGGGAGCTGTCAGCGCAGCTGACTGAGAGGTTGGGCACGGCGGGCCGCCCTTTGGGACGGCCCCTACGATGGAGCCATGAAAAAAGAGGCTGGCCCGCGAAGCCATCTTCGCAGGTCAACCTCTTTTTCAAGTGTTCTTGCCAATGAATTACCGACGTTCGCGGATACGGGCAGCTTTGCCTGTAAGACCACGGAGGTAGTGCAATTTTGCACGACGGACGATACCGTGGCGAACGACTTCGATTTTAGCGAGGCGCGGGGAATGTACTAAGAAAGTACGTTCAACACCAACACCGTAGGAAACGCGGCGGACAGTGAAAGTTTCGCGGACACCGCCGTTCTGACGGCCGATAACGACACCTTCAAAAACCTGTACACGTTCGCGATTGCCTTCGACAACCTTTACGTGAACTTTGACTGTATCACCAGGGCGGAATGCCGGGATATCGTCACGAAGCTGTTCCTGTTCAAGTACGCTGATAATGTTCATTTCTTTTTTCCTCCTATAAGACATTCGTGCCCCCGTTGCCGCCACCTTTCACGACAATCGTGTTACCGGACAGAGGACTGCCTAAATTAACAAGGGAATTATACCATAAAGACACTGTCCTGTAAAGGGGTTTTCCCCATATTATCCATTACATTTGTACGTTCGGCATGAAACTGCGGGACATGTGGGCGATGATGGCCTGGTACTTATCTTTCTTGCTGGTCGGATAGGTGACGGAGAAGGCCGTATAGGTCTTGTTCTTGTCGTTGATGTAGAGTTCGTGGTAATAGGATTTCTTGCCGTCCGTCCAGCCGATGGCATAGCTATTCTTGGTCTTGATGTTGGTCGTCAAGGTCGGCGAACCATTCATGCCCAAAGCCATGTTGTAGAGTTCGTCGATGGTAAAGCCCATGGTGTTCTTGGCAGCATAGGTCATGTAGACGGCATCGTCTTTGGGGTCCTGGAAATAGCAGCCGTCGCCGTCGGCATTCATGTCAGCTGTCGTAGCCGCTCTGGGGATATCGACGGCATACTGATAGGCGCTGTTATAATACTGATAGTACTTCTTGTCTTTTGTCGTCATGACCTGGACGACTTCATAGCTGTCGGCACTGGCACTCTTGATGCTCACTTTTTCTTCAGCCATAACTGTCGAGCCGGCAATGCAGGTAAGGGCAGCAGCCAACATGACGAGATTCTTGAATTTCATAATGATCACTCCTTTATAGTAGGTGCGGAAAAGGAGCTGTCGAGTGAAGACAGCTCCTGCAATACTCCCTATTATTATATCATATTTTTCATTTTTGGCCATGGAATTTCCGCTTTATCACAGGATTCGCGGCGGGTCGTCGAAGGTACAATCAACCTCTCCGGCCCATTGGACCAGCTCTGCTGACTGAGAGTTTGCTTTTTACGAGCCGAGGGTTACTCGAGGCGATGTTGTCCACCTGAGTCTGTCGCCGCGCAGCGCTACATCCGTAGGGGCCGTCCTGTGAAGGCGGCCCGCTACGCGCTGAGGGTATCCCGAAGCGTCGTTGTTCATTTGAATTTGTCGCCGCGCAGCGGCATCTGAGTCCGAGACGAACCACTAGCCACTAACCACGAAATTACGCCAATTTCTTGATGTCGCCTAAGGGCTGGATGAGGCTGTACGTCAAGGCCAGGAGATGGAGGCGGTTTTCTTTGACAGCTTCATCTTTGTGCATGACCAGGACGTTGTCCAAGAAATCGTTGATAGCCGCAATGCCTTCGGAAAGGACTTCGGCTACGCCTTCGTAGTCATAGACAGCGTATTTCTGCGGCAAGTTGACCTGCATAGCCTGGCAGGCGCTGTAGAGGGCTTTTTCTTCTTCTGTTTCGAAGAGGTCCGGGTTGACGCCGGTATTGTCGGCGCCTTTGATCATGTTGCTGACGCGGGTGAAGGCCTGCAAGAGGTCGGTCTTGCCCATGATGTCGGCATCGATGAGGGCCTGGGCACGGCGGGCTTCTTCGTAAGCGTTGAGCGTATCCGAAGCCAGGACGCAGTCGATGATGTGGTAATCCATGCCTTTATCCTGGAAGATGTTCTTCAGGCGCAGCGTGAAGTAATCGTCGAGCTGGCCCATGACTTTGGCTGCGTCTTCCCCTTCTACGCCGAGGAGGCTGAGGACGAAGGCAAAGACTTCATGGCAGTTGAGGTTCCAGCCGGCATCCATGAGGATGTTGAGGATACCGATGGTCTGGCGGCGCAGGGCGAAGGGGTCCTGAGAACCGGTCGGAATGAAGCCGCGGCTGAACATGCCCGTAATGGTATCGAATTTATCGGCAATACCCAAGACCTTGCCCATGTCGGTCTGCGGCAGGACGTCACCGGCAAAACGCGGCTGGTACTGTTCGTTGATGGCTTCGGCAACGCCTTTATCTTCGCCGTCGATGAGGGCATATTCCTTGCCCATGACGCCCTGGAGTTCCGTAAATTCCATGACCATCTGCGTAGCCAGGTCGGCTTTCGCCAGGAGCGAAGCGCGCTGTAATTTGGCATCGTCCAGGCCGAGGTCGAGTTTATGATTGAGGAAGACCGTAATCTTTTCCAGGCGCTGGGCTTTGTCGTAAAGCGTGCCCAGGCCATCCTGGAAGACGATTTTCTTCAGTTTTTCCGTGTAATCGACGAGGTGATGTTTCTTATCTTCTTCAAAGAAGAACTTGGCATCATCCAGGCGGGCGCGGAGGACGCGTTCGTTGCCGTGCTGGACCGTTTCCAGATGGTAATCGTTGCCGTTGCGGACGGTCAGGAAGAGGTTCATGAGCTTGCCGTCTTTATCGCGCATAGGGAAATAACGCTGGTGGTCCTTCATCGGCGTGATGATGGCCGCTTCCGGCAGTTTCAGGTAATCTTCATCAAATTCGCCGCAGAGAGCTGTCGGATATTCGACGAGGTAGACGACTTCTTCCAAGAGGTCGTCGTCCATGATGATGGTACCGCCCTTTTCGTCAGCCAGCTTCTGCAAGCCGTCGAGGATCATCTGTTTGCGGACTTCCGGGTCGACGATGAGGAAGTGTTCTTTGCACGTTTCTTCGTAAGCTGCCGGGCTTTCGATTTCGAAATCACCCGTGCCCAGGAAGCGGTGGCCGCGGCTGACCTTGCCCGACTTGACGTTGGCCAGTTCAAAGGGGATGACGTCTTTATCGAAGAGTGCGACGAACCAGCGGATAGGACGGACGAAGTGGAAGTCCAGGCTGCCCCAGTGCATGCTCTTGGGGAAATTGAGGCCCGTGACGATACCCTTCATAAGGTCCGGCAAGAGGCCGGCTGTGTCAGCGCCGACACTGGTGACGTTGGCATAGACATAGCCGTCTTCGACGACGAGGTCCTTGACGTCGATTTTCTGACCCCGGGCAAAACCCATGGCGGCTTTGGTCGGATTGCCGTCGGCGTCGTAAGCGATCTTGACCGACGGGCCTTTATGTTTAGCCGATACGTCGGCCTGTTTTTCAGCGACGCCCTTCATGATGAGGGCGATGCGGCGCGGCGTACCGAGGGTACGGATCGATTCGTAGGCGATATGGGCTTCGCCAAAGGATTTCCCGGCCAGGTCCTTGACCTGGGACAGGATACTCGGCATATAATGAGCCGGGATTTCTTCAGTACCGATTTCAAGTAACAAATCTTTGCTCATCTTATTTTTCCTCCTTGTTAAGCATCGGGAAGCCTAATTTTTCACGCTGTTCCAAGTACGCTTTGGCGCAGGCCCGGGCCATGTTGCGGACGCGGCCGATGAAAGCAGCTCGTTCGCTGACGCTGATGGCGCCGCGGGCGTCGAGGAGGTTGAACGTGTGCGAGCATTTCAATACGTAGTCATAAGCCGGAAGGACGAAGCCGGCTTTGATGACCCGCATCGCTTCTTTTTCGTATTCATCGAAGAGGTGGAACAAGAGGTCGGCATTGCTCAATTCAAAAGCATACGTCGACTGTTCGACTTCGTTCTGATGGAAGATATCGCCGTAGGTGACGTCTTCATTCCATTTGAGGTCATAGACATTTTCGACGCCCTGGATGTACATAGCCAGGCGTTCCATGCCGTATGTGATTTCCGACGAGACCGGAGCGACGTCGATGCCGCCGACCTGCTGGAAATAGGTGAACTGCGTGACTTCCATGCCGTCGAGCCAGACTTCCCAGCCCAGGCCCCAGGCGCCGAGGGTCGGCGATTCCCAGTTATCTTCGACGAAGCGGATGTCGTGTTCGGCCGGGTTGATGCCCAGTGTTTCCAAACTCTTCAAATAGAGTTCCTGGATGTTGTCCGGCGACGGTTTGCAAATGACCTGGAACTGATGATGCTGGTACAGGCGGTTCGGGTTGTCACCATAACGGCCGTCAGCCGGGCGGCGCGACGGTTCGACGTAAGCGACATGCCACGGTTCCGGTCCGAGCGTGCGCAGGAACGTAGCCGGGTTCATGGTCCCTGCCCCTTTTTCTACATCATACGGTTCATAGATGATACAGCCCTGAGAAGACCAAAAGCTCTTCAATGCAAATATCATGTCTTGAAAATTCATCTTGTTCCCTCCTAAATACAAAAAAGTCCCTGTAACACATGACATGTTACAGGGACGAGTATACTTACCCGCGGTTCCACCCTGGTTGGTCGAAAGACCCGCTTGATTCACCGGCCATACACATCAAAAGACTTCCGGCCGCGGCCTTCAGAGCGCCTTCCGCATCGGCAGCAGGCTCACACTGTCCCTGCTTCGCTGAGGATGATACGTACTTACTCTCCTGCATCGCCTATGTATTTGTACGTCCCCTATCATAGCAGAGATAGAGGAAAAAGTCAATAAAAAGGAGCCGTCTTAAGAGACAGCTCCTTTTTAGGTTTGATGTATGATGTTTGACGTGAGGGCTTTTAAATTTAAAACATTCTTCATCAAACATCAAACTTTCAACATCAAACCTGACTTTATTGCTTGCCGTATTTTTCGGCGACATCCAGGCGGCGCAGGGCTCTTTGCAGGGCCGCTTCGGCGCGGGCCGTGTCGATGTCGGCAGCGTGTGCAGCCAGGCGGTCTTCGGCGCGTTTTTCCGCCGATTTGGCACGGTCTACGTCGATGTCCTCCGGTTTTTCCGAAGCCGGCGTGATGACCGTGACCGTATTGTCATGGACTTCCAGGAATCCCGACGCTACGGTGACGTACTGGCGCTTTCCGCCTTTGTCATAGCACAAGGGCCAGATCGACAGGGACGCGATGAGCGGCGCATGGTTGGGCATGATGCCCAGGTCACCGTCCAGGGCGCGGACGAGGACGAAATCCACGTCTTCATGGAGTACGGCAGCATCGGGTGTAATGACTTCCAGATGGAGTGTCTTTCCTGCTTCTGCCATAGACTATTCCCCTTTCAGTGTCTTAGCCTTTTCGTATGCTTCTTCGATATTGCCGACCATGTAGAAGGCCTGTTCCGGCATGTCATCGCATTTACCGGACAAGATTTCCTTGAAGCCTTCGATAGTTTCTTTCAGCGGTACATAACGGCCTTTCTGACCGGTGAACTGTTCAGCGACGGCGAAAGGCTGGCTGAGGAAACGCTGTACCTTACGGGCACGGGCAACGGTCAGCTTATCTTCTTCGGACAGTTCGTCGATACCCAGGATGGCGATGATATCCTGCAGGTCTTTATACTTCTGAAGGATTTCCTGGACGGCACGGGCCGTGTTGTAATGGTCGTCGCCGATGACATGGGGGTCGAGGATACGCGACGTCGAATCGAGAGGATCGACGGCCGGGTAAATGCCCAATTCAGCGATTTCACGGGCCAGGACGGTCGTAGCATCCAAATGAGCGAAGGTAGCGGCCGGAGCCGGGTCCGTCAAGTCGTCGGCAGGGACGTAGACGGCCTGGACGGACGTAATGGAGCCGTCTTTGGTCGACGTGATGCGTTCCTGCAGGGCGCCGACGTCGGTGCCCAGGGTCGGCTGGTAACCAACGGCCGACGGGATACGGCCGAGCAGAGCCGAAACTTCGGAGCCAGCCTGGATGAAACGGAAGATGTTATCGATGAACAGCAAGACATCCTTGTGTTCTTTGTCGCGGAAGTATTCTGCCATGGTCAGACCGGTCAGGCCGACGCGCATACGGGCTCCAGGCGGTTCGTTCATCTGGCCATAGACGAGTGCCGTCTTGTCGATGACGCCGGATTCCTTCATTTCGTTCCAAAGGTCATTGCCTTCACGGGTACGTTCACCGACGCCGGTGAAGACGGAATAGCCGCCGTGGCCGGTAGCTACGTTATGGATGAGTTCCATGATGAGGACGGTCTTGCCGACACCGGCACCACCGAAGAGGCCGATCTTGCCGCCTTTGGCATAGGGGCAGATGAGGTCGACGACTTTGATCCCCGTTTCAAAGATTTCCGTTTCCGTCGCCTGGTCCTGGAATTTCGGGACCGGACGATGGATTGGCCAGTAATCATCGGCTTCGACTTTGGCGTCGACTTTATCGACAGTCTGGCCGAGGACGTTGAAGATACGGCCCAGGACCCCTTTACCGACGGGGACCTTGATAGGACCGCCCGTATTTTCAGCAGCCATGCCGCGGACGAGGCCGTCCGTCGAGTCCATGGCAACGCAGCGGACGACGTCGTCGCCCAAGTGCTGCATGACTTCTACAACCAGGTCGATCTTCTGGTCGCCTTCGCCACCGGTGATATGGATGGCGTTGTAAATGGCGGGCAAGTCTGCTTCCGAGGCAAACCGCACGTCGACGACCGGGCCGATGACCTGGACGACTTTCCCAATATTATTACTCATGAAGAGGTTCTCCTCTCTTTCAGAATCGTTGACAGACGGGCCTTACTGCAATGCGTTGGCGCCGCTGACAATTTCCGTCAATTCGTTGGTGATACCAGCCTGACGGACTTTATTGTACGTAACAGTCAGTTTATCGATCAGTTCGCCTGCGTTGTCCGTAGCCGACGTCATGGCCGTCATGCGGGCACCGAGTTCACTGGCAGCGGACTGAAGGAGGCTGTTGTAAATGAACAGATCCAGATACTGCGGCAGCAGGGCATCGAGGACGAGCTTGGCATCTGGCGCGAAGAGATATTCTTCCCGCGGGCCGGATTCTTGCTGGCCTTCCTGCTGGGAAATGGGCAGCATCTTGACGATTTTCGTGTCCTGGGACAAGGCCGATTTGAAGTGCGTATAAATGACGTAGACTTCATCGACTTCGCCAGCCAGGAATTTCTGCGTCGCCAAGTGGGCAATCTGCTGGGCGTGGCTGAACTGGGGCTTATCCGAAAAACCGGACCACTTCTTTTCCGGCACCAGGTGCAAGTGCTTGAGGTACTCAATGGGCTTGCGGCCGGCGACGAGAAGCATCGATGCGTCGCGGGGCTTGTCCTTGAGGACCGAGACCATGGCCTTGTTGACATTGGAATTGAAGGCGCCAGCCAGGCCTTTGTCGGAACCGATGACGATGTAGCAAGTCTTCTTGACTTCGTCATGCGGCGTGAACAAGGGATTGCCAGCGTCAGGCGAAGCCGCAGACAGACGCTGCAGCATGCCTTCCATCTTTTCGGTATACGGGGCGGTAGCCAGTGCCCGATCCTGTGCACGGCGCAGTCGCACGGAAGAAACCATCTTCATGGCCTTAGTGATCTGCTGGGTATTGGTGACGGATTTAATACGTCTGTTTATTTCGCGTGCACTCGGCATAGCTTATTCCTCCTCTTTGATCAGTTCGTGAGAAGCGCCGTACTGCTTAGTGTATTCAGCGATGGCTTTCTGAAGCGTTGCTTCTGCATCTTTGCCGAGTTCCTTCGTCGACTTGATGCTTTCGCCGACTTCGGGATAGTTGCTGTGCATGAATTTAATGAAACCGTCTGCAAACTGCGAGACTTCCTCAACCTGGACGGGCATGAGGTAGTTCTTGACGGCCAAATAAATCTGCATGACCTGGTCTTCGACAGGCATGGGATGGTACTGCGGCTGAATGAGGAGCTGCATCGTCCGTTCACCGGCGTCGATCTGGGCTTTCGTGCTCTTATCCAAGTCGGAACCGAACTGAGCGAAAGCAGCCAGTTCACGGTACTGAGCCAGGCTCAGGCGGAGCGTACCGGCAATCTTCTTCATGGCCTTGATCTGGGCAGACCCGCCGACACGGGATACGGAGAGGCCGACGTTGATAGCCGGGCGGATCCCGGAGTTGAAGGCTTCTGTTTCCAAGAAGATCTGGCCGTCTGTGATGGAAATGACGTTGGTCGGGATATAAGCCGACAAGTCACCGGCCAGGGTTTCGATGATCGGCAAGGCCGTAATCGAACCGCCGCCGAGTTCATCCGACAATTTAGCAGCTCGTTCGAGGAGACGGGAATGTAAGTAGAATACGTCGCCCGGATAAGCTTCACGTCCTGGCGGACGACGGAGGAGCAGACTCATGGCACGGTAAGCCTGAGCGTGTTTGGACAAGTCATCGTAGACGCAGAGGCAGTCCTTGCCCTGGAGCATGAAGTATTCGGCCATGGAAACGCCGGAATACGGAGCCAGGTACTGGAGCGGTGCGCCGTCGGAAGCCGTAGCGGCGACGACGATGGTATAGGCCATGGCGCCGTTTTCTTCCAACGTGCGGACGACACGGGCTACGGTCGAAGCTTTCTGGCCGATAGCGACGTAGACGCAGATGACGCCCGTATCCTTCTGGTTCAGAATCGTATCGATGGCGATGGCCGTCTTGCCGGTACCACGGTCACCGATGATGAGTTCACGCTGGCCACGGCCGATAGGGACCATGGAGTCGATAGCCTTGAGGCCTGTCTGGAGCGGTACCTTGACCGGCTGGCGGTCAGCGATGCCGAAGGCCTTGACTTCAATCAGGCGCGATTCTTTGGTCTTGATTTCCCCTTTGCCGTCGATAGGCATACCCAAGGGGTTGACAACGCGGCCGATCATGGCTTCACCAACAGGGACACGCATGACGCGGCCTGTACGGCGGACCGTGTCGCCTTCCTTGATGAGGGCGTCATCGCCGAGCAATACGGCGCCGACGTTGTCTTCTTCCAGGTTCAGGGCCATGCCGTAAACGCCGTGCGGCAGTTCCAGCAGTTCCCCGGACATGGCTTTGTCCAAACCGTAAATGTGGGCAATGCCGTCCCCGACTTCCAGAACGGTGCCGACATCGTCGACGTTCATTTCCACATTATAATCTTCGATTTGTTTCTTGATTATAGCCGTTATTTCTTCTGGCTTCATTTTCATTATTCGTCCGTCACCCCATTCGTCACGTCAGCCTGGAGCAGTTTATGCTGCATATCGCGCAGCTGCCGCCGGAGGCTGCCGTCTATTAATTTGTCGCCGATCTGGATGACCATGCCGCCGATGAGCGACGGGTCGACGTAGTACAGCGGTTCGATGTGCTGCCCCGTCATGGCTTCCAGGCTGGCAACTAATTTTGTTTCTTCTTTCTTGGACAGCGGTTTGACGACGCGGATCTTGGCCACTTCGATGTGCTGGGCCTTGCGGGCCAAATCGATGAACCCGTCGATGGCAAGCAACAGGGCCGCTTCGCGGCGCCGGTCGATCATGACGTACATGAACTGCAGGACGATCGGCGACAGGCTGTCTTTGAAAATCTTTGCAAGTGTGTCTTTTTTAGACTGCGGCGGTACGAGGGGATGATTCAGGAATTTCCACAAATCGGGATTTTCCTGGAACGTGTCCCGCACGCCTTTCAGTTCTGTTCCGAACTCAGTAAGCTTCTTCTGTTCGCTGGCGATGTCGAACATCGCCTGGCTGTATTTGCTGTAGATCGTTTCGGGTATCATAAGATCAGTTCCCCTTTACGCGGTGCGTCTGGAGCTGGTCGATACAATCGGCTACCAGTTTTGCGTTCATGTCAGGATCCATGTTTTTCTGGAGCAGTTTTTCTGCCACAGCCATAGACAGTGTGACTACTTCATTACGCATTTCCCGGATAGCCGCTTCCCGTTCGTTGGCGATTTCCGTCTGGGCGATCTGTTTTTCCCGGGCGATCTGGGCGCGGATGGCTTCCAGCTGGGCCTGGGCTTCCTTGTCGGCCTGCTTGACAGCTTTGTCGACAATGGCCTGGGCTTCTGCACGGGCATCGCGGATCTGGGCTTCATAATCGGCTTTCATCTTTTCAGCCGTTTCCCGGGCTTTGGCTGCGTTGTCGAGGTCCGACGCAATCTTGTTGCGGCGGTCTTCCAGGACTTTGAGCAGCGGTTTATAGGCGAACTTTGCCAAAATGGCAACTAATACGAAGAAGTTGATGAACTGGAACAGCAAGGTACCATTAATACTAACCAATGTACTTCCCTCCCCGGCTGTAGATTAGAATCCTCGGATTAGAGCAGGCTGACGAACGGATTGGCGAAGACCAATACGATAGCGATGACAGCTGCGATAATCGGCATGGATTCGATCAGGCCGATGGAGATAAGCATGTTTACGAGGAGCTTGCCGCCCATTTCCGGCTGACGGGCTGTACCTTCGAGCATCTTCGAAGCAGCGTGGCCGTCACCGATAGCAGCGCCGAGGGCTGCCAAACCAATACCTAAGCATGCACCAAATGCAGATAATGCCAATACGAGAGCTTTTTCCATAGTAAATAACCTCCTAAGTTGTAACCAGTATCTGAGCTTTCATTATTCTTCCGTAAAGGACGGTGCCAGATACGATGTAGTCAGAATGGTGAAGATGAATGCCTGGATGAGGCCGATGACGAAGCTGAACAGGAGCCAGATCATCGGGACGGCGACAGGCACGAGGAAGTACAGGACTTCCAAGAGGATTTCCCCGGCCAGGATGTTGCCAAAGAGACGGAAGGCCAAGGTCAAGGGCTTGGTGATTTCTTCCATCAGATTGATGATGACAAACGGCGCAAAGGGCTTGAAGAAGTGCTTGAAATGCTTTTTGAACCCCTGGTTCTTCAAGGCCATGAAATGGACCATAAAGGAAGAAACCAGTGCCAGGGCGACAGTCGTATTCAAGTCATTCGTCGGCGAAGCCAGGACATGCGGATTCGGCAGCATGCCCAATTCGTTAGCGAAGAGGATGAACAGGAACATCGTCAGCAAGACCGAGACGACCTGACCGTATTTCGGCCCTAAGGTTTCCTTGAACTGGTCGAGCAATGCTTCGATGACGATTTCCATGGCGTTCTGAAGTCCTGACGGGACGAGGGACCGGCCCCTTGTCGCAGCGACAGTGACGATGATGACCAAAGCTGCGACCAGCCAGGTCATCATGAGCGTATCCAGGTTGACATTCAGACCCAGGAGCTGAACGACCATATGATGCCCTGCATGTAATTCCATACGCAATACCTCCTTTCCTTTACCGTCTGAGACGTGCAGTCAATACATCTGCAAAGACGAGGACGCGGTACGAAAAGATACCGGCCACGGCAGCCCCCAGGGAGATGGACGGGAACTGCAGGATGACGATGACGGCCAGGCAGATGAAGACCAGCCGGAACACGGCACCGCCGCGGATGAATGACGCCGCCTGCGGGGGCGGCAATTTTAAGGCTCGTACCGAACGGCTGCTGAGCATGAAGAAATAAACGATGTTCAAGCCGCTGCCGATACACCAGCCACTCATGTACTGCCACCAGCCGCCGGCAAAAAGGACGGCTGCGACGATACATGTAAAACCAATGAGTTTGTATATTGTTGCCTTTACATATGCATAGAACTCTTCCATAGGCTATCCTCCGTGATGCTCATTTGCCCTGATGCCGGCCATGGCGGTCCTCATCCTGCTGATAGGATAAGGCTTTCTTATACAAGGTCCAGAACCCGGACACGGCACCGATGAGGGAAAAGAGGATCAGTCCCCACGGCGACGTCCCGGCATGGACATCGATGAAGCGGCCCATGGCGACGCCGACACAGATACAGACGAAGAGAGACAAGCCCAGGGAACCGGCAATGACGACAATATCCCAAAGCTTCATGTGATTTAATTTGTCATCGTGAGAATCATCATGATGTCTCATATTACATACACTCCTGCTCGGGCGATGGCAGTTTTCCCATAATCGTCAGGTATAGTATGCATATACTGCCTGCAACGATTATTGGCTTATTTTAGCACGGAAAATCGGGAAAAGCAATATAAATTTCAAGAAAATCAAACGTTATAGCTAAAAACAATTCTCAGTATAGCTACAGATAATCAAGACCGGCTGAAATCGTCGGGAAGGCCTTCTTCTCCGGCAAAATCGTGGAGGATGGCCTGGACGATGCGCTGCGAAGCCTTGCCGTCGCCATAGGGATTGACGGCGTTGCTCATGGCATCGTAGGCGGCCTGGTCGGTCAGGAGGCGTTTCGTTTCGGCATAGACGACGTCTTTGTCCGTGCCAATGAGGCGTACCGTACCGGCTTCGACGGCTTCCGGCCGTTCCGTCGTATTGCGCAGGACCAGGACGGGCTTACCAAGGGACGGCGCTTCTTCCTGGATACCGCCAGAGTCTGTGAGGACGAGGCTGCTCAGGCTCATGAGGTTGGCGAAAGGTTCATATTCCATGGGGTCGATGAGATGGATGCGGTCGACACCGGCCAGTTCTTCTTCGACGACCTTGCGGACCAGCGGATTGCGGTGAACAGGAAAGACGATTTCCGTATCGGGGATCTCTTCGATGATGCGGCGCAGGGCCTTATAGATGTGGCGCATCGGTTCGCCCAGGTTTTCCCGGCGGTGCGTCGTCAAGAGGATGACCCGGTGGTTCTGGAAGTCGACGGATTTCAAGTCGTCGCCGAAGTCATAGTCGCCGGCGACGGTCGTCATCAAGGCGTCGATGACGGTGTTCCCCGTCACATAGATATGAGAAGGGTTCACGTTTTCCTTGAGCAGGTTGGCCTTGGCCGTCGACGTCGGCGCAAAGTGGATGGCCGCGATGGCACCGGTCAGCTTGCGGTTCATTTCTTCCGGGAACGGCGAATAGATGTCCCCTGTCCGCAGACCGGCTTCGACGTGGCCTACCGGGACCTGCTGGTAATACGAAGCCAGGGCGCCGGCGAAGGTCGTCGTCGTATCGCCGTGGACCAGGACCAGGTCCGGTTTTTCCTTGGCCAGGACATCCTTCAGGCCCATAAGGGACTTGGTCGTAATGTCGTACAGCGTCTGCCCCTGGGACATGATATCCAAGTCATAGTCCGGCGTAATCTGGAAGAGATCCAAAACCTGATCGAGCATCTGACGATGCTGGGCCGTAACGGCGACGATAGTCTGGATCTTATCGGCATGTTTCTGTAATTCCAGTACGACAGGCGCCATCTTGATGGCTTCCGGCCGCGTACCGAATACAGTCATTACCTTGATCATAATCAAAAAACCTCCTTATAAGACAACCGATTCCACCCACTACTGCTTGTGGGTAGAATCGGTCGTTGATTTGCGCAATATGCCAATGCGTTTTGCCGAATAGATGATGACGGCAAGAACGACCAGGACAGTCACGATACCCGTCTTATAGCTCACGTTGGCTACAAAGAGGGCTACGATGCCGAGAATCATGCTGACAAAATACATTATTAATACAGCTTGCTTTTGTGTCATGCCCAGGGCCAGCAGGCGATGATGCAGATGGCCCTTGTCAGGCTGGAAAATGGGGACACCGCTCATCTTGCGGCGGATGATAGCAAAGGTCGTATCGAGGATCGGCAGGCCCAGGGCGATGATGGGCACGACGAGGGCTACGGTAGCCGCCGTCTTGACCAGCCCTAATACAGCCGCTACGGACAGGGTATAGCCGAGGAGCATACTGCCCGTATCGCCCATGAAGATCTTGGCCGGGTTGAAATTGTACTGCAAAAAGCCCAGGGCTGCCCCTGCCATGGAGACGATGACCAGGGCCGGCAGGAACTGGTTCAGGTTATAAGCCAAGAGGAACATCGAAATGGATGCGATGAAAGCGACGCCGGCTGCCAGGCCGTCGAGGCCGTCGATGAGGTTCACCGTATTGGTGAAGCCGATAATCCAGAAAATCGTCACGGGAATCGCAATGAGCTCCGGTAAGACGATGATATCACCAAAAGGATTGGTCAGCCATTCGATCTGGATGCCAAAGGCGATGGGTATGCAGGCGGCCAGGATCTGACCGACGAGCTTGACCTTGGCCGGGATATTGCAGATATCGTCCCAGATGCCGACGGCGACGATGGCCGTGCAGCCCAGGAGCATCCCGACCAGTTCATGCTGCAAGGGCACGCAGAACAGGACAGCTGCCATGAAGCCGATATAGATTGCCAGCCCGCCGAGCCGCGGGATGACATGAGTATGTACCTTTCTTGCATTGGGCCGGTCCACGGCGCCGATCTTGATGGCCAATTTCTTGACGCTCGGCGTCAAAGCATAGGAAACGACTAATGCGATTACAAAGGGTACAACATATTGGAGCACAACACACGCCTACTTTCCATTAATCTATCAGTTCGTCAGACTGCGCATGGGCGCCGGGATACGGCCGCCGCGGGCAATGAATTCGTCCGACTTGTATTTATTGACGTTGATGATCGGGCAATGGCCGAGGAGGCCGCCGAATTCAACATTGTCGCCTACGTCCTTGCCCGGTACGGGGATGACGCGGACGGCTGTCGTCTTATTATTGATCATGCCGATAGCCGATTCGTCGGCGATGATGGCCGAAATGGTCGAGGCCGGCGTATTGCCAGGGATGGCAATCATGTCGAGGCCGACCGAGCAGACACAGGTCATGGCTTCCAGTTTTTCCAAGCTCAGGCTGCCACGGCCGACGGCTTCGAGCATGCCCTTGTCTTCACTGACCGGGATGAAAGCGCCGGACAGGCCGCCGACGCGGGACGAAGCCATGAGACCGCCTTTCTTGACGGCGTCGTTGAGCAGGGCCAGAGCTGCCGTCGTACCGCAGGCACCACAGCTTTCCAGGCCCATTTCTTCCAGGATGGAAGCGACGCTGTCGCCGACAGCCGGTGTCGGAGCCAGGGACAGGTCGATGATGCCGAAAGGCATGTTGAGGCGCTTCGACGCTTCCATGGCGACGAGCTGGCCGACGCGGGTGATCTTGAAGGCCGTCTTCTTGATGGTTTCGGCGACGACGTCAAAGGGCTGGCCTTTGACCTGTTCCAGGGCAACTTTGACGACGCCCGGGCCGCTGACGCCGACGCTGATGCACGAATCGCCATTGGTGACGCCGTGGAAGGCGCCGGCCATGAAGGGGTTGTCTTCGACGGCATTGGAGAAGACGACGAGTTTGGCGCAGCCTAAAGCATCCTGGTCTTTCGTCCGTTCGGCCAGGTCCTTGAAGACGCGTCCCATTTCAGCGACAGCGTCCATGTTGATGCCGGCTTTCGTCGAGCCGACGGCAACGGAACTGCAGACGAGGTCGGTCACAGCCAGGCTTTCGGCGATGGAGTCGATGAGGATGCGGTCGCCTTTGCTCATGCCCCGTTCGACGAGGGCCGAGAAACCGCCGATGAAGTTGATGCCGATTTCCTTGGCCGCTTTGTCGAGGGTCCGGGCGACGTCGACGTAACTCGTCAGGTCGCTGGCCCCGGCGACGAGGCTGATAGGTGTTACGGAAACGCGCTTATTGATGATGGGCACGCCGTATTCACGGGAGATGGCTTCCCCCGTCTCAACTAAGTGTTCACCGTATTTCGTAATCTTATCGTAAATATTGTTGCACAAGGTCTTGCCGTCGCTGGCGCAGCAGTCGAGGAGGCTGATGCCCATGGTGATGGTGCGGACGTCAAGGTTGTTCTTCTGAATCATCTGATTCGTTTCAAGTACGTCTTGGATTGTCAGCATATCATATCTCCTTAGCCTACACGATGCATTGCGTCAAAAATAGCCTGGTTCTGCGCCCGGATTTCAACGCCCAGGGCATCGCCCTTCTGTTTGAGCAAATCCTGCAAGGTATCTAAGGTGATGTCGGAATTGTCCATGTCGACGATCATGGCCATGTTAAAAATGCCATCCAAAATGACCTGATTGATCGTAAGGATATTGACTTTATTTTCTGCCATGATCTGGCTGACGGCGGCGATGATACCGGTACGGTCCACGCCAACTACGGTGATTACAACTTTCACAGCTGTCCACTCCTTTTTGTTATTAAATTCCATGCTTCCCTATTATAGCACAGGTAGCGTACTGATTTCCACTGTCTGCATACGAAATGATAGAATTGACGACAAACTGCCATATATGGGGGCCTATCGAACGAAGGTTCCTGCCATCATGCCGAGTTTGATGTTTGAAGCTTGACGTTTGATGTGACGGTTTCTAATTTCACTCCATCTACATCAAACGTCAAACATATAACACCAAACAGACTATTTATTCAGGGCCTTGCTGATGAGGGCCTTGCCTTCTTCCAGGAGCTTTCCGGCCTGGTCTGGCGAGACGAAGCTTTCGGCATACAATTTGTACAGGTCTTCCGTGCCGGACGGGCGGGCGGCGACCCAGCCGTCATCGGTCGTAATCTTGACGCCGCCAATGGCGAAATCACCGTAGGGAGACTTGGAGAGGACCGCCGTAATCGGGCTGCCGCACAAGGTCTTTTCCGTGACGTCGTCTTCCGTAAGGGCGCTGATCTTATCTTTTTCTTCCAGCGTTGCCGGCGCATCGCTGCGCATGGTATAGGGCCGACCCAGTTTTTCGCAGAGGTCGTTGTAATATTCGATGGGCGACTTGCCCGTAACGGCGCGGATTTCCGCAGCCAAGAGGCACATGATCATGCCGTCCTTGTCGGTCGTCCAGACACTGCGGTCCTTAGCGATGAAGGAGCCGCCGGCACTTTCTTCGCCGGAAAAGGCGATCTTGCCTTCCGTGTAGAGGGGGCCGAAATACTTGAAGCCTACCGGTACTTCATAGAGGGGGATATCGAGGAGCTTGGCTGCCCGGGCCAGCATATCCGTCGTGACGACGGTCTTGGCGATGCCCAGGCCTTCGAAATTGCGGTGGGTCATGAGGTAATGAGCGGCGACGGTCAGGAAGGCATTGGCCGAGATCATGCCTTCCGCGCCGGAAACGATACCGAAGCGGTCGTAGTCCGGGTCATTGGCCAGGATGAGGTTGTAATCGGCGGCCTGGCCGGTAACGGCCGACATGACATAGGCCGATGAGCAGTCCATGCGGACCTTGCCGTCGTGGTCGTAATTCATGAACGTGAACTGCGGATCATACGTATCGTTGACGAAGTCCAGGTCGAGACGATACACATCGGAAATCTGGTGCCAGTAATTCATGCCCGACCCGCCCAGGGCATTGACCAGGATGCGCAGCTTGGCATCGCGGATGGCGTCCATGTCGATGATGGATTCCAGTTCCGCCACGTAAAGGCCCTTGTAGTCGTAAGGGACGACGAACGCGCTGTCTTTGGCCTGGTCATAGGCCATCATCCTGACGTCCTGGTTATGGCCTGCCAGGAGGCGGTTGGCTTCCGTTTCGATGGCCTTGGTGATGTCCGAGCCGGCCGGCCCGCCGGTAATGGGGTTATACTTGATACCGCCGTGTTCCGGAGGATTATGGGATGGCGTGATGATCAAGCCGTCGGCCAGGCGTTCTTCGCGACGGCGGTTGTAGCGCAGGATGGCCCGCGATACCGACGGCGTCGGTACGAAATCACCTTCGTTATCGACGTAAGCCGTGACACCGTTGGCTGCCAGGACGGACAAGACCGTTTCATAAGCCAGTTTCGATAAATAATGGGTGTCTTCGCCGACGAACAGGGGCCCTTCCGCGCCAAACTGTTTGCGGAAGTTGCAGACGGCCTGGGTAATGGCCGCCACGTGGTCCTCGGTAAAGCTGCCGTTGCCGGCCTGGCCGCGATGGCCTGACGTGCCGAAGCGGACCTGCTGATGAGGATCCGTCACATCGGGATGCGTCGAATGATATGCCGCAGCGATGGCGTTCAAATCAATGTAGTCTTCTTTTCTTACTTTAGTACCTGCCAATTCATGTACTGCCATACTATCACCTGCTTCATTGTTTTGACAATCGTACAGCGATTTTATACAATAAGGACGAGTATGCGCGGTTCCACGCCACGCTATTCCATGGCTGTACGTCATCATTGTTATAGTTTACATTCATTATAACAAAAAATGTATCAATATCCTAGATATATAAGGAAGAAAGGTGATTTGCATGACAAAATTTATTTCCTGGAACGTCAACGGCCTGCGGGCCGTCATGAAGAAAGGCTTCCTGGATATCTTCCAGGCCCTCGACGCCGACGTCTTCTGCCTGCAGGAAACGAAGCTCCAGGCCGGCCAGATCGACCTGGACCTGCCCGGGTATGAACAATACTGGAACTACGCCGACCGCAAAGGCTACAGCGGCACGGCCATCTTCACCCGCCTGGCCCCCCTGTCCGTCCGCTACGGCATGGGCATCGACGAACACGACCACGAAGGGCGCCTGATTACCCTGGAATTTCCCGATTATTACTTCGTAACCTGCTATACCCCCAATTCCCAGAGCGAGCTGGCCCGCCTGCCGTACCGCATGAAATGGGAAGACGATTTCCGCCAGTACCTGCTGGACCTGCACCAGGAAAAACCGGTCATCGTCTGCGGCGACCTCAACGTAGCCCATGAAGAAATCGACCTCAAGAACCCCAAGACGAACCGAAAGAATGCCGGCTTCTCTGACGAAGAACGGCAGAAGATGACTGATCTATTGGCGGCGGGCTTCACCGATACGTGGCGCTACTTCTACCCCGATGTGACCGGCGTGTATTCGTGGTGGAGCTACCGCTTCAAAGCCCGTCAGAACAATGCCGGGTGGCGCATCGACTACTTCCTGACCACGAAAGACCTGGACAGCCGCCTGGCCAAAGCATCCATCTATACCGACATCACCGGCAGCGACCACTGCCCGGTCGGCCTGGAATTGAAATAATCCATCCACCCGAAAGGAGAGATTGTTATGTTAAAGAAATTGACCACAGCCCTGCTGGCCTGCACGGCTTTCGCCCTGCCCCAGGCCTTTGCCTTATCCGTCCTGCCCGAAGCCGGTGTCAGCCTCGGCGTCGGCACGAAAGAACAGTACGCCGAAGCTAAAGTCCTGCCGCGGACGACGATTGGCTACAAACGAGCCGACCGCGACCAGTACGGCAACCAGAACGACATCTATGCCAAATACAACGTCATCGGCTCGAAAGTCCAGCTCCTAGGTGGCTGGCGCAACAACATCGACGACCAAGCGAGCTCGACATCCTTCTACGGCGGCATCGGCGTCGCTGCACCCCACATTCTGGGTCTCCAGCCCTATGCGACTTATGTCAAAGGCTCGCATTTCGCCGAAACCCAGGCCGGCCTCAACTACAACATCGCCTTCGGCTGGGGATTGAACATCAATTACCACAATTATATGCCTGAAGACGGCGACAACGAACACGGCGTCGGCGCCGGCGTGACCTTCCATTTCTAAAGGGCGCAGGCCGCCGCGGTCCAAAGGGACCGAAAAAAGGAGCTGTCGCATTGCGACAGCTCCTTTTTACATCCAAACGATGTATTAGAAAGCGTTATGAGAATATTCGTAATACATGTCAGTGAGCTGATCCATTTTATCGCTCATTTCGACCATGAGGTTCGAAGCGGTATCGTAGTCATCAGCAGCCAGGGCCTGTTTGATCTTGGAGAAGATGGACAGGCTCTTTTCCGTGTCACGGCCTAATTCCGTACGGAGAGCGTTGATCTTGGTCCAGCGTTCGACTTCGAGAGCATTGCTGTCACCGTCAGCATGGAGCTGTTCGGCAGCGATGACTTTCGAGAGGTTTTCCGGAATGATGCGGTACTGGAGTTCCAGAGCCCAGCGGCTGAGAGCGCCGAGTTTGAAGGATTCCATGATGCGTTTCTGGAAAGCATCGCAAGCGAGGTCGTCCAATTTTTCTGGATACGTCGAGAGGGCTTTGAAGTTTTCCCAGACCGTGCGCGGAGCTTTGCCGAACATGGCATTGCGTTCTTCGTCGTTGAAGTTTTCGAAGACGTCGACTTCGGAACGATAAGCGCGGTCTTTTTCCAGATAATCGGCATCTTCGCCCGGTTTCTTAGAGAGTTCAGCTAAGAGTTCAGCCGTCGATTTTCCACTGGAGAGTGCATATTTGATACCATCCAAGGCGCCGAGATAGCACATGGCAATGGCAATGAACGTATTGGTGAACGGGTTCGGAGCACGAAGTTCGAAACGCGTAGCTGCCGGGCTGGCAATATCGCGAATGAGGCCGATCAGGACGGAACGGTTACGAGTCGGAACGTCCGGTGTTTCCCCGCCGAGAGCCGTTACGATGCAAACAGGAGCTTCAAACCCCGGTTTCAAACGGTTCAAGGAGTCCGTCGTCGACGATACGAAGGGGTTGATGACTTCGTAGTGTTTGAGGATACCCATGATAGCGCCATAACCAAGAGCCGAAAGGAATTCGCTCTTCATGTCGTCCGGGTTGAAGAGGTTGACGAATTTGCCGTTCTTCATGATGGCACCGATACCAAAATGGGTATGTTCGCCAGAACCGGCAACACCGTGGATCGGTTTAGCCTGGAAAGTAACTTCGAGACCGTTTTCACGGAAGACTTCGCGGACGATGATACGGGCAGCGATTTCGTTATCTGCTGTCTGTACAGGGTCGCTCGTATATTTCCAGTCGACTTCGAGCTGTTCCAGGACGAAGGTCAATTTACCGGAATCATCGATCTGTGCTTTAACGCCGCCGACTTCTTTATGGCCCATTTCCGGAGCAAAGCCGTATTTTTCCAAGCGTTCAACGGTCTGTTCAAGTGCCGTACGGACGACACCGTGTGTACGCTGCCAATACTGTTCCTGCATCTTCTGGGATGCCGAAAGGAGACGAGTAGCGACATCCTGGCTCGGCGTCTTGACCCAGAATTCCAATTCTGTAGCCGTCGTGAAGACAATCTTTTCGATATCGTCCGAGTTGATGGACGTGCCTTTAATGCCGTATTTTTTAACAAGAGCCAAAATCTGGTCGCCTACGTAATCGCAGGTATTGCGAAGGATGGAACGAGAATCGATAAAGCCCGTAGCATGGCGGAGGAAGCTCGGAATACGGAGCGTGCCGACAGGTTTGCCCGTTTCTGGATCGATATTGCCGTCATTGTAGTCGATGAACCAGTTGACGCTCGGGTCGGCTTTGATGTCAACACGGGCATTGGACAAGGTAGCAATGCCCGGCAGGACAACGGAAGAACCGTCTGTCTGGAAAGCCGTTGCATTGAAGAATTTATCGTATTCATCGAAGAATACACTAATAGGAATCTTTTCGTCCGTATCGTTGCCGGCGAGGTCGATGCCTACGAGAGATACAAATTTAATTTCCGGGTGCTGTTCGAGTAAGGCCAGCACACCTTCTTTACCATATTGACCTGCAGGGATTACATATACTAAATCATCTTTAGTCATCATGACTCCTCCTTTGGGTGAAAAAAAAGACTCCGCCCCTGTGGTTAAGGTTCGGAGTCTTCTTTGACTCTTGTTTCATGACTTATTTTATTTTCAAATCATGTTAAAATAATACAATCAATCAGTCTATTTGTCAATAGATTTTTTATAAAAATCTAACAAAACTAATTATTTTGTAAAATTTCTCGAACAATCTGTGAAACAAGCTTGCCGTCAGCCTTACCTTTGACTTTCGGCATGACGAGCTTCATGACGTCGCCCATCTTGAGACCGCTCTGACCGGCAACGGCATCGTTGACGATCTGGCGGATTTCATCGGCTGTGAGCTGTTTGGGCATGTACTTTTCCAGTACGGCCATTTCTGCCTTCGTTTCTTCGACGAGGTCGCTGCGGCCTGCCTTTTCAAACTCAGCCAACGATTCCTTGCGCTGTTTCATTTCTTTGGCAATGACGGCGCCGACGCCAGCGTCATCGAGTTCGCATTTGCCGTCGATTTCCGTGTTGCGGATGGCCGAACGGACCATGCGGATGACGGACAAAGCCGTTTTACCAGCTTCTTTGGCTTTCATAGCCGCTTTCATGTCCTGAAGCAGTTCTTCTTTAAGAGACATGCTATCACCCTTCTTACATTTGACGATTATGCTCTGTACTTCCGTTTCCGTGCTGCTTCGGATTTTTTCTTTCTCCGTACACTCGGTTTTTCGTAGTGTTCACGTTTCCGTACTTCGGAAAGAACACCTGCCTTTTGGCAAGAACGTTTGAAGCGGCGAAGTGCGCTGTCTAACGTTTCGTTTTTACCAACTCTGATTTCTGCCATTCTATTATCCCTCCCTCCAAGGTATGATAGGGAGTGCTTTTACTGCACACAATGAAATTATACTCAGATTGGCGTCATTTGTCAACAATTTCTGAAGTTCATCGTATAAATTTACTGAATACATAATTGCCATAGCCTAAACCTTCTTCACTGAGGCAGCAGCCCTGTGCCGTGCGTTCCAGAAGGCCCTGGCGGACGAGCTGGTCGATGACGGGACCGAAGTCGTCTTCAATGGCTTTCCCGAAGCGGCGGGCATAATCGCCGTAGTCGATGCCGGCGCGGCGGCGCAGGGCCAGGAAGCAGTAATCTTCGACGGCCCGCTCGGCGTCGATGGCGACGGACTCGGAAACGACACTCCCCTTCCCGGCCTTTTGGATATAGGCCGGGATGTTGGCCACGTTGGCCCAGCGCATCTTCCCGTCGAAGGAATGGGCCGACACGCCGAAGCCGATGTAGGGCTCATAGGTCCAGTACTTGCTGTTGTGGCGCGACTCGAAGGGGCCTTTGGCATAACTGGAAATCTCGTAGTGATGAAAACCATAGCCGTGCATGGCGTCGTGGACCGTCTGGGCCATGGCTTCCGTCGCCTCGTCTGGTGGCAGCTGCCAATCCCCTTTCTCCAGGCCGGCTTTGAGCTGCGTCCCCTCTTCGACGATGAGGCTGTAAATGGACGCGTGGACGACGGGCAGCTGAGACAGGCGCTCCACGTCGCGGCGGACATCGGCCAAGGTCTGGCCCGGCAGGCCGTACATGAGGTCCAGGGACAGGTTGTGGATGCCGGCATCGTAAGCCGCCTGGATGGCCCTTTCCCCCTGGGCTGCCGTGTGGACCCGGCCCAGGAAGGACAGCATGGCGTCGGAAAAGGACTGGACGCCCAGACTCAGGCGGTTGACGCCGCAATCGGCCAGGGCCGCAGCCTTATCATAATCGAGGCTGTCCGGATTGGCTTCCACTGTGATTTCCGCATGGCTAGTCATGCGGAAGGTCTGCCGGAGGGCCTTCAGGATGCGATCGATGTCGCCGGCCGCCAGCAGGGACGGCGTGCCGCCGCCGATATAGATCGTATCGGCTTCTTCCCCGGCATAAGGAGACGCGGCGATGTCCCGGCACAGTGCCTGGACGTAGCCGTCGCGATAGCGCTCCAGGCCGGCATAGGACGGAAAGTCGCAGTACAGGCATTTATGGCGACAGAAAGGGATGTGGACGTACAGGCCCAGCGTCATTCTTCGTCGACTTTGAGGACAGCCATGAAGGCTTCCTGCGGGATTTCGACGGTGCCGAACTGTTTCATGCGCTTCTTGCCTTCCTTCTGTTTTTCCAGGAGCTTGCGCTTACGGGAAATATCGCCGCCATAGCACTTGGCCAGGACGTCCTTGCGCAGGGCTGCCACGTTTTCGCGGGCAATGATCTTATTGCCGACGGCTGCCTGGATGGGGATCTGGAAGAGCTGGCGCGGGATGAGGCTGCGCAGTTTTTCGACCAGGGCGCGGCCGCGGCGGGCGGCAAAGTCCTTGTGGACGATGATACTCAAGGCATCGACGACGTCGCCGTTGATGAGGATGTCCATTTTGACCATGGGCGAAGCCTGATACCCGTTGAGCTCGTAATCGAGGGATGCATAGCCGCGGGTCGCCGACTTGAGGACGTCGAAGTAGTCGTAAAGGATTTCGCACAGCGGCAGGTTGTAGACCAAGGAGACGCGCGTATCGTCGAGGTAATCCATGGTGACGTACTGGCCGCGGCGGTTCTGGGAGATTTCCATGACCGTGCCGACCATGTCCTTGGGGATGATGATCGTCGTCTTGACCAGGGGTTCTTCGATATGGTCGATTTTGGTCATATCCGGCATCTGCGACGGATTGTCCACTTCGACCATCGTCCCGTCCGTGCAGTAGACGTGGTAAATAACCGACGGTGCCGTCGTGATCAGGGACAGGTTGTATTCCCGTTCCAGCCGTTCGCGGACGACATCCATGTGCAAAAGGCCCAGGAAACCGCAGCGGAAGCCAAAGCCCAGGGCCGACGATGTTTCCGGTTCAAAGAGGAGGGCTGCATCATTGAGGTGGAGCTTTTCCAGGGCATCGCGGAGATTGTCGTAGTCATTCGTTTCTACCGGATAGAGGCCGCAATAGACCATGGGCACGGCCTTGCGGTAGCCCGGCAGGGCTTCTTTGGCCGGATTGTCGGCCAGGGTGACCGTATCGCCGACGCGGCAGTCGCGGACGTTCTTCATGCTGGCCGCCAGATAACCGACGCTGCCACATTCCAGGGACGGGACGGGATGCATCTGGGGCAGGAAGACGCCCGTTTCGATGACTTCAAATTCCTTGCCCGACGCCATCATGCGGATGCGCTGGCCCGGCTTGATGCTGCCTTCCATGATGCGGATGTTGGCGATAGCCCCTTTGTAGGCATCGAAATGAGAGTCGAAGATGAGGGCCCGCAAGGGTTTGTCCCCTTCGTCAGCCGGTGCCGGGATGCGCTGGACGATGGCTTCCAGGACCTTGTCGACGCCGTAGCCCGTCTTGGCGCTGATCATGATGGCGTCCGACGCGTCGAGGCCGATGACGTCTTCGATTTCCTTGCAGACCCGGTCGGGGTCGGCACTGGGCAGGTCGACCTTATTGATGATGGGAATGATTTCCAGATCGTGTTCCAAGGCTAAATAGACATTGGCCAGGGTCTGAGCTTCGACGCCCTGCGTGGCATCGACGATGAGCAGGGCCCCTTCGCAGGCCGCCAGGCTGCGCGATACTTCGTAATTGAAGTCGACGTGCCCCGGCGTGTCGATGAGATTCAGGGTATACTGTTTGCCGTCTTGGGCATCATAAATGAGACGGGCTGACTGGGCTTTGATGGTGATGCCCCGTTCCCGTTCGAGATCCATCGTATCGAGGAGCTGGTCTTCCATTTCCCGTTTGGGCACGGTGCCGGTCATTTCCAGCATCCGGTCGGCCAACGTCGATTTGC
Organism: Megasphaera elsdenii DSM 20460; assembly: GCF_003010495.1. Classification (NCBI taxonomy): domain Bacteria; kingdom Bacillati; phylum Bacillota; class Negativicutes; order Veillonellales; family Veillonellaceae; genus Megasphaera; species Megasphaera elsdenii. Next base: position 2,020,341 of record NZ_CP027570.1, on the reverse strand, counting down.
CATGGTCGATATGCGCGATAATTGAAAAGTTTCTGATATGATCTGTAGACACGGTAGTCCTCCTCTTTTTATGCCGAATATTAAGCAACAACTAAGTTACTTTAACACATTATAATCATATATGGAATAGTTTCCAATGGATTTGGTTTATTTTTTTTATTTTCAGATACAACATATACAACATTAAACACAGTAACGTGATTCGCGTTGCAGTAAATGTTGCAGTAAAATAGAATATTTGTTTGGTGTGCTCAATTTTGAGCACACCCCCTGATTGGGTGATTAAAATTTGCCTTTCCTATCCACTTTATGTTATTATTAACTAAAAAAGAGGTGATTAATTTGCCACTAACATTAGCCCAGAGATTAGTAAAACTAAGAAAAGAACATGACATGACACAACAAGAAGTAGCAGACAAGATAGGTGTAGGGCAATCCCTTATTTGGAGGTGGGAGTCAGGAGAGATTAAAAGACTCAGACAAGATAAAGTACAAAAGCTTGCCAACTTATATGGAGTAAGTGAAGCCTATATCGCCACAGGGATAGATATTGGTAATCTCCCAGGAGAAGTCGAAGAATGGATTCATAGACCAGAAAACCGAGAAAAAGTGATTGGTTTTTATAAGAAGTGTAAGTTAGAAGAAGCGGCAAGGCAATTAAACAATATAAAGTAAGGAATGGTCATTGTGAATAATACCAACCATCCAGAAACAACAAAAAAGCCCGTGAGACATAAAGTCATCACGAGCAAGGTAAATCCAGAGATAAAAGAAAAGATACGTAAAGCTTCTCAAATTATGTTTGAGAGAAATCAGAAAGCGTATAAGGATTTGGAGAAAAGATAAATGTTTCTCTATAATAAGAAAGAACATCCTAGGATATACTCAAAATTGAGTAGAACCAACAGATGTTCTTTTTCTTTATGCCAATTTGGCTTCGGTGAAATCAAAGATTCGATTGTTGCGTACTTTCATGATATATACGTTATGGGCTTTGATGTCTTTATACCGGTCATTAAAGATGACCAAATCATGAACAGACTTATTATCCCGGACTTTTACGAAGGCCATGTTCTTCCCAGTTTTAGTCTTTCTCCCTTTGACATTCAAGACTTCGTATCCGAAGATATCCACGTTATTCACTAAGTCCATTTTGTATTTTGAGAATATATCTCCAAAGCTCATACCCAATACCTTAGATTCTTCCATCTGTTCGTTATACGCAGTGGGCGTATATTTAAACTCTCATTTCGATTTTCTTTTATCTTTTGCCCACACAATATATTGTAGCATCTCGTCTCTGTTCCCTTTGAATACACCAGCTTTTACTAAGTTACTCAAAACTGTCTTATTCATATTGATATTGGCTTCCAAAAACGTTTTGAAGTCTTCTGGGGAATCTTTGGGAATCTGTGTGTTGCCTACTCCAGCGATACAGTTCAGCCCAAGAATAATATAGGCCCCTTCTTCGTCGTAGTCCGAGTAACAGTTATAATGGGAAAGCTGGGGAGGGAGAATCTTAATTCCCATATGCATTGCTTCAAGAATATAAGAGGCTAGTTTCGGTTTATCCTTACAGTTAGAATCCAACAAAGAAGCCATGAACGCCGCTGGATAATGAGCCTTTAAATAGGCAGTAACCCATGCTGTCATACCGTAAGCCGCAGAATGGCCTCTATTGAAGCCATAGGAGGCAAAGGTGATGATATTATCGGTCAATCTTTTCATTTGAGCTTCTGTGTATCCATTCTTTACTCCTCTTGAAATCATATCATCTACAGCCGGTTTCATTTCATCTACTACCTTACGGCCAATGATTCTACGGAGATTATCTGCTTCACCGAGGGAATATCCACATATCTTCTGAGCAATCTGCATGATTTGTTCCTGATACAGAATGACACCTTCCGTATCCCTAAGGATAGGTTCGAGTTCTGGAATATCATACACGGTAGGTTCTTGGTGGTTACGGCGGCGGAGGAAAGTTTCTGCCATTCCAGAGTCTAACGGACCCGGTCTTCCTAACGCAACAACTGCTGACATGTCTTCTACATTCTTAACATTCATCCTGATGATGATATTTGTCATAACATTTGATTCAATCTGGAAGCAACCAGTTGTATCACCCTTGCGGAGCATAGCGGCGGTTGTCTTGTCATCTACTGGAATCTTAGCTACGTCAATGTCAATACCGGCACGGTGCTTGGTCTGTTCGATGATATCCAAAGTTTCAAGGCCAAGGATATCGAGTTTCAATAACCCCTGAGCTTCCAGCTGGTGGAAATCGTGGCAGACAACCATGTTGTCACCTTGTTTTTCGATTGCTGTCCAGTTACATACATCTTCCGGACTTACCAACACCGCCGACGCATGGCATCCATAGGAGATGATGTGACCACGGAATTTCATAGCCAAAGCTTTCCATCTCTTTTGTAGGGAAGTCTTCTCCGGCATGTCTTCAACTATGTTGATGTTTTTACTCATTTTGGTATATTCAACAGGTTTAATAAGTTCTTTATTTCTACACGCTATGAAGGCATCGTGGTCAGCAAGGCGTTCATTTTCTTCCGCCTTCTTTTTGTACGAGTCTGTCTTTTTGTACTCGCTAATTAAATCCAGATAATGTTTCCCGTTTATCGCCTGTGCGGCTCTTTGTACAGCCGATTTATCTTGAACATAGCTGATGGTACGAACCTGATATACTTCCCCATATTTCTCTTTTACATATTCGATAACGTCGCCTCTTCTCGGAGTGGACACATCGGTGTCTATGTCTGCTGGGGTTACACGTTCTGGGTTTGCAAATCTTTCAAATACGAGATTGTACTTAATGGGGTCTAACTTTGTAATTCCCATGAGGTACGCTGTCAGGCTACCGACTACGGAACCACGACCGAGGCCTGTTGGAATACCGACTTCACGACAATGACGAATCATATCATCAATGATGCAGAAATAATTGAGATATCCAAGGTCACTCAGGATTTTGAATTCATGCCGTACCTGCTTGATGTACTTATCTTTGTTCGGGTACTTGCTTATCCCTAAAGCCTTGAATCCTTCATTGCATTTCTGTTTTACATAGGTTGCTGGGTCATCACAGAATACGGGGTAATGCTGTCCACCAAACTCAATTTCTACATTACATTTATCAACGATTTCTTGTACATTATCAATGTAACTCTTTGCGTCAATACCATATTTTTTGAACCAGTCCAGTACTTCGTCCTCACTCCGAAGGTAATAGTCGTCAGAGGCGTAATACTGGGAATCGTCGCCAAGACCGAGCCATAACTTATGAGCTTGGATATCTTCCTTGTCAATGTAATGGCTGTCTAACGTAACGATAGTTTTCGAGCTGGGGAAATAGTCCTTCCACTTCTCGTTGTATTCAATCTGTTCTTGGAAATCATGAGGCTGGATTTCTACATACAGATCGTCACCAAATATCTCTAATAAATTATTGTACAAGGATTCTGGTTCTGAAGCACTTAGTGGACCGGCGATGCAGGCTGTGGTGCAGATGAGCCCCTCATGATACTGTTTGAGGGCTTCGATTCCGATTCTTGGCTTCCGATAAAAATGTTCGTGAGCATAGGTATCCATCTTCATCATGTTCTTATATCCATCATTATCTTTGGCCAGAATCAAGAGGTGGTATGTCGGAGCTTCCTTTACGGTGATTTCATTGGTATAATAGAATTCGCAACCGAGGATAGGTTTGATACCCTGTTTCTTACACTCTTCATAGAAATCAATCAAGCCCGTTACAGTCCCATGGTCTGTGATGGCCAGTGCTGGATACCCAAGCTCTTTAGCTCTGCTCACTAAATCGGGAATCTTAGCATATCCATCATGCAGGCTATAGTCGGTATGAGTATGTAGGTTAGAAAACATATATACGACTCCTTTCCCTATGTCAAAATTACTATATATGAGTATTTTAACACATAAAGTGAGTATTTTCAACTGAGACAAAAATAAGGCCACCCAAACGAGGGTGGCCATAAGCATAAAATGCTGTTTTTTGTCATTTGAGGCCCTCTCAAGGGCCTTTTTAACATATAATAGGAAGTCTAGGTATGATTTGTCATGGAGAATTTAGTGGCCCAATTTTGGGCCACTCAGGGCTATTTTGAAGCAGCGCACAGGATAGCTGTTCCCGCTACAATCCAAGCTATCTTATTCTGCCGGTTCTTGATTTCCAGTTTGTGTTTCAGTGATTCCGTTTGTTCTGTCAATATCTGCAAATTCGTCTCTAATTTCTCCAAGGAGTCGCTGGCTGTCTTCGATGACTGCTCGGCTTTGCTCATTGCTGTCTTGCAGTCTTCCAGTTGTTTTTTTAGCGTCGTCAGCTCTTGCTTGTCCGTTTCGGAGTTCTGTTCGAGTGTTGTCAAGTTCAGTTCGAGCTGTGCTACTTTCGTCTTTAACCTGTTGTATTGTTCGAGTGACATCTGCACCGTCTGAGTCTGCGGCACTTCGGCTGTCGTGGAAGACGCAAAAGAGAATGACACAAAGAACGGCAACAATACTAAGCAAAACCCAACGGAAAAGGTTTTTATTGGATTCCACATCATGCCTCCATATAAGAAATATTGGAATCTAACTGATTTGCCCCATACTGTTCCGAGTCGCTGTACTGCCAGATATCACATTCAAGGGACGGGGAGTTGTCGTACTGAGCCAGCCAGATAGAATATTTCCCTTTCAAGTAATCATAATCCAAGACATTAGTAAACCAATCATAGTTAGCATAAACACCGGTATTAAGATTGAGAGCATCAGCAAAAGCATCGCACATAGCAGTGGCAGAATCAGAATCCCAACCATTATTTTCACGCCAGCTACTATACTCTTGGTCAAAGAAGACAGGAAGTTCAAGCAAGCCTCCCCAATTCCCGATAATGTCACGGCAGTATTCCCCTTCCTTTCGAGCTTGGTCTACGTCCAGTGCATAACTGAACCAATATGCTCCGACTTTGAAGCCTCGGTTAAGAGCTTCCGTGGCATATTCCTTAAACTTGGAATCTTCATGTCCCTGACCGTAGCCAGCACGAACAATGACAAACTCAACACCAGCCTCTTGCAATGCGTCCCAATCAATAAAACTCTGATTTTCAGAAATATCTACACCTTTGATTCAACATCACTCCTATTCTTAGAATTATCTACTGGCCGGGGAGGAATTGGATATTCACCGGACGGGCTATTCTTTGTGGAATCTACTAACCACTTAAACAGACCGACCAGCCCCATGCCACAAGCAGAAATTCCTTGCCAGCATGAGTTAATCTCAAAATGTGTCCCCCACAGGCCGTTAGACCAATAACCATATAACCAAGATAAAAGAACTGTAAAAGCGGCAAGAAGCCCAAATGCCATACAGATGTACGACATATTGGACTTCATCGCTACGAAAGTACTACTGACTATACGAGTCAACCCTTTTTTGAATATCATCCAACCTCCGTTCTACAGACTCGAAACGTTCGTGGAACCGGGCCTCGTCAAGGGCCATCTGTTGCTGTTCCGCACCAAGACGGTTTACTAAGTTGCTTAGATTAGAGATGCTCTGTACGAGCTGGTCGTACTTATCCCCCAGCATCTTAGCTCGTTCTTTTTGACGTTCTTCCCTTTCATTCTCCCTTTCTTCAATAACTTGGTCATATTTTTCTTTCCATTCCCGTTCCTTGTCCCGGTGTGAAAAATACGGCTTGAGGATGGCCTCTCGGAAGCCACCCAATGCCGTACAAATTAAAATAAGTGCCTCTACAACTGTTGTGAAATTCTCCATTCATCCCCCTTACTTTACGAACTCCTGAGCCGCCTTGGACAGGTTACGTACTTCCTGCGCTTCCGGGCTCTTTGCCTTCTTTGGAACCGTCTTAATTGCAGTTTCCATGGCTGTTGTATCTTTAGTTTTCAGCAGCTTTGCAATATCACCGTCACTCATACCATAAATCTTTAATGCCTCGTAATTATCTGTGTTCGGGTTCTTGATATATTCCTTCTTAGCTTGGGACTTACATTCGTTATATTTCTGAGTAGCCAGTTTCATGACGCGAGTAGCATCCGAAGAGTTCGTCTCTGCCATCGTCCGGAAACCGAAAACCTTGAGGAGCTGGTCGTAGGGAGTGTATTTTGCTGTGATTTGTCCGTATTTGTTTTCTTTCTTGCCGGTTACAGCTTCTTCAAGAGCACCCAATCTAGGGGCCAGAGAACGAATGATTCCGTTGCCCTGTGCGATATTGGATACGGTCGATACAGTAGGCCCGAGGTCGAACTGGATAGCGTCGCCAAGGCCAATATTACCGGAAAGGTTGATGCCGGCCAATGACGGAGCACCATACAGAGCTACGTTGACCAAGGCTTTCTTCGCAGAGGAACCACCGGCCCAGTTAATCATACCTTTCTTCAAAGCCATGACGGGGCTGTGGCCCGTCGTCTTATCGAAGATGTCGTCTACTAGATTAGCACAAGGCATACCCAGGGCGCCAGCCATGATGAACATGGGGACGAGGAACCGGATATTCTCTTCTTTTGTATTGTGGAGCATGAAGTTCAACGTGAACAGTGGATATTTCTTGAATTGGAGGAGGAGTTTGCCTGTTACCCCGGCTTCGGTCATAGCTAACGGAGAATCTGTTACCGAATAGTTGAAGTTCGTTTCTGTGACCAAGTCTTTCGTTTTATTGAACACGTATTCTTTCCGTACACTTGCCATCGTGGGCTTAGGGTCTTTAAAAGGATAGTGGTTCTGTCTAGCTCGGTCTTTCTTTGTTTGCCATGAAGTAATTGCTTCGTCCAACATCATTTTCTTTTCATCATGGGAGAGTTCCTTAAAGTCATCCATAGCTTTCAGATAACCACCGATTGCGGTTGCTTTACGTGCCCACTTATCGCCGACATTAAAGAACCACATAGACTTATCTGCCAAATCCTTTGCCGATTTGCCGAACAGGATTTTCTTATCAAAGACGCCGGTAGGACGACCGAGGATTTCCGAATCGATAGCTACGCTTCTTTCGTTGATTCCGATATAGTCATAAAGCTCTTTCCATTTAGCATCGTTTTTCGATCCGGTTGCTTCCTTGAGTCCCGTCCGGAAGTATTTAGACATACCGATATATTTGTTACCACCAAGTTTTGCATTGGCGTTAAGTACCTGAAAAGCCTGAACAGCCAACGAAGCCGGGCGGAACAAGCCGAGTTTCAAAAGATTTTGTAAGGACAGTGTGTCTTTAGCAAGCCCTGTATAGAGGTTATGTCCGTACCGTCTACGGAGCAGGGAACCAATACCCGTCGGGTCTTTTTCTGCGAGCAGGTTCATATAGTCATTAATCATCCGGTCAAGGGCTGTAACGGAAGTGGGTCTGTGGTTAGCTTCGATATACGTCTTTAAGAATTTCTGTTCGTTCGTTGTAGCCTCTTCCCGAATGTCTTTATGATATTTACTCGTGTAATAGGCCGTGGCTTCTGCGTAGAACTTTGCTTTACTGATAAAGTTCCCGGACGTGATAAGGTAACGATATACAGAGTCCGCTACGTTCTGGCTGTAGCCGCTGGCTCCGGAACGCTTCTGGAAGAACGGATTGAACTGTTGTTTCATGTTGGCGCTATTAATGATATTATTCAGTTCATCTTGGGAAATGATAGCATCCTTCTTCATCTTTTGAAGCTTTTTATACAATCCCGTTACCCGAATCTGGGACTGGAGCTTCTTAACGTAGTTGTCATGAACGGCACTGCCTGTATTGCTCCTGTATCGGTTCACTTTTTCGATATGGGACATAACATCTTTAATGGCAACCGTATGATGTTCCTTGAACAAGGGATTAAACACCCGTTTGAGAGCTTCATTATAATTGCCTGTGTCATTATTAGATTCGCTGACGGAGATTAACCCTTCGTCATTCAGTTGTTTAAGCTGGTCTTCTGTCATTCGATCAACTTTAGCTAATCTATCTCCGTGAGCCATGGCGTTGATAGGATTAATTTCTGCCCAGTAAGCTTCTTGTCCGGCTTGGTTCAGTTCCTTTGCCCTCTTGGATGCTTCGGAGGCGTTATAGAAGCTGGCGGTGCGGACAAAGGTCTTGGTGTCCTTATCTTTTACCCAAACGACGTAGGGAAGGTGGATTTGCGGGAAATAGCCGTTGAGTTTCTTTGGGAGTTTATAGTTAGCCCCGGACTCTTTTGCGGCCTGCGCAGATGTTTCGTAGACCTTATCCATCATGTCTCGGTATTTCATAAAGGAACTCATGACGTTATCTACCTGAGATGACTTCATCGGTTTGTCCGAGAGAGACCGAATCATTGAGATATAAGCTTCTTTTTCGTGAGCTTTTGCGTACTTCTGGGCGGCATCTTCAGACTTGAAAGCGGCACTGCCTTTAGGGAGAGCAAATACTGTGAAGCCTTTGCCGAATCCAGCGTTTTCGTTTTCTTCCGACTCCTGAATCATCTTGGACAGACGATATTTACCAGAGTTACGGATTTCCTGAATCTTTTTAATAGCTTCAGGAGCGCTATCGTAATGTTCAATAAAGGCGTCATGACGGACTGCGAGGTGAATCCCATCGTCAAGGTTAATGACCTGCATAGGGTCTCGGTGCATTTCATTGGCTTTCAAAACGAGGGAGTCGAATACCTTCCGTTCATCTTTATCGAGGCCTTTGAATACGTCCAAGAATTTCTGGGAGTAATCTCCAACGAACTTTTCCATCTTGCGGCGGGCTCCATCTGCTAACCGGTAGATAGGCATACCATCAGGGAAGTATTTTTTGAAGATATGAAGGGGGTCTTCAAATTGGCGCTGAAGGATACTCATACGTTCTTTACCCGGAAGGACACCAGCGGCATACAGGGCTGCTCTTTGAGCTGTTTCTTCGTGAGTGGGAATACCGACCTTGTGTAGTTGTTTATCTATACGCTCCTTAATAGACATAGCATCAGCGGATGGGGTATTTCTATTTTCTACAAAGTTCAGAAAAGCTTTAACAGCCTTATCTGTGAAAGTACCGTTTGAGAATGGTTTCAGAACCTTCGCCTTTTCCAATATAGAGGCTCTAGCAGAGCTCAATGTCCCAGCTCCGTCGACCGCTTTGTTTGCCATATCAATGATTCTGTCTTCCACACCTTTTAACTGGGATTTGTATTGAGGATATTTTGATGCTAATTGAAGTTGAGATAAAGTTTTAGCTACAAAAAGTTCGTCGTATAATTCCTTATTCTTTTTTAATGATTCTTGTAAAGTTTTACTCTTAGATATTTTATCGCATACATAATCAACTATTTTGGGGTTCCTTATGGTATGGTCGTATACTAAGATTCTCCAGCTATTGGTAAAACCTTCTCCTTCGCGGAGTTGCTCAATCAATCTGTTTGTATATTCAATCCTATAATCCTCTAACTGGTCTTTTTCTTTATCAACGAAATTATTAGACGTGATGTAATTAATCCCGTATTCTTTATCCCCTAATCCACGTTCAATAGCGGCGTGGAGAGAGTGAATAGTTTCATGGAGTACGGTAGGTGTACTTTTATCCCCGGATAATGCATCTTTGAAAATTCTGATTACGTTATATTCAGAATAGGTTCTACCGAGAGCTCCGGTCTTTTCTTTTTCCCCATCATAAATAAACACGGTTGCCATATCGTCAAGAGCTTCCGCAATTTTCGATTGCAACCGTGGTGATAAATCTCCAAATGAGTCATTTATTAATTTGTTTAAAGTGGGTGCGTCGATACTTACTCCTTCTGGAGTTGCCAAATGGATGGCTTTCTTTAGTTTGTTACCGAGTTTGGTTAATCGATATTCGGGTCCAAGCCCCCTACTGGCTTGCTGTACTTGTCCAGAAACTCTTTGTCTCCTTCCCAGAGTTTCTTGTCCACTTCTTCCTGCGTCATTCCTTCTGGGAGGGTAAGAATTCCGTTGCACCACATCCCCCTCCAAATGCTCGGGTCCGTTACTCCCTCTGGCATCGGAGGTAGTTTCGTCGGTCTGTACATTTTTATCTTCTCCTTTCACTTCGTATCCGTCTGCAAGGAATTTCTTCTGGTCTTCTTCGCCGAGGCGATTGAAAATATCTTTAGATACATCGTCCGGGAAGAAATAGCGGAAAGCATCTGTGACATGGACTTCATTTTCCTTCGTAACCTTGATGTTATCCGGTTCTGTATCTATATTATAATAGTCTGAGAGATAATCTGCAATATCCTGCTTATCGGCATCTTTTAACTTCACTTTATCTCCACCGAATGCTTCAATTTCACCGTTAGGGATTTTAACGTCCATATCGGAGGTAGAAGAAGTTATCATTCCGTCTTCGTACTTATAAGATAAAGGTTCTGAAGAGGTTATTCTTTTTTCTTTTGTGTTTGCTAAATATGTACCTGCGTTATTTTCACTTTCTCTAGCTTTCCTCTCTTTTGTTTCAGCTTGAGCCTCTGCTTTTTCGTCATCTGCTTGTTTCTTGTATTTTTCATATTCGGTCTTAGCCTTACTTACTTCTTCTTGTGTGTATTGCCCTGATTCCACAAGATTTTGGAGAGCTTTATCTCCGGGGAAATTTACGGCTCTTGCTACTTTGACAGGTCCATCATTAACCCAGTTAACAATGGAAGGGACAAGTGGTTCTCTATGATTTCCTGTTTGGAAGTATTCCCCTCTATATGGTTTCCTAACGTTTTTGCCATCCTCAACAGTGACAAACGAAGCATTTTTACCACTAAGAGTGGCGGCACGTTCCCCGTATTTCTTTTCAAGTTCTTCGTGATGGAGGAAATAGTGGATAGGGTCGTTTTTAGCCAGGTGCTTACCACGAATTTCCTTAGCAAGAGCCTTCCCAGCGGAACGAACAGTTTTTATTTCTTCTTCTTTCCCTTTTGGTTTCGCCTCATTGAGCGCAGCCCTTGTCTTTTTGGCTTTTGTAGCTCCGGAGAGTTCCTTGACAGGTTTTGCTTCTGGCTTTGATTTGCTTTCGTCATCTTGGACTTTTGACATGATATTCAATAAATCCTGAGCACTGCCCTGTACCGGTTTAGGTTCTGCCTTCTGGATTTCCTTTTTATTTTCATAACTTCTCCGTGCCCGTTCTCTATTCTTTTCGTCGGATACCTGCTTTGCCTGTCTATCTACTTCAGCTACCTTCTGCTCGATGTTCTGGATGTGGTCTTGAGGATTGTATTTATCTTGAGTGCGGGCATTTACGTATGAAGTAACAGCTTCCTTGACGGATTCGCGGTATTTCTTAGGGAACTTAGACAGGAGGCGGCTCATACTGAGGCCCTTTTTATAATTAAAGAAGTTTTCTGTGAAGTTGTGGAGTTCGGTAATAGCTTCTTTATCTCTGCCTTTATTTGCATATTGAGATAATTTTTGAGCAAATGGAGATTCAATAGTTACTTCATGGGATTTATCGATACGCTGTTTTTCAAAGCCTCGGACAGCATCTACTTCAGCAATCCTATTCCGCTTGGCAATCTGGGCATTAGCCATCTCGATTTGACGGCGCTGTTCCTTGGCAGACAAACCTTCCATTTTCTTAGCGTCAAGCGTAACTCCTCTATTTTCACGGCTGGAATTGATACGTTGAACCGTATCCATATGGTTCTTTTTATTGGCGATAGTCTGCGTCTTGACCCTATCTTCAGCACGAGCTTTCCCAGATAAGGTTTGAATCTGGTTGCGGATTGCATGAGTGACTTCCCCACCAGCTCCTTTAGTGATTTCCTGTTTTACCTCATTGGGGAGCGAATCGAATTTACCATCGGATGTGTAGTACTTAGAGTGAACCCCATTCTTCAAGAAATCATCTTTGATAACCTGTTCTGTAGCCTTCTGTTTTTCTTTCTTCTGTAATTCGTAGGAACGTGTTGCGGATGCCGAATTTGTTCTTAAAACTTTAGAGATACCGGCGTCATCAGGGGTAACTCCGAGTTTATTGAGACGTGCTTTACCAGCATCAGAAATATCTCCGCTCTTAGGTTTATAGAAATCGCTATAAACCCCGTTCTGCTTAATATCCTCTTGGATAGCACTTACGGCAGTAGCTATATTCTGTGTGTGTTGTTCTCTATCTGCCTTTCGGTTCGCTACTTCCTGCACATGGATTTCTTTGCGCTGTGCCGGGAAAAATCCTGTATTCGGAGAAATGCTATTAGCGTTATCTAATTCCTGCTGGGAAATAGGAAGCCCTAACTCATTTTTCTTCTGAATAAGACTTTGGGCTGTAGCTTGACGGTAACGGTCATTATTCCGTTGCTGGAGGATAGCGGCTACTGGTTGTGCGCTCTTACTGTCAGAGATGATTGGTAGATTTGGCGATTCTATCATGGCCTTAACGAGGTCGTCCCGTTCCGGGCCTGTCATCATAGACGTACCGTGTACCGGGTTGTATCCAAGGACGTTTCCATCTTCGGTATCAATCAGGTTGGCAATAGCTTGGTTAGCTTGGTACTGGTTGTCACTCTTCCCGTAAGCTTCCTGTTCAGCTAAGTCATACTCCGTAGGGTTGTTCATTTTGTCTATGAGCTGTTGGGCAAAGTCTTTAGGTCCTGCCTGTACTAAGGACGCGTCAACTTGCTGAGGGGCCGTTGTTTCTTGTGAGTTCATCGGGATAGCATCCAAATCCTGTTGAGTAAGTTCAGTTTCATCAACTGGAATATTTTCTGTAACCGGAACATCTTCTCTAATCGGAGATTCCTCTTGAATGGTATTCGGAGTATTTCTAACCGTTTCTTCGACCGGACTATTAACCACTTCAACAGGATTACTAACCTCGTCAGCCGGGGATACTCTTCTTGCTCTGCGATGGCCAATCCCGCCAAGGAGACCTGTAGGAATCATACCCATGCCAGCCATAAACATTTGGTCTTTAGATTCATCTCCCATTTCGAGAGGATTATAATTAACATCTTCTCCAGTAATGGAACTGTTTTGGAATTCATTCTGTAGGCCTTCTGTATAGGACTCTACTGCCATTCCGGGAACGCTATGAGCAAGAACCCTAGTAGAATACCTCTTGTCTGCGAAGTCTGCTACCTTACCCCCAAAATCGGATAAGGAACCAAGCAAGCCCTCTCCAGCTTTCTGTTCGGTAGATTCTGTCGCACTGCTGAGGAGTCTCTTCGGAGCATTTGCGGCCCCTTTGAACATTCCCATTTCAACAGCATTGGAGGCAATTGACATACCGATGTTATCCATGAAGTCAGTATCCATAGCATTACGAGCTTCTTCTTGAGTAGCCCCGTTCTGGATAGCCTGATTGTATGTATCACCTGCTTCTGATGCGGCGTCAAGATAGCCACCAGCTACGTTACCGGCTATTTCTGGAGCGGCATTGAAGGCGGCTCTGGCAATCCTTGCCCCCGTACTCAATTCACTAGCGTCTGTACCTACGGCAATTGCTTTCTCTAAGGAAGAAGCGGTCTTGGCCAATCTTGCGGCCTTGGCCGCTTTTAAACCAAGTCCTACAGCCGCTCCTCCAATACCACCTGTAGCGGCACCAACAGCGCCAGTGACAGCTAAGTCAGGGGCGGAAGAACCTACAAGATTAAAAGCTGTATATGTAAGACCATTCGGGTCTGTGATAAAGTCAAAGAGGCGATCATTACGGGTGAACTGCCGTCTTGCCTGCCTGCCCTGTGAAATGGCATCCCCAAAATCCTCAAGGCCTTGTCCAAACCCAAATTCCTGATTCATGTAAGTGCCGATAGAACCGAGGCTAGACCCTAACCCGTTGAGAGCACCGTTAATAGCCGAATCTAAAAAACCACCGTCACCGAAGGAATCATACGTCCCCCCATCATCCGGGGCAATGACGCTATCGAGGTATTGGTCATTTGCTTCGGCTCTATCGTATAAGGCCTGAAGATAATCTTCTGTAGTTCTTCCTGCCATCTAACCCCTCCTAATCAATCAAAATACACTAGGGAAAATATCATGAAGTGTTCTTGTAATCGGGTTATTTGTCCATGTATGTTCTTGGTCACTCAAGTCTTCCCCGAATTTATCCTTCAATTTGTTCACATAGTTATCTTCTACTTCTTGCCCGTATGCACTGCCCGGGCCACCGTCAGGTTCAAGCATAGACAAGGTATTGATATTTTCGTACTCAGCGTTCTTGAGAGCTTCTCTAATTTCATCACCAGACATACTACCATCGGCGGCGGCATCGTATACTTGCTGGAACGGAGCGTTGAGAGTTTCTTTAATCTTTGCAATATCCCCAATGGAGTAATGAGGTCCCTTACCTGAACTGCCTCCGCCTCCATATCTACTTCCGCCACCAGCACTTCTAGCGGCGGCAAGAGCCAATCTCTGTTCTTCGATTTGAGCCTGTCGGTCTTGGATTGCTTTCTTGAGGTCGAATTCCTTCTGCCAGTTATCCTGTGCCTGTTTAGCCTGCTGTTGCTGGAAGTTATAGTTCCGTTCAGCATTATTCATTTGTACCTGTGTCTTTAAGAGGTCACTGCTATTAACGAATTGGTCATCATTCGTCGGCAAATTAATCCCAAACATCTTGGCCATAGCCGCGTAACCACGTCGATTATCTACACTGCCGCTCCCGTTAATAAGCTGTGCTAACTGCATAGCCTGCTTCAACCTAGTCTGCTGGTTTGCTTGGTCGATTTGTTCTTTTAAATCTGCGTCACGATTATCATTCAGTTGTTTAGCGCTGTCTTTCATCCATCGGGCTACATCTGGATTCAAGAACAAAAGGTCTCCCTGATAATCTCGGTCGGTCAGGTAATGGATTCGTTTTTCATGGGCATATGAACGAGTCGGTTGAGACAATATGTCCATAAGGCTCTGTTGGTCGAATGGTTCGTTCGGATTACTTGTCCTGATTTTCGCGGCTAAATTAATGAATGGGTTCCCGTTCGCATCCTTGGCTTGGAAATTGAAACTGCCACCTTGGCCACCGGTTTTAATGATAGCCGTCGGTTGAAGTCCTCCCATTTGCGTAGCGTCACTACCGTGTACGATCTGGTTCTGTGAGCTAGAGTTCCCGTAATAACCACCATTACCATCAGATAGAACAACGTGGTCATTGTCCCCGTACACGATTACATCATTGGGGTTAGCTGCTCCTGCTTGGTAAGGGATGACCGGGATTCCGGCCTGCTGGGCGTCGGACACCATACCGGGAACTGAATATTGACCATTATTATACTCGTTAGCAAGGAATTGGCTGTTACCGGCCCCCATAAGGCCGACAGCTTCCGCACATCCATTAGTGCCATTCTTCATCGTCTGGCCTAAGAAGCCATCTGCATAAGAGATTCTCATGCACCTCCCATCATGGAATACATTTTATTCATGTGATTCAATTTATCCTGTAAAAGCCCCTGCTGGGCTGTTCTTTGCTGTTGTGCGAATTGCGCTTTCTGTACCTGCATATTATATTTCCGGTCGTTCTCTGCGTCCTGTATCATGCTATCGAGCATATCCCCGCTATTAGCGTATTGGTCGACGTTACTGGGAACATCAATGCCAATAGATTTCATTAACCCAGAGTACATCCCTTTATTGTCTACGTTGTTACTTTTATTAATTAGGTTGATAGCACTGATTCCCTTTCGTAAATTATCCTGGAGCATCTGCTGACCCATGTTATCCTTGATTTCATCGATACGGTTCTGCATCAAAGTCTGAGATGTCGGCCTAACCAGCTTGGCTACGTCTGGACTCATAAAGTTCGTATCGTTGACATAATCCCGACTTGTCAGCTTTTGGGCATCAATAGCGTTCCGCACATCTGGATTAGACTGAGCCATGATTTCAGAGATGCTTTTGTAGTCAAAAGGCTCGTTTGGGTCGCTCGTTCGCAAGTGTGTCAGGATATTTAAGAAAGGACGATTCTGCGCATCTTTTGCTTGAAAGTTAAACGTACCCTTTCCTGAACCACCCAGATTGTTATAGTTCTGCTGTACCTGAGCCAAATACTGGTCAGCCATCGGGCCAGCTCCGTTATAAGCTCTAACCCCAGCCCATACGTCCCCACCTTGTTCATCAATTTTTTTCTTTAGAATGAGCATACCACCTAAGGCGTTCTGTTGGGGGTCCGTGGCCCAGTCAGGGTATAAGTCATTAACCCCATAGTCTGCGGCTGAACCGTCGGTAATCTGCATTAAACCGCCACCGTCAGCCATATTGATTGCGTTTACGTCGTCGCCACCAGTTTCACGAGCAGCGATAGCAAGAGCAATATTCGGGTCTATCCCATATTGATTGGCTGCATCTACGATGTAACTTGCATATCCTGCCATTCATTCCTCCTATTGATTGACATACTTTTGTAATCCACCAAAGTTAAAATAATTACCAAGAGGCTGTGCATCCTGTAAAGTCATAGGGGTCGGGCTCGGTGTATTTAGTTTCAAGTTCAAAGGCTGTGCTTGAGGAAGGTTCGGCTGTAAGGGGCCTTGGATTCCTGCATTATACGGGTTGGTACTATTATAATCTACGAACTCCCGGTACTTCTTATCGCCCTTCCCATTAATGGTCTTACCTTTATTCGATTCCTCAAAGTTCTTTGTATAGTTGGCTCGGTTCAACCCCATGTTATAGGTATCCGTCCCCCAATCAGAGGAAGAGAAATCTACATAAGGATTGATAACCTGTGCCGCACTCATTGCCGCCTGACGGTATGGTTGCAAGGAGGCCGATTGGCCACTCTTTGAATAATTAAGTGCATCCGTCATAGCCGTATTATTGATTTCAGCTCCGGGATGAACTTTATGAACGAAGTCGACTAACTTCTGGAAGTTTTCAGGGGTTGGGTTATCATTATAATTTTTTGCCGCTAACTGGCCTTCATCCTGTTCTTTCTGTTTGGCTTGAATATATGCGTTGTAAGCTCCTTGAAGAGCTTGATTCTGCTGATTCTGGATATCATAAGCCTCTTTGGCTCTCTGATTCTGAACCTGTTTCCCAGCCTCACGAGATGTTCTAGCTTCATAAGCTTTACCTAAAGCAAGACCGGCAATCTGCCCAAGGTTGTACCGAGGGTCAGACGTTTTATCATTTGGGATATATAACATCTACTTGCCTCCTATCGTCTACCGAAGAAACTGCTACCCATATCAACTAAGCCGCCCAATAAGTTACCGAAGCCACCGCCTGACTGTGTGAGATAGCCACGGCCGTTTTCGTTATTACCGATAGCCGAAAGGGCCGCTGTATTCGATTGCTGAGTACCTCTAGCAGCATTGAAGTAGTCCGTAGCCTGTCTGCGGCTCTGTTCGGCTGCTTGTGCTTGTGTATTGAATCCGTTCTGCAACCAGCTTTCACGGGTATTGAGAAGATTATTATAGAGGTTCACGTCATTTGTGTAATCTTTACTCATCTGAGCTGACAGGTTCTTCTGCCAATCGTTTGTCGCCGTATTCATTCGAGAACTACCAACAACCCCATTCTTAGCCATCTGCTGAAGGCCCTGTCCCATGGTATTTTCATATAACCGGTTATAGTAATTCTGTCTGGCCGTCTGCCATTGGGAAGGTAAATTTCCATCGAGAAGGTTGGCCTGTCGGTCAAGAATGTCCTGAATATTGCTAGAATATGTATCAAACACCTTTCCCCAGTCTGGATCGTATGTTTTCTTAATGTTAGACATCCCTTTAGCAATTAAGGCGTCAATCCCGGGTTGGATGGTTTGCATATACTGGACCTGCTGTGCATAAAGTTGTCTTTCTTCCGGTGACAACGGTCTTTCGTGGTACTCAGTCTTACTTTTCCCCATTTAAAACCTCCTTTTCAAAAATATATTCCGTGGGCTGGCCATATTCTTCAATCGAATCCACCAGAGTGGCACCACTAAGTTTAGCGTAAGCTATAGGATTTCTCGTCGTGAATGTCCTAAGCTTGGCTATACCAATGTGCCTTGCCATTCCCTCGTAGATGGTCAGCATTGTTCTGAGATGTCCACTGGTTGGCCCAATCTCTATAGCGTCTGGCTTAACACCGTATGTAGAAAAGCTCCCGTCCGGCATTAATAGCACGAACGGGAACCTCTTTAAATCCCAATCTTCAAAGAAGTGAGATTTCAACTTCTTATCATATTTTTCTATGTAGAACAATACATCTTTCGTATTAACCATAAGGACTCCCATCTGAATCACTGACCGAACCATCGAATGTACCTTGGCCCCAACTACTACCTTTACTCCAGCTACTTCCTCTCCCGGAGGATGTTCCCTCCGATGTCATTGTTACGTATTGCTGGACGATAACAGCGGCCCATAAATGCCATACAATAATATCATCTGTCTCGAAGGTAAAAGTCATCTTATCGGCTCTTATTTGCGTCTTAAACTCTTCTCTCTGTTTTTCTTTTGTCCAGTTCCAATCCCAAGACACGTCATTAACCGTGAGTTTGGCTGTGCCTGCATCTTCACTATCTATAATGAGATGGGAGCGGTATAATGTCATGACATTTAAATCACCGAGGATAGCGGAAACGATTCTCTGGTGAATTTTAGTCTCTGTTCCTGCCACTACGTCTGTATGATTCGATGATGATAATTCAAAAAGCTCTTTCCCACATCCGACTAAGGTCTTTTCTGTCCCCTCGGCGATTGTCTGGATAGGTTTGGGGAAAATCCACTTTGTAAAAGCTCCAAGTTGGTAATGATATACATAGATTACCGGGCCATTGTTTGGATTGACAAACAGCTGATGCGTTCTCTGACTCTTGAAAAGCCATGGGGCCCCTGTATCCTTTTTCATTTCTGGATTCATGGCTTCCCCGATTTCCTGCGATTTGAAGTTGCCATATGTTTCTGTGGTCTGGAGTGACCTAAGCCCTTGCCGAGAGAAATAAACAACATCTTCCCCAAGGTTAGTCATAGCGTCCCGGGCGATAAAATCACTATCCGTTCCAACCAAAGTGACATTCCAATCTTCCGGTTCATTAGCTATTTTATATATACGACCATTAGCCTTGAAGACGATCAGCTCAGAGGCCAAGGGGTAAATTCCAACTACAGCTGAAACGTCGCCTACATCCAAATCTTTCATTGCGGATGCGTCGTTACTGTTTTCTGTCCAGTTCATTGGGTCAAGGACTCCGGAATATTTTATATTATTCGTGCTAGAGTGAGTAACAAGAACACGACTAAACCGTTCCATAACTTCGTCACATTCTGGCATCTGTTCATTGGTATTTATACTCGTACCGCTATATTCGTAGTATTGCAATTTTGAGCCACTCGAAATAAGTAATTTTGTCCCGTTTGCGTTTGTAAACCTAGCTAGTTGTGGTTTATGGGTAACATCTCCGTTAATGGTTCCTATGAACGTCGGGGTCTTACCGAACTCGTAAGTATACACATTTTTATTTTTTAGGAAAACGATATAGTTATTCAATCCGTAGTCGTACCAGATATAAAAAATATCAGCCGGGAATGTATAGAGTGGAGAGCCTAATCCTCGACGAGATATGAGGCGTTCCCCCTCTGCATCGAATTCCATATTCTCAATAACTTGGGCCCGGTTTTCTTTTGAATGAAGGAGCCAGGGGTCAGTGGCTACATCCATCCCTCCGACCAGAGAGCCAACATCAAACTCTTTGACCCTTTTTGATTTTCCTACTTGTTTAGCCAGTTATATCACCTACCCCATATCGTCAAGTACCTTGTCAATACCTTCTTTGTACTTAGGGAACCTTGCAATAATGTTGTTATACATCGGTTTGTGTAAGATAATCTGGTACGCCAAATATTTAGCCATTTGTAGTAGTCGCTCCTTTCTTTAAGGTGTTGACAGCATCCTCAAGAGCTGCAATACGTTCATCTACATATGTTTTTTTAGCATAGGTATCTGTGATAACATTCCCGGAAGCATCCTGATTAGCTTTCGTAGCCGTATCCGCACTTTTAGCTCTCGCGACGTAGAAATTTGACGGGTTGTAGACATACATATTGTTCATGCCGTTACCGCCCCATAGCCACGCCGGCTGTCCGTCCTTTCCAATCCAGTTAAACGTAGCCTGACTCGTTGATCTGTCGCCTTCTACTAACTGCAACGTCTTTGCTATATCCGCCGCCGCCGCGTGCTTACTTTCATTAACAGTAGTACTAATACTAATGTCTCCACTACCGTCAAAACTAGCAGAACCAGTCGCGTTGCCCGTTAGGCTTATCGTTCTAGCTGTAGCTAATTTATTAGCACTATTTACATTACTGTCAGTAGTCGCTAAATTAGACCAGGAAGACCATATACCACTTCTTGCCATATGATGTCTAATATATATAGTATTATTATCATATGGAATATAAATTTGAGAGCATCCACTATCACCGTCAGCATAATTAGTAGTTACTATTAAAGAACCTGCTCTATTACATGGGTAGTTAGAATCCGTTACGTTAGAAGCATCGTTACCGTTCTGATAATAAATGCCTTCAGCTGTAATTGTATTTAAATTATTCTTTCCTAATGCAGAAGCCTTTTTTAGATATGTGTTAGCAATATTATTGCCATGATCATCAGATGTCGCTCTACCAACTATAATATTAGCTAATGAATTTGAACCGGTACCGCCATTACTGACTGATAATGTTCCAGTAACTCCCGGAGTAATATTAGCGCTTCCGTCAAAAGCGGTTGCTGTTGTGCTTGCAAGGTTAATTTGAATTGTTCTGGCTGTACTTAGCTTTGTTGCAGAAACAGCAGTTCCCGTTTTATCTAACTTGGTATTAATACTATTCTGCAAAGATGCGTGGACGTTAGAAGCATCGGAAATCTTTTCGTAAGTGGTATCAATTTTCTGTCCTTTGGCATCATTTGTAGCCGCTGTGGCAGAAGCCACATTGTTGACCGTAGCTGTAGAAGTTGTACCATCTTTGTGATTAAAGGTAATCGTGGCTCCATTGGCTGTGGCCGAAGTGATTGCTTTCTGATAGTCAGTTTTTTCTGCATAAGCCGATAAATCTACTACCCCAGATAAGTCATCCCACTCTGTCCCATTCCATGCCACATTATCTCCGGCTTTGATATGGTGCGAGAGGTCGGCATTGACTACATTCCAAGTATCCCCTTTAGAATTACCAGTGGAAGGTAAGTCGTTATAGTTATCTACCTGCCCCATATATTTGAGGGCACCAGAGATTTTCGCAAGAGCACTATTTGCTTCGTCTCTAGCTTTTTCTGCTTCAGCCTGAGCAGACTTGGCGGCTACCTCCGACTTAGAGGCATTACTAGCAGAAGTACTTGCACTCGTAGCCGATGTGCTTGCAGAAGATGCCGCTGTATTAGCAGTGTTCATGGCCGCTTTAGCATTTGTGGCCGATGTGCTAGCAGAAGATGCCGAAGAAGCCGCCGCTGTGGCACTACCACTTGCCGATGTCTTATATTCAGAAGCTTTATCTTTTGAATCGCTAGCAGAAGCCGCGCTACTAGCTGCCGAAGATGCACTATTGCTTGCGGAGGAGGCACTAGAAGAGGCACTGGAAGCTGATTGACTAGCAGACGTGGCTGAATTTTTTGCACTAGTCGCACTAGAGGCCGAGGCTGATGCTTGAGTGGAAGCGGTATCGGCACTTGCCTTTGCATTGGATGCGGAGACTGAAGCCGCTTTCTCAGAGGCTTTTGAGTTAGCCTCACTCACAGAAGCATTAGACGCAGAAGTTCTGGCACTAGAGGCTTGCCCAGTGGCTGTTGCCGCAGATGATGCCGCACTTTCTTCGCTTTTTCGGGCATTGGTTTCACTTAATTTAGAAGCTTGCTCAGAGGATTTGGTGTTAATCTCACTGACGGATGCTTTTCGTTCGGAGTCCTGCGCCGCCACCATAGACGTGTAAGCTGCCTCTGCACTCTTCTGAGCTTTATCAGCTTCCTCTTTTACCTTAACAAAGCTGGTTAGTTTGGCTTCCCTCTTTTCTCCGTTATCAAAAGTGGTTATCGTCGTCCCATCTTCGTTTAGAACAAAGTCTGTAATACTAACCCCGGTTTCTCCTTTTAAACCGGTACTCAGTTCAACTAACTCCTTCTCTTTAGGGAGAATAACTTCGATTGTTTCTATTTGTCTCACCTCACCGATTTGATACAGACGGAGAAACGTATAAGTATCCGCAAAGGATTCTTTTTTCGAGTCCATCTGAATCTACTTCAAATACGTCGTATGTATACTGGGATAATTCCCCGTAATAAGTGCCATCTAATTCCAGGGTGTCACTATCATCCGCCTTAAAATGGATTTCCACGATACCGCTTACATTATTCACGATATGGCAATCGGCTGTCATGGCGGGGGAATCATCGCCAGCTTCCTCTCTCACCTCACACCGGAATTGATATCCTGTTATGTTGAGAGGTTGTTTGCCTGTGTTGTCCCCGGTATATAGTTTGAGCTGGAAAATAAAATCCTCACCCTGAGGGACTACAAAGTCGTGGGTGGGGGTAGTTTGTTTTATTTTAGCCATCTATTCCTCCTTTAATTCGTATATAGATTCAAAAGATTCTTTAGGCATTGTACTTTCTATATATTCGCCGTTCGTTTTATAGCGAAACACATAGTCGCCAGAATCATTTTGATATGCTTCTACTTCAAATGGCTTTTGAACATACTTTTTATATTCCATAATCTCCTCCTATGAAATAGTGTAAGGAACTGTATTCGGGTCAATAGCAATAAAGCCAGCTGTCCCTCTACAAACCGTGACATCAGAATTTAGGTTAGTACGGTATGATAGTATTTTTCCATACGACCGAGAATCACATGCCCCGCTAAACGAAAATGTAACCGTTACAGTTGAAACATGTGAGAGGTCCATGTCAAACGTAAAACTCTTGGTATCTCTTTTATAGTGACTATAAGTATCTTCCCCTGCACTTTGCCCATCATATCCATTAACACAATTGTTACGGGCTTCACTTACACCAGTGTTTGTCGAAACAGAAACAGACCCTTCGTCCCAAGCGACAAACGCGTGATAGTCATTTTTGCCTACCCGAACATAGCTTTGATAAAAGGCAGAGATTTCTATGGAAATCCAAATATGGGTGGCAGACGTTGGGACGTTAATGTTATATTTATAACTTTCATTTTTACCATTGCCGCCTGGGTTTTCATTACTACCACGACATTCCCATGAAACTGGGATATTAGAGCCACTACCAGCTTTCAAAACCGATTTACAAACTGCGGTGAACCCATTAGCCGACACATTAATGGCTTCTACGTCTTGATACATATTGATATTGGTGTACCCAACAGCCGAAGTTTGTAGTCTTATAGGGAATAAAAAGACGGTTGGAGTGATGTCCCACGGGTTAGCGAATTTAACAGTCTGGCCGTCGTTCACGATTCCTGTACAAAATCTCCCAATACCTGAAAACGTGTGACCATTGCTATCGACAAATGACATACCATTTTCACCAAACAGAACGGAACTCCCATTTGTTTCTTTGACTGTCATACCGTCTTCGTCCAGTGTAACGTTACCGCCAACAATCTTTAAAGCTCCTGCCAGATTAATCGTATTGGCGGCTAGCTTATCAGCGGTTACGGCACCGGAAGTGAGTTTATCAGCAGTAATAGCCCCAGCCTTGATTTTGTCCGCTGTAACCGCTCCTGTGTCGAGTTTATCTGATTTAATAGCTCCCGCCGCAATCTTGTCAGTCGTCACTGAGTTAGAAGCCAACTTTCCTGCTGTGACACTATTTGCCGACAATTTTCCGGTCGTAATAGCTCCGTCAGCAATCTTGGTCCCAACTATCTGCTTGTCACCAAGGTACGAAGATACGATTACACCGTTATCAAACACAGTCTCTCCAGTAATATGAACCTTGCTACCATTTATCGCAACCCCCTCTTTCGATAGGTTTATTTGCTGGATAAGCTCTCCAGTCTTTACCCTTAGAGCAATATCGTTTTGATTCTGGAGGATGGCTGTATAATTACTGTTCACCTGTGCCTTGGTATTGCTTAAATCTGTTTTAGCGTTAGACAAATCTGTAACAACGGAGGAAACTTGGGAGCTTGTCTGGGAAATCTGAGAAACAAACTTCTTGTTTTGGGCGTCCTGAGCAGCTTTATTCGAGGAAACAGTAGATGAGATGGAATCTGTAGTCGTTTTAAGCTCCGCGATTCCTGTTACACTATCCTGAGCATCTTTTACGGCTGTTTGTATGCTCTTGTCAACTTTTTCTAGCGTAATACTTTCCCTCTTTAACCAAGCCGGGTCCACCAGAGTCACAAGACTGACAGTTTGTTCTTTAGTCCACGTTCCCTCCCCAAAGCAATCATAATAAGCAGCCTTGACCGTAAAATCCCCCATGACACAGTAGTAATGGAAAGAATCATCGGAGGTAAAATGTTTTTCCCCGTTAATAGAGATACAGATACCGATACAGTCTTCGGGAATAGGGCTGTAAGAAATAAGCAACCCTTGGAACTCGGTATTAACAGTTAATGCTTGGGGAGCTTTTGGGATTGGCTTAGACCATGGTGTTAGCATATAAATAGGACAAGTCAAACTGAGGTTCCTAATGGTGGTACAATAGGATTAACTAAGGAGGCCTCAGTATGGCAAAATTCAACAAAGAATTCAAAATCAACGCAGTTAAATATTATCATGAACATCGGGAACTCGGCTTGGTTGGCTGTGCTACGAATCTAGGTATTGCTCCACAAACCTTGTCCCGTTGGCAAAAGCAGCTGAAGGACAATGGCGAAATGCCTTATCGTGGTTCCGGCAACTATGCTTCGGATGAAGCTAAGGAAATCGCCCGTCTGCAGCGTGAACTGCGGGATGCGAAGGATGCGTTGAATGTCCTAAAAAAAGCTATCAGCATTCTGGACAAATGACCATTGCCATCTATCGCAGTGTCCAGGAAGAAGCCGAAAATGCCCATCAGGCAGAACGTCGTTTTTCGGTGTCCGGAGTGCTTTCTGAACTCGACGTTTCTTCTTCAGGATATTATGACTGGGCGGCGCGCAAACCATCGAAACAGGCCCAGCACCGCAAGGAGATGAAGAAAAAGATTCAAACTATCTACGACGATTCCAAGCAGATTTACGGAGCCCCGAAGATTGCCCAAGTTATGCAGCAGAACGGGGACAGTATCTCTGAACGCACAGTTGGCGTATACATGCGGCAAATGGGCATTCAGGCCTGCTGGGTAAAGCATTACACCGTAACGACCCGTAACAGTGACTTTGACGTGGCGCTGGTGAATATCCTTCAGGAATGCTTCAATCCTGAAGAACCGGATCAAGTATGGTGCAGCGACATCACCTATATCTGGACAGCTGAAGGTTTCGTCTATTTGGAAAGCATTATGGATTTGTTCTCCAGGAAAATCATCGCCTGGAATCTGGCCCGTAATCTGGACGTCGCCGGCATCGTCAAGATGCTGCAGGAAGCCAAACAATGCCGGAAACCCGGACAGCTGTTGGTTATCCATTCGGACCGTGGCTGCCAGTATGTTTCGCAGGCATATATTCGGGAGACATCCCAAATGCGCCGCAGCTATTCGAAGAAAGGCTATCCATGGGACAATGCCTGCATCGAATCCTTCCACTCCCTGATTAAACGGGAATGGCTCAATCGCTTCAAGATTCAAAATTATCAGCAAGCGTACTTGTTGGTGTTTGAATACATCAATACCTTTTACAACACCGTACGCATTCATAGCCATTGCAACTACATGTCACCGGATGACTATGAAAAGCTGTATGCTGATTTCCAGAAACATAATATGCGTCTGGGAATCTAAGAAACGAAAAACCTCAATTTAATTTGTCCGAAATCTTGACATAGGACCATAGTTCTATCGAAGCATTTACCATGCCTCATGTATTGTATGTAGTGTTTGTGACAAAAGTATTTTCCATGATACTTTTCTACTCTTGCATTTTCTTCAGTAACACCACAAAAACAACATTTTTTCATAAGCCCTCCTTCCCGGAGGGTAAGGTTTATAGGCGGTCGTGGTTCTTCCAAAAGTGTCTTTACACTTGACCACGACTCCGACGTTTCATTTTGTTATATCGTCGGTTCAGACTATCGCACAACCACCGAAGTGGCCCTCCTTTATTTAGTCGTTCACGCTACCATTACGCTTGCGCCTTGTTACCCACTTCTGGGACTTCAAGTCAATTAAAAGGAGTTTTCTTATAGCGGTTTATGTATTATGCCGCTATGTGCCCACGCATTTTAGGCACGAACTCGGTGTTAAACCGGAACCCATATACAACCATGTCCGCCTTATTGAGGTCGTAAATCGCTTTAAGGTATTTGGATACTGCTTGCTGATATGTTTCTTTATCTACTGTCGGGGAGAAGCCTTTATATTCCATAGCTTCCAACATACCGTTGATACCAATAGTCCCGAACTGTGTATCAAAGTTAATGAACTGCGCCGTATAAGCCGGTAACATACCCAGCTCGATGTAATGTTTGATTACAGCTCGATGAGCGGCGAGGTATTTATGGATACGACTAATCAAATCACCAAATGGCAACTTACTTTCATACTGCTGAACATATCGGTTCATGTTGATGGTAATAACTCGGAAAGAACCAGTAGATACACCACCAGCGCCTAACGTATAGGAAAATGTGTTGTCGGCCAGTTCGTTGCGGAGTCGACAGTTATGCGTCTGAATACCATTAGCCAATGTGAAATATGGTTCCTTGCCATCTGCCATATTAAAGCAATATACAGGTTCATCGTAGTTCGTTATTTCCTGAACCTCGGATACTTTAAAGAAAGTTCCGTTAATTGTTATTTTATATACATCACCCATAGAGCGTTTATTTTTAGGTTCATACCAACGGATGCAATACAAAGGGAAATTGCGAGTAAACTCTTCCCCGCGAACGACAACCTTTTCGTTAGTCCTATCGCTTACATCCAAGATAGTCTGGATACCCATTGTGGTAAGCATAGCTTCCATTTGTTCTGCTAGTTTTTTAGATGTTGTATAAATTCTGTTGCTATTTCCTCCGTCGGTTGCGTAAAATCCATCAAGAATACCCCGACGAAAATCTAAGCTTTTATTACAAACATCCATATTAAGCTCTTTGGTGTTGCATCTACTTCCCTTAACCCAGTATTTAATAAATTCAGCAATGTTCTTGTCAGTTGTCTTGGCAAATATAACGTTATTTTTAGAGCTGTATAAATGCCAACCGGGTAGGTATTCAATACATTTCTTAACCTTATCCTCATTCAGTGAGAGGGTAACTTCGACAGAATTACATTTTTCCCGTTCGTAAATAGAACCGTCTCCCAAATACATTCCAATAAGGAATCCATCTTTATACTCCCCACTGCCTTCTTTATAAGCTCTATCGTTGAACATAAGCCAGTCGTCAGTAGTAATTTCATCTGCCCTTTTATCTCCATCCATCGTTGGGAAAATGTGATTAGATGTGCAAAAAACTTCTTTTTTATTGGACGTTACAATTCGATACATTTTATCGGTAGGAGTTGCTTTCACAAAACTACCTTTTACCCAACTCCCATCGAAGAATATAGTTAAATTGCTCATTGGTTTAAAATCACCAATTCGGATAAGTTTAACGCCATCTTCGTTACGTACTAATACTCGTTGATTAGCGTCAAAACAGCACGACGCAAGAGAGTCTGCACTCTGAGATTCATAGATGAAGAAGGACAATCCTTTAGACATTTCCTCGGCAAGGAACCACGCGAAATCCCCATCTTTCGGTTTCTTGTCCTCGTCCAGTAATACAGCGGCAGTAAGTACCGGATAAGTGAGGAGTTCTTTCTTTCGCTCTTTTCGGAACCATTCCATAAAGAATTTCTGTAACCGGCTCAAACTATCGTAATCTGGCTGAGTGCCATCGGGGAAACGGAAACCACCGAAGATACTATCGAAGTAATATTTATCGAACACAGAGATATTCCAAAACACCGATTGATTCGAGTACCCCACGCTTTCACGTAGGCTCTGACTATCTCTTACTAACAAATGTTAGCACACCATTTCGAGGAACGTATCAATAGCTCCCCTACTCCCCCACAACAGGGGATAGTCGATACACCTTCTAAACTGCTTTCAGTTTAGCTTGGCTCGGGATTAGCATACCTGAATGGCTTTAGCTTTCCCCGACAGCCGTTGAATAATCAACGACTTCGCTGATAAACGATTAGATGTGTAGTGGCAATATTACTTACCACGTGCCGCCGCTGGTTGGTTAAGAGCGTAGACAACACCTTGCAACTCTTGGGCAATGCGGTCTCTAGCTACAGAAAGGTAGTTGTCCCCATACTGTTTCCGGGCAAAATAGTCAAAATACATAAGGAATTCTACGGTCGCCGTTGCTCCAGCCCAGTTCGTAGCCAGCTGGTACACCAGATTAACAAACGAGCCGCAGAAAGATTGGAGATTCTTCGGTGCTTTACTTGTACCACCCAAACATTTCGTCCCATTCAACAAAAATGGATACATCGTGACAGAAGCGCAATAAGGGAGAAAAGCGGCCAATGTTTCATCATGGCAATACAGAAGATGGCTTTCAATATCTTCCTCGTACTGGTCGGCTAAATCATCTCCAAACATTTCCGTGATTTTGTCTTTGATGATTTTGCGGCTGACTTGGATGTTCTCGAATTTATACATCTCTTCCTTGAGTGTACCCATATTCTTTTCAGAGACATTGGAGTTAGGGTCTACCAAGGAAGCCGATGCGTTATTGGTGGCCCCGATATAAAAATTAATGAAATCTACCTTTTTCTGAATCTGTTCCGGTGTAAGATAGTTAAAGAACGATTTTTTATTTGTCATCAAAGAGCCTCCTCAACAAAATCTTTTAATACTTCCGGTGGAATAACCCCCTCAATCCGGTCAATCTCTTTATCGCCATCATAGACAACAACTGTCGGGTAAATGTGCAGATTGTATTTTTTCTCCATTAGGGAGGATTCTACCCTTTTATTCTCAAAATCAATCTCGTTTTTATACTTTTCAGCCAGCTTTGCGAATGTGCCGCTGATTCGATTGCAATGGAAACAGTTGTCAATATAGAACTTACAGATTTTCTTCTTCATTATTATCACTCCTCTGGAAATATTCTTTGGTTTTATCCTCCCACACCCGATTAGTGGGATCATATTCATAGAACCGCTGGTTCGTTGTCGGAGAATCAAGCCCTCCTTTGTCTTTCTCATACCCACCAGCTTTTATCCATCTAACCGGAAGCAATGGCAACCACTTTAAATCATCTGAACCAACGTAAATACCAACTTGTCTAGTAGACAGTTCAAGTAATAAAATAGTAAATACATCCTTTGAAACATCTTTATTATTCATCCCGCCCATGAGAACTACGGCATTTGCTCCGAGCTTGTACTGTTCATCGACATAATCAACGATTTCCTGAACCGTCATATTCGGTATTGTGTAGTTAGTGTCCCAAAGCTCTGGACTGTGACACCCATCACAATGACAGGTACAGTTGCCGATTTCAAAAAATACAGAGATACGATTAGGTATCTCTGTAAGGGTAATTCCTTTATTTACAACCGGTAGTTTACAATTAGAAACATCCATTGGATTGAAAGAATTCATTAGAATCACTCCTTCTTTTTGTTATTGTACATGGTGTCAGCTAAATTATCTAAAGCATCAATGGTATCTAAATCGAAGCATATACAAGCTTGGGATGCGTTATACGAAATTTTAGCTGACACTTTCGCCGCTACCCTTACCAATCGGAGTTTCAGCTTATTGAAGGCTACCCGCTTGCCAACCTTCTCGTCGAAGGTATCATTCGGTGAGCATTTCGCAACAGCAAAGCACTGATTCTTATTGAGCCGATACTGTTTAAACGCCGGGGTAAAAAGAAGTCCACTCTCTGATACCGCATAAATTTCCATCTTGTCATTAACCATATTTGCTACGATACATTCCGTAGCTCTTTGCAGTCCCATTTCTTTCGCATATTTCGGGAGGCATTTTACGATCCGGTTTTCTTTATCTACGATAAATGTTACTTGGTCTAAAAGATTCTTTTCTAAACTAGTCAACGAAGAACGCCTCCAATCTCTTTTTGTCCTGAATATACTTTCCACATTCTTTCTGGAAAGATTCGTATTGTGCAATGATTTCCTTCTTACCTTTTCGAGCTTCCTCTCTCGTACGGAAGAAATTACTACTCAAGCTCTGTTCAAAGCTTTTAACACTGCCAAAGATGGCACTCTTTTCCGTGTGGCTAGGAAGAGGAATATACCAATACCGTTCCCCGATATGAGGTTTGAACTTCTCTTTGGAACTAGGTTTAACTTTCTCTTCCTTCTTTTCCTGCACGGTGCATTTGTCGATGTAATATTCTCCATCCAACAGATTCAAGAGTACGTTTTTGGATACGGCGTCGTTGGTGGCATTACGCAATCCCTTATCCATGTCGAAGTAGAAGAAGCCGATTAAATCGTTTTCGCAGTTGAAACGGCGAACAGCAAAAGTCTTGTTTGGCTCCATGTCAAAAATAAGTGCAATATCATGGGCATACAACATCATATATCTAGTCCTTTCTAGGGTCTACTTTTTTCCCCTCGCAATGGTCTACGAGCCATTCTGCATACCGGAGAATCTTCTTGGCATCCTTAATCGGTTCATCTTTCTTACCAAACCGGGACGCGTACTTGATGATATTAAACAGAAGCCCACCGGTGAACTCTTCGGTGTTGAACTGAGCCTGCATAAGCTCGATAGGCTGAACATCACCTTCATAATGTTCCCCGTACCACTCCGGTTTCGGAATCCCTTCTGCTAAATCAACTTGCTGTTTCATTTCTCCTCCTCGTGGTGTCTGTAATAAAAACATTTGTCTTTCTTACTCCAACTCAAATTAATACCGAATAATTTGGCAATTAAGGCAGCTAGAAGTAGACTTAGAACACTAAGTACAGCCAAAACAATAATAGGAGTAAAGATTACTGGCCAACTCCAAACAAGAACTCCTACAACCTTTAAAATAATAAATAACATCTGTAACGTAATAATAGCAGTAGTTACCATTAGACAATAACCTCCCAATCGTCTGCGGCACAATTAGAAAGAGTGTCGAGGATATCCTGCGTTTCACGAATATCTTGTTCTCTGCCATCATGCATATGCATAATAACGGTGTTTCTTTCCTTATCGAAATACCAGTATCCAGTCCAATGACGCCGTTTAACTTTGTGTCCTCTCATAAGGGAGAACACAGCAGAAGCAAAACTCATAATTTATACCCCCTGAATCATCTTGTCTAAGCGGTTAAGTTCACCGCGCAACATAACAATCTTGTTGTGGATTCTGGTCTTAGTGCTAGCCGCAGGAACATATCCGAAAGTGTAATTACCATGTTCCCCCTCTTGAATATCTTTAGTCAGAGTTCTTGTGATGCCGCTAATAGTAGATGCTTGACTGCTAATTTCCATTAATTTCAAGTAATCTTTTTCCATGATTTTCTCCTTTGTATAATATTTATGCCACATCAAACGAAAGCCTTTCATTAGCAATCGCTACATAATTTTCGTCTATTTCTATTCCAACGTATTTCCTGTTCAGCTTTTTTGCCGCCACTAACGTCGTCCCGCTACCACAAAATGGGTCGATGATCGTAACATCATCAGGAAGAACGCCTATAACATTTTCCATAACCTTTAGTGGCATTTGGCAAGGGTGGCCAGTCTTTTGTTTAGATACGTTTTTGACCTGGTTGATATTCCACCAATCGTATAGAGCCGCCCCCTTATGCCCCTTGGAAATCAACGCTTTTATACGTTTATCATTAGGGTTCTTGTAAGGCTGTCTGACTTTTTCAAAATCAGGCTCAATGTTAAAAAATGCAATATCTCTGTGTTGCCTTTTAGTGTTCGAGTTATATACCCATGAAACAACCCTGTTCGGAGTAACTTTCATCTGAAACGAAATCTTATATAAACTTTCAGGATAGTGAACGATTACAGACGGGCAAAGGGAAAAGATATCTCCCATCATTTCATAGTATTCAGTGTCATCCATGCGGTCTTTGTATTTGCCGTAGTGATACCCGACATTGAATGGCGGATCGCTTACGATTATCGGATTGTGTGCTTTCGACACAACGTCATTGATATAATCAACACAATTACCAGTAATAATATCCGCATTGTCATTAATCATGTAACCCATTGAACTCCTTTTATTTGCCCGTACTTCCGATACCACCAACACGTTTTCCTGTAGCCGTGTCGTCGTCCGTCGTTTTATACTTCATGAAAATACCTTGAGCGATGCGGTCCCCCTTTTTAATTAACACAGGGTTGTCACCGGGATTGTAAATACCAATAATCAAATGACCTTCATTGTCTTCGTTGTTGTAGTAGTCACTATCAATGATTGCTGGGCCGTTTGCCAAGATAAGGCCCTTTTTAAAGGCCAGGCTGGAACGAATGGAAATTAAAAGGTATTCGTCCTCAGGCATATAAACTTTAATACCTGTATACACTCGTGTTAAATCATGAGGCTGGATAACCGTATCTTTAGCGGCTTCTAAATCATATCCAGAACTTCTGGAGGTTTTACGTTCGGGAATATGGATACCTTTCTTTGCGTAACTAGAAATAACTTCGAATCCTCTTTTTTTCTTCATGTTATGTCCTCCCTACGATTCTGTCATTTCCTACCGGGGGCCGTTCCTTTCGGTAGCAATTCTCGACAATCATCTTTGCGTCAAAATATACTCGGCTCAAGAATCTAGCATTGGCTTCTACGTATTTCTGCCTTGTAACGCTTTCTACGTAATCCTGCCACGCTTTAATTACTTCTTCGTTAGAGGCCGCTCTTCTTGCCCCGTCTGTAGGCTTATTGGAAAGTTCAAGGCTTTTCCTCGCTTCCGTAGCCTTTGCATTGCGTTCGAGCAATGCTGACATTTTATAGGCATCTGCGGCCAATGTGTCGTAACTGGCCAAGAGGGAGGAGGAATCTCTCATTAAAGAGAAAGCCTCCAGTACATCGGTATCATTCAAATCTTCGTACCGTAGCCTCACCTCATCAAACATGGCCAGTATTTCATCATAAGTTGTTGACGATATTGACCCCATGGAAAGCATCTCCAATCCGACTAAGGACTTCCTGAGCATCTTTCAGGCTGTCTTCGCCATTGAATGTTCTCAATACTGCCGGGCGCGGACTTGTTTC
This sequence comes from Megasphaera elsdenii DSM 20460, assembly GCF_003010495.1. Lineage (NCBI taxonomy): Bacteria > Bacillati > Bacillota > Negativicutes > Veillonellales > Veillonellaceae > Megasphaera > Megasphaera elsdenii. The sequence goes on along the minus strand of NZ_CP027570.1, from coordinate 1,987,195 downwards.
ACACGAGCCTAAAATACGGTAGCCGTCAATCAGGTTCTTGTCTTCCTTATTTTTGATTTCAGAAATGAAGATGGATTTTGCATCCATCAAAACTTTGCCATTTTCACTAAGTACGATCATGTTATTTGCCTCCAAACAATTTGTATGTATCTTCTTTCAAAAAGAATAGTGGTTCATAGTAAGGTCTTGTTACGACTACCATGTCCGAATTGTCTTGGTCAAAATACTTATGGAGTAATTTGAACCTACTATCTGGAACATCATGTACTTTCCCATCGAGGAGCCCATTTACCAGATATTCAAAAAGGTCTTTCCGAAGCACATAGCAGAACCCATCTATATGGACAATACCGGTGGCCGACAGTCTGTACCAGCGGTCGCTCCTTATGTTCCTTTTACACTCCACAATAAGCTCTTTCCCCTTGAATTGAATCCGGATATCGCCGGACATATGGTCTTTGAGCTGAGGAATCAAATGGGCCGCTTTTAACGCTCCCGACATCGGGGTTCTTTGTGCGTCCAACCCCATGTCCTTTAGGAGGTTTTCAATATCTCGTTCCGCTTTTCTCCCGTTTCTTCGGTTTGCCTTGCCTCTCTTTGAGGCGTCACTTAATTTTTTGACCTTCTTTTTCTTTTTCTTCTCTTCCTTCTTAGCTAGCTGTCTAGGAGATTTGATGGACCGGTCAACCGGGGTGTACTCTTCGTAGTCCCGGCACCAGTCACAATCATATTTCTTTAGACAGTTATCTCTCACCTCACAATTCATTTTTAAGAGCTTTGGCGATGATTTTTGCCAGTTCTTCAATTTCTTCATCTTCGTCGTCCTCTTCGTCGTCAGAGGGCTGTTTCACCTCGACACCGAGGTCTTTTAATGTTTCCAGAAAGTCTTCCGGAATTTCATCTTTGTAATCCCCTCTAAGCTTCGGTGCGTTTTCTGCCAAAACATCCACCAAGTCAATAGCATCGACATTCATAATCTGTGCCAAACTAGAGATAATAGCGAGACAAACTAAAGAGCGGTCATTTACCGAGCCTTTGATAGTGCAAGCTACCTTATTGCCGTCGATTTTCTTCATCGACAATGATACTTTGAGACCTTCTGCAACAGCCTTTTCAAATTTATCAAAAGTGACTTCAAAATTTTCCATATTATTTACCTCCATAAGCATCGCAAAACTTGTTTACCGCGCAAAACTTTTCACATTTATTTCCACCCCAACATTCCCTTGTTTTACAAGGTGGAGGGAGCGTCTTAGTTTCCAAGGCTTTTATTAAATCCCCAGCCTTTTTCTCCATATATCGTTTCATCCAACGGTCCGAAATCTTACCAACCGGAACCAGATATGCATTTTCTGTTACTCCACGGCTTGTGGCCATGTAGGTATTGCCATCCCTGACGATTATTTCACAAACCATATTCGCTACTGGCTTGTGGAGGATGTTCTCTATTTTCATACGGTAGTCATTCATTTGTACGGCTAAGTCAAACATATGCTTCGCATTTCCATATGTGATGATTGTTCTGTACCTCGGTTTGCCGTTTTTATAATGGCCCACTAAAACCTTTTGAGTCCCCATTCCCATTGTCTTAGCGGCTACATATGACCCATACGTTTTGTAGTCGAATAGAGTCCCCCGTTTTCCGGAGAGTAGAAGTCGAAAGCCCCAGTAGATACTCCGTCATCCAATCTCTGTTCTCCTAAATCCCCCTCTTCCATACCATGTTCTAGGTTGGCGTGGGTCTGGGTCCCCAACAGGGCAAACATCATGCTCTTTGGGTCTATAGCGTAATCATGAGTTAGCATAAGGTAGGCTTCCCTAGTACTGGTGTTAGCATATAAATAGGACAAGTCAAACTGAGGTTCCTAATGGTGGTACAATAGGATTAACTAAGGAGGCCTCAGTATGGCAAAATTCAACAAAGAATTCAAAATCAACGCAGTTAAATATTATCATGAACATCGGGAACTCGGCTTGGTTGGCTGTGCTACGAATCTAGGTATTGCTCCACAAACCTTGTCCCGTTGGCAAAAGCAGCTGAAGGACAATGGCGAAATGCCTTATCGTGGTTCCGGCAACTATGCTTCGGATGAAGCTAAGGAAATCGCCCGTCTGCAGCGTGAACTGCGGGATGCGAAGGATGCGTTGAATGTCCTAAAAAAAGCTATCAGCATTCTGGACAAATGACCATTGCCATCTATCGCAGTGTCCAGGAAGAAGCCGAAAATGCCCATCAGGCAGAACGTCGTTTTTCGGTGTCCGGAGTGCTTTCTGAACTCGACGTTTCTTCTTCAGGATATTATGACTGGGCGGCGCGCAAACCATCGAAACAGGCCCAGCACCGCAAGGAGATGAAGAAAAAGATTCAAACTATCTACGACGATTCCAAGCAGATTTACGGAGCCCCGAAGATTGCCCAAGTTATGCAGCAGAACGGGGACAGTATCTCTGAACGCACAGTTGGCGTATACATGCGGCAAATGGGCATTCAGGCCTGCTGGGTAAAGCATTACACCGTAACGACCCGTAACAGTGACTTTGACGTGGCGCTGGTGAATATCCTTCAGGAATGCTTCAATCCTGAAGAACCGGATCAAGTATGGTGCAGCGACATCACCTATATCTGGACAGCTGAAGGTTTCGTCTATTTGGAAAGCATTATGGATTTGTTCTCCAGGAAAATCATCGCCTGGAATCTGGCCCGTAATCTGGACGTCGCCGGCATCGTCAAGATGCTGCAGGAAGCCAAACAATGCCGGAAACCCGGACAGCTGTTGGTTATCCATTCGGACCGTGGCTGCCAGTATGTTTCGCAGGCATATATTCGGGAGACATCCCAAATGCGCCGCAGCTATTCGAAGAAAGGCTATCCATGGGACAATGCCTGCATCGAATCCTTCCACTCCCTGATTAAACGGGAATGGCTCAATCGCTTCAAGATTCAAAATTATCAGCAAGCGTACTTGTTGGTGTTTGAATACATCAATACCTTTTACAACACCGTACGCATTCATAGCCATTGCAACTACATGTCACCGGATGACTATGAAAAGCTGTATGCTGATTTCCAGAAACATAATATGCGTCTGGGAATCTAAGAAACGAAAAACCTCAATTTAATTTGTCCGAAATCTTGACATAGGACCATACCTCTGAGGCACTGAGTTGTAGAAGGTTTACCCGTCCACTCCCTCTGTTCGGCTATCTTCCGTAACGTAGGGGCTGACAAGCATCTGCCACACGGTACATAGAGCATCCCAGTCACGGGATTTATCTTCCCGACTAGCCTACACTGCTTCAAACAATCTTCAATTTTTATAACGCCCCCATCTGGGCATTTGTAAGAATCGTAGGGCATTTTATCTCTCCTTTGTTTTTTATTACTTTAAGTGAGTATTGTAAGATAAAATTTTTGGGAGCCTCCTCGGAGCTGTTGTTCGGAAACTCCCTTGCCTCACCTTACGTATTTATTATAACTCTAAGTGAGTATTTTGTCAAGCACTACTCCAGATATTTCTCTTCCAAACGGGATGTAGCCTTGTTGTAGTAATACTCAGATACCGGATTCCCATACATCCCATCACGAGTTTTGTCAATCTTGATACGGGTTACGTTCTCCAACTGGTCTTTCTCTTCGAGGGATAAGTTAGGGTCTTTCCCTGGTCTCCACAAGAGCATAATAACATCTGCCGAAGCCTCCAAGTCACCGGTCAGTTTTAGCTGTTGCATGTTCGGTTCTCCATAAGGATTACCGCCTCGGTTCAGCTGGCTCAACATAACAAAGATGAGGTCGTTCTCCTTAGCTACCGCCTTCATCTTCGTGGCCGCCGCAGAGGCTCCCTCGAACTCAGAAGTTCCTTTCATATACCCAAAGTAGTCGACGAACACCATATCAATAGGGCCACCTAGGATATTCTTCGTGTTGACAAGTTCTATACGCTTCTGAATATCACCCATGGAGTAATCGTTGCCATCGAATACGACAAGGCGGTTCTGGAGCTTCGCAATGACCTTCTGTACAGCTGTGTCATTGCTGGCAATGTACCCCTCTACTTCTGGAGTAGAACATTTGATGAGTTTCGCCAAACAACGTTCGATAAGCTTACCTTTCGGCATTTCTAGGGAAAAGAACGCTACTCTCATATTATCCTGACAAATAGCCCGTAGCATATACTCGATAGCGAAATCAGTTTTGCCCACACCACTGTAAGCCCCGATAACCACAACCTGTTTCTTCTCTACTTTCCGGATGCAGTTATCAATCTGCTGGAAGTGTGTCTTGTACCCTCCGATGGAATAAATCTTTCTGAGGTCGTTGATACATCCGGTAATGTCAGAGGCTTCACTCAAGATGTCGTTGCTGTCTTCCCCGACTGTGTTGAAATACTTCTTTAAGTCTTCTACATCCTTGTTCCAGCGCTCTGCGAGGTATTTAATGATATCAAGACGAATCATTTCCGATTTGACAGTCTTCAGATACTCTTCTGCTCTCTGATATTCTTCCTCAATGGTCTTACAAGCCTCGATAATAAGTCTTGCGACATATTTATCGATATGTTCTGTTGGAAGCGTCTGAGCGTCAATACCGGCTAATAAAAGGTCGTTCATATCCTTGTAGCCGTCAGGCATAAGGACGACTCGCACCTGACGGGAAGGAGAAATAGCTTTGAAGTAATCGCGGACCCTCGGAATCCGTTTCTTACCAGCTTCATCATTGTCCGGGCAGATGACAACCGTCGTATCCCTGCGGAGGTAACTGTTCAGCATCCGGATCTGGTCACGGTGAAGCTCATTGGAGCAATAGGCTACCGTAGGAATACCCATTTGATAGCCACTGATTGCGTCCATATAGCCTTCTACGACGTAGACGGTATTCTTTATAAGGCGACGTGCCTTATCGAGGCCAAAGAGGAATTCAGACTTATCATAGAGGATATTGTTACGGCTGTTCATGTACTTCGGCTTGGCGTCGAACTGCCGTACTGCCATGCCTACCGTCCGTCCATTGGCATCCAGTAACGGGATTGTCATTTTCCCGTCCCACATACCCAGCTCGAACGTTTGGATGGTTTCCTCGGTGAACCCTCTCTTCTCCGTCAAATACTGTTTTACATTATCTACCCCAGCCAGTCCTCTCTTCTTATAGCCGTTGAATTTATCCTCCAACCGTTTCTGGTCCTGGTACTCGGCGTCATCTTTGAGGTTGATATTCAGCATAGAGGCAAGACGTTCTGTGGCGGCACTGTAGCTGATATGCTCGTAATCAGAAAGGAAGTTGATGACATTCCCTCCCGAGTTGCAGGCGAAGCAGTAGTAACCGCCACGGTCGTCAACATACATAGCCTCTGGATTGACAGAGTTCTCATGGATGGGGCATTTACACCGCCAGCCATTCCCTTTGCGTACAAGTTCCACATGAGCGTAATCTTTGATGAACTGTGGTAAATCTATTTTCTGAATGATGATGTTTTGGATGTCCATGTGTGCCTCCTGAATATCAGTCTTTCAATCCCGGGAACTGGATGATGTTATCATTCTTTCTCTCCAGTAAGTCAAGTAAACTATCTTTCCGTTTCCGGATAAGGCCTTTGAGAATAACCAATTCTCCTTTCTCGGCACCATCATCCTCCCGTTCAAAGTATTTATCGACTTGCATCAATAACATGACCAATCCTTTAAAAATCTTATCCTGTCTTTCCTGTTCTGTCATAATATTACCCCCTTAATTTCATCAGCATGTCAATGGAGTAAGCCACCTCGTCAGTCAGTTTGGGACGAGGCTGTTCCTTGTAGTAGTCGAAAGCTCTCCATGAGGAAGCTTCATGATACAGTTCCCGGAGAGGTGTACCTAGAGGCATCACATGGGTCTGTAGATAGTTTATCATATTTGTGATGTCCCCGTCAGGGCTCTTGTTGAAAGCTTCCATTACATTCTCGTAGTTCTGATACCCCCAACATTCTTTGCCGACGGTCTGGTCAAGGTAGAGTTGAGCTAACCTATCTCGTTCAGTGTCTTTGTTCATTTCTACCTCCTATATTAATTACTTGGTATGATTCATTCACGGGCGGTAGAACGAACCATACCAACTCATCTAATGATGAGTAAAACATTAACCGGGAGAAAATGAGGAGATTAAAAACATTCATTTAATTAATATCTATCCCCCGCCCGTGGTTGGGGATACATCTTCTTTATCTAATCTTTTAACCGGTTAAGAATTTCTCTATTATCAATCTAACATATACAAGTAATTACTTGGTATCGTTCTTTCTACCTCCAGATAAAGAATCATACCAACTTATTATATTTAATTAATTAAGATAACTCATTGGCCTGTGGTCAACGAGCTATTTTAAGATTGTAATTCTAGAGTTAGTGTAGAACTTTAGAATTTAAATTAATTAATTAACTAGTATGTAATACTAGAGAGATGAGAGAGCGAAAGCGAACGAATCTCTTATTGTCCGAGGTAGCACCTCGTAAGAGGTGCGTTACCTCGGACAGGTTTAGAGGTTTAGAAGTTTAGATAGAGATTAATTATTGACACCCTACTCATCTAATTCAATCACTTGCATAGGGGCTTCAATATTTTCACCAGAACGCCTATTTTTAGGGAGAATCCATTTGCCATAGTCGGTAATGTAATACTGATACGATACATTCTTCCCAGTGTAAATCTTCAATTTATTTATAATGTTACTAGCTTCGAGTTCTTTCAGAGCTTTTTTGGCAGTATTATTCGCACATCCGTACATTCGTGCAATGGTCAACGAGCCATATAGACAAACTCTTGTGGTTGAAAAACGGTGATGGAAAAGAAAAGCAAATATACTTTTAGCTGTAGGAGATAATCCAGATTCTGTTAAAACCATCATTTGGTCTGGAGATATATGTAAAGAATCTGTAGGAGCTTTTGTAGATATTCTCCAAACGAAGTCTCTAGCACCTCTCTTTATGACCCACTTGTTCACCCACTTATTAACCGGATATACCGAAATCATATTCTTCTTTTCTGTGTTCATAGTGCTTTCCTCCATTTCTTATTACCTATGAACGTTCTACTTTCAAATTTTCTCCTCGTGTATCCCCTTACTATTTTCGGGTAAGTTCCACTCTTTGTATTCGTTGATAACGTATTGGTATGCTATATACCTTCCAGTGTGTATCTTGAGGGAGTAAATAATTTTGTTATCTTCGAGTTCATTCAATGCTCTTCTGGCAGTGTTGTTAGCGCACCCATACATCTTTGCAATAGTTGTCTGTCCATATAGACAGACTTTCGTGGGAAGATACCGATTAAGGAGTATAAAAGAGAAAATACCCTTGGCTGTACTGGATAGCCCAGACCTGCATAGCTTGTTAAGCATAGAGTAATCACACTCGAATTCATCAGTTGTGGCCTTAGCAGAAACAAGCCAAGAAAACCTCTTCCCGCCCATGTAACTCACCCAGAGATTAACCCATTTATTCCTTTGGTAAACATTAATTCTACTCATAATGCTCTCCTCCACTTTGTGGTTCCCACGAATGTTCTATTCTCTACCAACCCTTTTGCTTCGAGTCGGTCCAACGCTCTTGTTATTGTCCTTGCCGAAAGGAACGGTATCTTACGGTTAATATCTCCAATGGACATGCGAGCGAACCGGTGCCCCTCGAAGGGGACACCTTTCACTTCGCACTGCTTACGAATGACCGAATGGACAATAGCCGCGCTTACGCCTACTTTCTGGCAAAGTCTTACGTCTAACTCCATAGGCTACCTCCTAAGCCGGTTCGTCATACATAGCCGCCTGCTGATCGGCAAGTACTTTCGCTGCGGCGTTCTTGACTTCTTCCGAGAATCGAGACTTATTGACTACCCAAGTCAGATAACCGAAGTCCGTAACCGAAGATACCGGTTTGCCTGCGTACTTCGTGTTCGGCGGCATCATAACTTCTCCAGTCGAGGATGCCTGCGGCTGATGTTCTTCGTAGGAATCTTCACGATGGTAAGACTGTCTCGGTTCCGGTTCGTCCTGAACAGTTCCTTCCGGTAACGCCCAACTCGGAAGCTTCGGACGTTCTGTAAAGTTACCCCACTGGTCAATAGGCACCCACTGACGAGGCAGGTTGTACAGGTAACGGCCAATGCCAAAAGCAGAAGCTACACGGCGCATGGCTCCGGTAATACCGCCTTTGAACGGGCTGAAATCTGTGCAGTTAGCTCCGTCCATTCTCGACACATCACCTTCCGGCAGATGCAACGTCATCTTGGCCAAGAAGCCTTTGATACTATATGTTTCTTCTCCTTTATATGTCGTCCGTGTTGCTGTCCCCATATCCGCCGGGATGTATTCGACTTCCCATTTATCGGGGCCTACTACTTCATCAAGACGTTCCATGACCGCCCGGGAGCTGATGTAAGCCATGGCTTCGGCTTTGCTCTTGTCCTTGCTCTTGCGTCCGATAACCCACATGACCTCTTCCGGTTTGAACGGTGCCTTCAATGCTTCCATAATTTCTGTGTTTGTCATAATGATTCCTCCTATTAAAAATCACTAAAAGTGAGTATTCAAGGGTAAATGAAGTCCCTTAGTGGGACTTATAGTCGAAGTGGTGAGCTTTCGAGATTTTACCCTCCCACCTGTCCCCCCAGCCTTCGGCTTCTTCAATCAACTCGTCTAAGAGCTGGTATGCCTCTTTCCGGGTGTCCACGGTATAGTGTTCCGGGAAAGTCTTTCCCGACATTCTGAACTCCACAATGTATTGGTCCATTATATTTCCCTCCCTGAAATGAATTCTTCAACGTCTTCCTTCCTGAACCGAAGGACCCTTTGGGAGATTCTAATACACGGAAGTTCCTTCTTGTCCACCAGCCGCCTTACCTGCTGGTCTGAAATCTTGAGGTACTCAGCGACCTCTTTCGTCTTGAGAAGTATGGGGCTCACCTCCTAACTCACTTCCTGTGATTATTATACTACATGTAAGTGAGTATGTCAAATTGACTATACTAACTTTTTGTAATTTTCTCCCTGTTGTTTTCATTATAATAGAACGCATGTTCTATGTCAAGCCATTTTGTCATCTACCGCGTCATTGCATATAATGTTATAATAAACACAAGAGGTGAGTATGAATGGCACGAAAGAGAAGCAACGGAGAAGGAACCGTATATGTAAGGAAAGATGGGACTTATTGCGCCCAAGAGACGATAGACAAGAAACGAATCACCGCCTATGGAAAGAACAAGACCGAGGCGTTGGCCAAACTCAAGAAGAAGATAAAAGAGAAATTAACATCGGGGGAAATCGTCCCTCAGAGCAAGAATATGACGGTAGCTGATTACCTTCCCCACCATGTCAATAGCCTGCCTCTTACGAATAACAGCACCATAGAGAATTATCAATCTATATCCAGGAGAATCATAAGGCTTACCGGGGAACTCAAACTATCACAAGTCACAGATTCCACATTGAAGGCTTTCGCAGCTAATATGAAAGGAATGGGTTATGCAGAAGCTACGACTCACACGACGGTAAAATTCTATATGAGGGCTTTGAAACAGGCTCAGAAAGAAGGATATATACATCATGGGGTTGATTTAGATTTTATAAGCCATCGCAAACAGAACCCATACATACTTCCGAAAGTGGAGGATGTCATTAAGTCACTGAACGAACTTCACCCTATCGGTATGAGATACCTAGGATTATTTTGTTTATATACCGGCCTACGACGGGGAGAGCTAATCGGATTGAAGTGGGAAGATATTGATGAAGAGAAAGGTATCGTTACGGTAAGGAGAAATTATACCTGTCAGGCTACATCTCATCGTCTGTATATAAAGACTCCCAAGAACGGCATCTCTGGACAGATAGTCCAGATACCTGACGACGGAATGGAACTGATTGCAAACCTTAAAGACGAATACAGGAAGGCAGGAATCAGTAGCGAATTCGTCTTTTGTGATAAAAATGGGAGACACCTTAAACCAGACAGTGTAACGGCTACGCTACACCGAGCTATGTTACGGGTGTCCCCCAGAGGTTCGGTCCATATATTGAGGCATCTACATGCTACGATACTGGCCAAAGAGGGAGTCCCTCTAAGAACCATCTCAAAGCAGTTGAGACACTCTTCTATCGTCACGACATCTATTTATATCAACGCCATGCAAAACGAGGTCTACGACGAAATTAAAGGCGTTTCTTTGCCCGGTTGCAGTAGTGTTGCAGTAGACGATAAGAAGAATGAGGCATAGAGCTGAGTTTCAGAGATATGTAGCAATAATTGAAAAGTTTCTGATATGATCTGTAGACACGGTAGTCCTCCTCTTTTTCTATTGGATAACGCCACCGCCCAGGACGCGTTCGCCTGTGTCGGCGTCGTAAAGTACCAAGGCCTGGCCGGCCGTGACGGCACGCTGGGCGTCGTCGAATTCGACCTGCAGGCTGTCGCCATCGGGATAGACCGTGCAGGCCGCTTCCCGGGCAGCATAACGTATCTTGCCCAAGGCCCGGAAAGGAGCGTCCGGCGTCTGTTCGACCCAGGTCGCTTCACTGGCATGGACCGTCTTCGAGAACAAGTCCCGTTCCGAACCGACGATGACTTTATTATGAGCTACGTCCAGGGCCGTCACGTAATAAGGGCCGCCGGGACCGCCGAGGTTCAGGCCCCGGCGCTGGCCGATGGTATAGGCGGCGATGCCTTTATGGCGGCCGATGACATGGCCTTCTTTATCGACGAAGTCGCCAGGCTTGAAGATGCCCTTCCGTTCGTGCTGCAAAAATCCCTTATAATCGTTGTCCGGAATAAAGCAGATATCCTGGCTTTCGGGCTTATTGAAGACCGGCAGGCCCCATTCCTTGGCCAGTTCCCGCGTATGGACCTTTTCCAGGTCGGCCATGGGGAACAAAATATGCGGCAACAAGTCCTGTGTCAATTGATAGAGGACATAGGACTGGTCCTTGCGGCGGTCTGTGCCGCGGAGCAAGGAATAGATTCCCGTCGCTTCGTTCTTTTCGATGCGGGCGTAATGACCAGTCGCCAGGAAATCGGCGCCGAACTGTCGGGCTTTCTCCCAGAGCAGGCCGAACTTAATGAATTTATTGCAGGCAATACAGGGATTGGGCGTCTTGCCGTGGACGTAAGCATCGACGAAATAGTCAATGACGTCGCGCCGGAAGATATCGCGGAAATCCAAAGTATAATGGGGAATCCCCAGGACCGAAGCGACGGCTTTGGCATCGTCGACGGAACTGAGGGAGCAGCAGGCGTGGACGTTATCGATGGTGCAAGCCGGATCTTCTTCCCACAGGCGCAGGGTAATGCCGATGACATCATACCCTTGCTGCTTCAAGAGACCGGCTGTGACCGAACTGTCGACGCCGCCGCTCATAGCTACGGCAACTCGTTTCATAATGATTCTCCTCTGCTTTTACGGACAGCGTCGCCAATGATGGCAACGGCTCGTTTTATTTCATCTAACGTATTCTCTTTGCCTACGGACAAGCGGATACTGCTGCGCAGCCACTTCTCTTCGATTCCCATAGCCTGGAGGACATGGGATGCCTCGACGGCACCAGCTTCACAGGCCGAACCGGCAGATACGGCCAGTCCCTGGAGATCGAGGGCGATGAGCAAAATGGCGCTGTCCACCCCATCGACGCTGAAGTCGATGATGTTGGGCAGGACGTGATTGCGCCGGCCATTGAGGTGGAACCGGGCGTCGCCCTTGATGAGCCGCTCGTAGACGGCATCGGTCAGGCGCCGCGCCGCCAGGACGCGGTCGTTCCGTTCGGCTCCCAGGAGTTCCGCAGCCTTGCCGAAGCCGGCGATGGCAGCGACGTTCTCCGTCCCCGCCCGCAGGCGGTGTTCCTGGGGGCCGCCGTAGGCTTCGGCGGCGACTTGCAGGCCGTGGCGGATATACAAGGCGCCGACGCCTTTGGGACCGTAAATCTTATGGCTGCACACGGTCAGCATGTCGATGCCCTGTTCCAAAGGGCGGATGGGCACGTAGCCAAAGGCCTGGACGGCATCGACGTGAAAGGCGATGCCCTTCTGCCGGGCCAGGGCGCCGATGGCGTCGACAGGCTGGACCATGCCCGTTTCATTATTGGCGTACATGACAGAAATGAGGACCGTATCATCGCGCAAGGCCTGAGCGACGGCTTCGGCCGTGACCCGGCCGTCGGCTTCGACAGGGACATAGGTCACGTCGTACCCCTTTTGTTCCAGGGCCTGGAAGGTCCGCAGGACGGCGTGGTGTTCCACAGCCGTCGTGATAAGATGGCCGCCGTCGGGGAAATTGGCCCGCAGGAAGCCGAGGATGGCCAGATTGTCCGCTTCCGTGCCGCCACTGGTGAAGACCAGGTCTTCCCCTTTGACGCCCAGGCAGTGGGCCACCTGGCTGCGCGCCGTCTGGACGGCAGCCCGGGCCTGCTGGCCGAAATAATGAAGGCTCGACGGATTGCCGTAAGCCGTCGTCAAATAGGGCATCATGACGTCCAGGACGCGCGGGTCCATAGGCGTCGCAGCCGCATTATCTAAATAAATTCGTTTCATTGATGATTCTGACTCCAAAGTTGACAAAATAGCTATAAAAAATAGCCTATTATTTATAATACCATAGGCCTGTGTTCGTGGCTAGTAGGGACCGTCCTGTAAAGGCGGCCCGTTGTGGGAATCCCGTGATTCGTGGCTCGTGGTTCGTGGCTCGTGACTCGTGGTTCGTAGCTCGTAGGGGCCGTCCCAAAGGGCGGCCCGTTTGTGGGAATCCCGCAGGATGCGGACTGCGGACTGCGTTATCCACAGGATTCGCGGCGGGCTCCCCACGCGGGAGCCCCTACAATGCGGTTTGCGTTATCCACGGGATTCGCGCGGGCGCCCGGTTATGGGCGCCCCTACGGCCTCTACGCTAATGTTTAGCGTAGAGGCTGGGCACGCCGTCGACGTCGGCACATTTGGTGTTGCAGCCTTCCTGGCTGCAGACCCAGAACGGGCCATACGGGCCAGTCCGTTTCTGGAAGGTCCCTTTATGGCAGCGCGGGCAGGGATAGGGCGACGGCTTGGCGTCGGGCCGTTTCTTTTCTCCCTCGACGGGCTCGGTGTGGCGGCACGACGGGTAATTGCTGCAGCCGTAGAAGTCGCCGTATTTGCCGTGGCGCTTGACCATGGCGCTGCCGCAGACGGGACAGACCTTGATGCCGGCCAGGTGCATGACAACTTTCCGGGCTGCCGTGACTAAGGTATCCAGGAAGGACAACTGGTCGTGCAGGAAGTGGTTGAGGTCATCCTTGCCCAGGCTCATCTGATAGAGCCGTTCTTCCCAGACCGCCGTTTCGTCGGGATAGAGCATTTCATCCGGCAGGGAATCGACGAGGAGATACGCGTCGTCTGTTGGCTTGAGGTACTTCTTCTTCCCTTCTGTCGTCAGGAATTTGCGCTGGATGAGTTCCTGGATGATCGTCGCCCGCGTCGCTTCGGTGCCGATGCCCTGGACTTCTTTCAATTTCTTCTTCAGGCTTTCATCCTTGACGTACTTATAGATTTCCTTCATCGCTGCCAGGAGCGTCGACGGCGTGAACCGCGGCGGCGGCTTCGTCGCTTTCTTGTCGACCTGGCCGTTCTGGTAGTGGACGCCGTCGCCCTTGCGGACCGCCGGCAGGGTCCCCTTTTCTTCGTCTTCCTCGTCATGCTTATCGCTCTGATAGAGGACTTTCCAGCCCGGCACGGTGACGGTCTTGCCGTGGGCGATAAAGGTTTCGTCAGCGGCTTCGATGACCATGCGCGTCTGGTCGTATTCATGGATGGGATAGAACTGGGCCAGATAGGCCTGGGCGACGAGATAGTAGATATGCTGCTGCATAGACGTCAATTTATCGAAGGGGCAGGCTACGGTCGTCGGGATGATGGCGTGATGGGCCGTGATCTTGCTGTCGTTCCAGGCGCGGCTGCGTATCTTGCCGTCGGCACCGGCCGCCCATTCCGCCAGCTTCCCCGCTTCCAAGGCACCGATGTTCTGCAAGATCCGCGGTACGTCCTTGCGCTGGTTCACCGGCAGATATTCGCAGTCCGACCGGGGATAGGTCGTCAGTTTCCGTTCGTACAGTTCCTGGGCCGTATCGAGGACCTGCTGCGGCGTGTAGCCATACCGCTTGCCGGCCAGGACCTGCAGGGACGACAGGGACAGGGGCAGGCGCTGGGCCTCTTTCTTCTTGGTCTTCTTGTTCTCGACAATCGTACCGTCAGGCCGAGCCTGGAGGCGTTCGAGGATGGACCGGGCCGTCTTTTCATCGACACAGCGCCCTTCCGGATCGAGGCCGCCCTGGGTATCGCGGGGCTGCCATTGGGCGCGGATGACGCCGTTCTTATGAAGGAAATCGGCTTTGACGACGTAATACGTGACGGGCACGAAGTTGTCCAGTTCCCGCTGGCGGCGGACGACGAGGGCCAAGGTCGGCGTCTTGACGCGGCCAATGGGAAAGACGACGCGGTGCCCCTGGCGGCGGGCAGCCAGGGTATACGCCCGGGACAGGTTCATGCCGATGAGCCAGTCGGCGCGGCTGCGGGCCAGGGCTGATTCCTTGAGGTGGACGAAATCACCGTTGCTGCGTAAATCGTCGAGGGATTCGTGGATGCTCTTTTCATCGAGGGCATTCAGGAGGATCCGTTCGACAGGCTTCTTATTGCCGACGTAGTCGAGGATTTCGTCGATGAGCAGCTGCCCTTCCCGGTCCGGGTCCCCGGCGTTGACGATGGTATCGACGTCGGGACTGGCGATGAGGTCCGTAATGACCTTGAACTGATCCTTGCTGGCCGGACTGACCAGGAGCTTCCACTTTTGGGGGATGATCGGCAAGTCATCGGCATTCCAGCGCTTGTACTTGGGATCATAGTCCTGGGGTTCAGCCTGCTGCAAGACATGGCCATAAGCCCAGGTCACGATGCCGCCGCCCGTACGGATACAGCCGTTCCCCCGCTGGTGCGGCTCCGGCAGGCACTTCGCCAGTTCCCGGGCCATGCTCGGTTTTTCGGCAATAAAAAGTTTCATAAGGCATCTCTCTTTCTGAAATAGACTGTACCCTATATCATACCATGGCTCGTGGCTCGTGGCTAGTAGGGGCCGTCCCAAAGGGCGGCCCGCTTGTGGGAATCCCGCGGGACGCAAATTCAACCTCTCAGTCAGCTGACGCTGACAGCTCCCCTATAAAGGGAGCCTTGGACGGGACGCCTACGGATGCGGTCCGTGGGACCGCGGCGGACTGCGTTTATACGGCTTTTGTGACTTTTGCCAGCTGGCCGGCGGCTTCGATGGCGCGGACGAAGGATGGCGGGATGTCTTCTTTTTTCAGGGACTGGCCGATGAGGCGGCCGAGGATGACGCCTTTATTGCTGTAGAGCCAGGCGAAATAATAGATGTACAGGGCTTTCTTATTGCGCGGATTGACGTGCCACAGAAGGCGGGCCGGATAGTCGTGGAAGTTGACGTCCAGTTTGCGGCAGGCCTTCTTGATCATGTCCGTCGTGGCCCGGGCGTGTTCGCCGCAGGCCGTATTGATGATGCGGTCCAGGTCGCGGCGCTGGCCGTGGTCGATCATGGTCTTGGCCAGGTCCATTTCAAAGCAGATTTCATCGGTGAAGTAGACGCCCCGTTCGCTCTTGTGGCTGCCCTTGACGTCGGCGTCGTAGAGGGCGACGACGGGAATCTTGAAGTATTCCAGGAGCTTCTTGATCTTGGAAATGGAACTTTCGCCGCGGGCATTGATGAGGCAGATGCCGTAGTGATCGAAAGGCAGGTCCAGGGTCTTGCCGAAATGCTGGAAGCAGCCGTATTCCGTTTCCCCTTCGACGATGAGGACGCTCCGCGAATACAGGGCTTCTTTGACTTCCGGGAAGTGCATGATCAAGTGTTTCTCGATTTCTTCGCTGAAATGGAAGCCGGCACCGCAGGCCGCTTTGACCAGGCCCTGTTTATTGCGGTACAGGCGGATGATGTGGCGGTAATCGTCGATGAGGGAATCCGTCGAATGGGTGACGATGAACAACTGGCCCCGCAGACCGTCGAGGCCGAACAAATCCTTGAGGAGCGTGCAGAACTGCGGGTCTTCATTGTTGAGGAGCTGCTGGTAATAATGCAGGACCGACCGCTGCATATAGGGATGGAGGTGCATTTCCGGTTCATCGATGGAAATGACAAGGGGCAGATAGCGCTTACCTGCTTCGTCGACGATGACATTGTGTTCCAAGGGCACGGCGCGGCTGATGGACATCAGGTAGACCTGGGTGATGATGCATAACGCGGCCAGGGAAATGAATTTCATATTGTCCGCCCTGGGCCGGTCCATGCGGCATAAGAGACGGGACAAGAGGAAAATGTTGATGAAATACGACGAGTCCATGGTGCCGACGGCGACTTCGTGGTGGATGAAGGCCTTGGCTTCGTCCGACAGGCCATCCCAGTGAGCCTCGCCCCAGTTCGACAGCTTCTGTTCCAGGGCCCGGTAAATGCGCGGCGGCACGCGCTGTTCTTCCGGTACAGCCGCCGAATAGGATACGTAGCGCAGGCGGCGGATGAGCTCTAACGGCAGTTCTTCGCCGCTGTTGTCATCGTAGAGATGAGGATACATGTCGCTGACGCGCATTTCCATGCGGACGCGCACACTCTGGCGGCGTTCGTCCGGCGTATCGGCGAAATGTTCCCGTTCACTCTGCAGCAAGTTCAGATCCATCGTGATGATAATGGGCCGGGTCACGTCGGCATAATCGTCTTCTTCAACGTTGCGGCCATCGCTCATATAGGAAATGAGGCGCAGCAGGCCGCTCTTGCCGATGGCGTTTTCCCCGACGATATAGTTGGCCTTTTCGTGAAAAGTCATTTCGACATCTTGCAGATTCCGGTAATTTTGAATACGCATATAAGTAAGATACACAAAATCACATCCTTTACAACGTTCTTTACTATACGTATTCGACAAAAAATGCGCTGCTCCCTTCTTTTTGAGAGCAGCGCGTTATTCCTTTTATGTATCATTCATCGTTTGATCAACGTCCGCTTTCGCGGCACACTTTGGCCAGCCAGCGGGCGATATCGAAGGTCAGCTGCCCGTCTTTGAGCTGCCAGTGCCAGTTGCCTTCCGCCACGCCGGGCGTATTCATGCGTCCCGACGACGGCAGGGCCAGGAGATCCTGCATGGGGATGATGACCGTTTCGGCCCGGCGGCGGCAGGTATAGGCGATGAGGGCGCCGACGATTTCCTGCGGAGCCGCTTCATCAGACAGGCCCAGCATCTGGCGGACGTGGAGCTGCTGGCTCGGCGACAGGTCGTCTTCATACCAGCCGCGGATGGTGTTGTTGTCATGGGTCCCGGTATAGGCGATGCAGTCCGGTTCCGTATCGAAGGCCAGGCGGCCGTCGGCCCGGTCCTTGAGGTGGAACTGGATGACTTTCATCCCCGGCAGGTGCAGGGCATCTTTCAAGGTGCACACGTCGTCGGTAATGACGCCCAGGTCTTCGGCGACGAGGCGGAGCCTGCCGATTTTCTGATAGACCGCCCGGAAAAGGTCGAGGCCGGGGCCCTCTTTCCAGGCGCCGCTCTTAGCCGTTTCCGAGCCGGCCGGCACCGCCCAGTAGGCGGCAAAGCCGCGGAAATGGTCGACCCGGACTTCGTCGACGAGGTCCATCATGCGGCGGAAGCGGTCCGTCCACCACTGGTAGTTGTCCGCAGCCATGGCCTGGTAATCGTAAAGGGGATTGCCCCAGAGCTGGCCATCGGCACTGAAGTAATCGGGCGGGACGCCGGCGACAGATGACGGATTTCCCATTTCGTCGAGGTCGAACTGGTCCTGGTGGGCCCAGCAGTCGGCACTGTTGTGGGCGACGAACATGGGCACATCGCCGAGGACGGACACGCCGTTTTTGGCGGCATAGGCCCGGACATCGTGCCACTGGCGGCTGAAGATATACTGCATGAATTTGACATGCGATACGGCGCCGGCCAGTTCCCTGCCGTACTGAGCCAGGGCTTCCCGGCTGTGATGGCGGATATCTTCGGGCCACTCCGTCCAGCAGCGGCCGCCGAAGAAGTCGCGGACAGCCCGGAACAGGGCGTAGTCGTCGAGCCAGTAGGCGTTCTTTTCACAGAAAGCCCGGAACGGTTCCCAGGGAATGGTCAGGTCCGGATCATGGGACATATCCCAGAGAATCTTGGCCTTATAAGCTGCCAGGCTGTGCCAGGACGTCGTCTTTTGCCCCTGGGCCAGGAAATCGTCCAGCGCTTCCTGCCGCAGCCAGCCCCAGTCGCGCAGGACTTCCAGGGAAATGAGGGCTTCGTTGCCGGCAAAGGCCGATTCCGACAAATACGGCGAATCGCCCATGAGGGGCGGCGTCAGGGGCAGGATCTGCCAGACCCGTTGGCCGGCGGCTTTGAGGAAATCGACGAAGCGGTATGCCGCCGGTCCCAAGACGCCGTTGCCACAGGCTGCCGGCAGGGACGTCGGATGCAGGAGGACACCGGCCCGCTTGGTCCCGGCCTCCTTCCCCTGGAGGATGACTACTTTCAGGGGCGGCAGGGTCAGGGTCAGGCGGCTGTTCACCGTCGTGACCGGCGTCATGCGCGGATGGAGGGCATTGGTCAGTTTCCCGTAAGCCAGGCCGTCCGTATAGATACTGATTGTCCGCAGGGCCGACGGATTGCGGTTCATGGCGATGATGAAGAAGCCATCTTCGGCGGGCTTGCCGAAGACATCCTGTCCCCCTTCGATGACCCGGGCAAAGGCGAAGACGTCGCCGTCGGCATAGAGGGGGATGAAGCGGCCCGTCTGTAAAGCGTCGTGTGCTGTGCGCAGCCGCGTCAGGGCCTTGGTCCAGGACAGCAGGTCCAGGTCTTCGTGGCCCCAGGGATAGGTCCGGCGGTTGTCGGGATCCTTGCCGCCGGTGACGCCGACTTCATCGCCGTAATAGATGCAGGGCGCACCGGGCATGGTCATCTGCCAGGCCGTCAACAGCTTCAGGCGCTTCTTGCCCGTTTCTTCGGCCGTCGCCACGTCGGTGCCGCCGGCCTTGGTGAGGACCGTCAGGATGCGTTCGATATCGTGGCTGCCGATGAGGTTGAGCATGGCATAGAAATTTTCGGGCGGATAATTTTCAATGAGCCGCGTCAATTCAGCATTCATGCGCCGCGCATCTTTGACACCGGTCATGAAATCCAGCATGATGGCCCGTTGGGCGTAATTCATGGCACTGTCGATGTCATAGCCGCAGAGGTACTCCCGCTGCTCGCTGTAACTGACCTTGTTCGAAGCATCTTCCCAGACTTCGCCGATGAGGATGGCGTCGGGCTTTTCCTCTTTCAGCGTATGGTAGAACTGGCGCAGGAAGGGCACGGGCAGTTCGTCGATGACGTCCAGGCGCCAGCCGCTGATGCCTTCGTTCAGCCAGTATTTGAGGACGCTGTCTTCGCTGTCGATGATGAAATCCATATAAGACGGCGTCGTCTCTTCGACATCGGGCAGGTCCGATACGCCCCACCACGATTCATAGTCGTCGGGATACTGCTTGAAGCGGTACCATTCATAATACGGCGATTCCTTCGACTGATAGGCGCCGACGCCGGGATAGTTGCCGAAGCGGTTGAAGTAAATGCTGTCGGCCCCGGTATGGCTGAAGACGCCGTCAAGGATGATGTGGATGCCTGCTTCTTTGGCGGCCTGGCAGAAAGCGGCAAATTCTTCATTCGTCCCCAGCATGGGGTCGACGCGGAAGTAATCGGCCGTACCGTAGCGGTGATTGCTGGAACTTTCAAAAATCGGGTTGAGGTAAATCGCCGTGATTCCCAGTTCCTTCAAGTAAGGCAGCTTTTCCCGGATACCGGCGAGGTTGCCGCCAAAAAAGTCGTAATAGACGATGTCGCCCTGGCCTTCGCGCTTGCAGTAATAAGGCACGTCGTCCCAGTCGCTATGGATGACGGCCCCTTTCTTACCGTACAGGCGGCCTGTCGTATGGGTCCCGTGGCGGAAGCGGTCCGGGAAAATCTGGTAGACGATGGCATGTTTGAACCAGTCCGGCGTATGGGCGTCCTTATCGTAGACCGTGACCTGATAGGCCGGCGGCACCTCGGGATATTTGGCCCCTTCCCCGCCGAGGCGATCGTAGTTATTGCCGTAATAGACGGTCTCATGGCCATCGTCGACGATGAAATAATACCAGACCAGGCAGCCCTTGGGCGGCATGGTGACGCAGCCCGTGAAAATGCCGTCTTGGTACGTCATGGGCACAAAGGATTCACCGACATTGCTCTGCCACAGGCGGATGCGGGCCCGGCAGTTCCGGGCATCGCTGCCGCCGGCCCGGAGGCGCAGGATGAGCCGGCTCCCGGAGGGAACGGCACCAAAAGACGAGCGGTAATAAAATTCATGAGAGTTGTGGTACAATCGTAAGTCCATAAGCGGTCCTTTCGTGGCGATTAGTGGCTAGTGGTTAGTGGCTAGCCGTTAGCCAAAAAGGCCTGCCGGACAACGACAAGCCCTTTATCGTTCGTCGTTGTTCGTTCGTCGTTCATCGAAGAAACTAAAAAACATTCCCTGCGATGAACGATGAACTACAAACGAAAAACGCTATTTTATTGTTGTAATACTTTTTTGTACAGATTCAGGTACGCTTCGGCCGAGCGGTCCCAGCTGTAATCGCTGGTCATGGCGTTGCGGACGAGGATATCCCACAAGGCCGTGTCTTCATAGTAGCCCATGGCCCGTTTCGTCGTGAACAGGAGTTCATGGGCGTTGAAGTTCGGGAAGGTCAGGCCATTGCCCTGTTTGCTGTATTTATCGAAGGGATGGACCGTATCCTTGAGGCCGCCCGTTTCACGAACGATGGGGATGGCGCCGTAGCGCAGGGCGATGAGCTGGCTCAGGCCGCACGGTTCGTACCGCGATGGCATGAGGAACATGTCGGCAGCGGCATAGACCTTATGGGCCAGGGCTTCGTTGAAGGTGATATTCGCCGATACCTTGGTCGGATGACGGCGGGCCAGTTCGCGGAAGGCGTTTTCATAGCCGGCATCACCCGTGCCGACCAGGACCAGCTGGACGTCGTCGTCGACGAGTTCATCCATGATGCGCGTGACCAGGTCCAGGCCCTTGTCTTCGACGAGGCGCGTGACCATGGCGATCAGGGGGACGCCGCGCTTGATGCGCAGGCCCAGTTCGGCCCGCAGGGCGTCTTTATTCTCCCGCTTGCCGGCCCGGGCATTGGCGACGGAATACTGGCGCTTGATGTACGGGTCCGTTTCCGGATTATAGACGTCAACGTCGAGGCCGTTGATGATGCCCGTCACCTTTTCCCCATTGTCGCGGATATAGCCATCCAGGCCTTCGCCAAAGTAAGGATAGGTGATTTCCTGGGCGTACGACGGGCTGACCGTCGTGATGTGGTCGGCGTAGACCATGCCCGATTTCATATAGTTCACGCAGCCGTCACATTCCAGGTTGCCCTTATCGAAGAGTTCCTGCGGCAGGCCGATGATGTCGCGCATGATCGACGGCGGATAAATGCCTTGGTACTTCAAGTTGTGAATGGTATAGATCACTTTGATGCCCTTGTAGAAATCATCATGCCAGAAATCTTCTTTGAGGAAGACCCCCATGAGGCCTGTATGCCAGTCGTTGCAGTGGATGATATCCGGCTTGAAGCCAATCTTGGGCAGCATGGTCAGGACGGCGCGGCAGAAGTAGGCGAAGCGTTCGTCGTCATCGCCGTAGCCGTAGAGGCCATCGCGCTTGAAATACCATTCGTTGTCGATGAAATAGACGGTCACGCCGTCCTGCTTGATTTCTTCGACACCGTAGTAGAGCTGGCGCCAGGCCAGGTTCACGATGCCTGTCGTCACTTCTTTCATCTGCTTCTTCGCTTCTTCGGCGATGCGGCTGTATTTCGGAATGACCAGGCGGACGTCCATGCCCTTCTTGGCTAAGGCCTTGGGCAGTGCGCCCATGACATCGGCCAGCCCGCCTGTTTTAATAAATGGCACTGCTTCTGAGGCCACAAATAATACATTCATCGTATATCCCCCACTTTCCCTATATACCGTATCAGACGTCTGCTTCCTTTTTGGCAGGACGCCCAGGTCTTCTCTTTCTCGTTGCAGCAGTCTTCTTTTCAGACGCTGCCGTTTTGGCTTTCCCTTTTCCACGGGTCGTCGCCTTCTTTCCCGGCGCCTTGGCCGTTTTCTTGACGGTCCCGTCAGCGGCCTTATCGGTTTTCACCGTCCGGCGGCGCCGCCGTTTCGTCACTGCTTTTTTTTTAGCACTTCCAGTGAGCTGCAGGTAAATCGTCGCCAGCGGCGGCAGGGTCAGTTCCAGGGACTGGTCCATGCCGTGCATGGGCACATCCTGGGCTTCAAATTCACCTTCGTTGAGGACGTTGGACCCGCCAAAGGCCGTCGCATCGCTGTTGAAGACTTCGACGTACGTCCCTTTCCGGGGGACGCCGAAGCGATATGAATGGCGGACGACAGGCGTAAAGTTGCAGACGACGACGGTCATATCCGATTCGTCCTTACCGGTACGGTAAAAGGCGATGACGCTGTTGTCGCAGTCGTCGCAGCTGATCCACGAGAAGCCCGACCAGTCGCAGTCTTCTTCCCATAATTCCGGATGGTCCACATAGTACGTGTTCAGGCTGCGCACGTAGTCGTGCATGGCCTGGTGCATGGGATACTTGAGGAGGTGCCAGTCCAGGCTGTCATCGTATTTCCATTCGATGAACTGGCCGAACTCGCTGCCCATGAACAGGAGCTTCTTGCCCGGATGGGACATCCAGTAGCCGTAGAAGGCGCGCAGGCCGGCGAATTTCTGCCAGTAGTCGCCAGGCATCTTGTCCAGGAGAGAATGTTTGCCGTGGACGACTTCATCATGCGACAAAGGCAGGATGAAGTTTTCTGAAAAAGCGTAACATAACGAAAAGGTAATCAGGTTGTGATTGTCCTTGCGGAACAGCGGGTCCAGCGACATGTAGCGGAGCATATCGTTCATCCAGCCCATGTTCCATTTGTAATTGAATCCCAGGCCGCCGACGTCGACGGGCTTGGTCACCAGGGGCCAGGCCGACGATTCTTCGGCAATCATCAGGGCCTGGGGGTATTCCTTGAAGACGGCCGTATTGAGATGGCGCAGGAATTCGATGGCTTCCAGGTTTTCCCGGCCGCCGTATTTATTGGGCTGCCAGTCGCCGTCAGCATGGCCGTAATCGAGGTAGAGCATGTTGGCGACGGCGTCGATGCGCAGGCCGTCGATGTGGAACTGGCTGAGCCAGAAGAGGGCACTGGAAATGAGGAAGGACTGGACTTCCGTCCGGCCATAGTCGAAATTCATCGTGTCCCATTCCTTATTTTCAGCCAGCATGGGGTTGCCCGATTCATAGCACGGATCGCCGTCAAAATGGCGCAGGCCGTGAGCGTCGCGGCAAAAATGACCCGGTACCCAGTCGAGGATGACGCCGATGCCGTTGCGGTGGCACAGGTCGACGAGATACATCAAATCTTCCGGCTTGCCATAGCGGCTGGTCGCCGAGAAATAGCCCGTCCCCTGATAGCCCCAGGAGCCGTCGAAGGGATATTCGCACAGCGGCATGAGCTCGATGTGGGTATAATTCATCTGTTTGACATAATCGACGAGCTGGGGCGCTATGTCGCGGTACGACAGCATTTCCCCATCTTCATCGCGGCGCCACGAGCCGAGATGGACTTCATAGGTCAGCATGGGCTTGCGGTACGAATCGTAAGCACTGCGGCTGTCCATCCATTTCTTGTCGCGCCACGCATAGTGGAGTTTCGTCAATTTCGATGCCGTATTGGGACGTACTTCCGACCAGAAGGCGTAAGGATCGCTCTTTAAGATGCGTTCCCCCGATGCCGTCGTGATGGCGTATTTGTAGATGTCCCCTTCCTGGAGGCCGGCAATATGTGTAACCCAAATGCCATTGCCGCAGCTGCTCCGTTCCATGGGGTTGGCATCAGCATCCCAGTGATTGAAATCACCGACGACGCTGACCTGCTGCGCATGAGGTGCCCAGACGGCAAAGCGCACACAAGGCTTGCGGCGCAGGACCGTGAAATGGGCCCCAAACAGACGATAACTGGCGTAGTTCGTACCTTGATGATACAAGAAGGTACTGTACTCGTCGATTGCACTGAGTTTCATATCTTATCCTCCTGATTCTTAGTTAGTGTTTGACCGGCTTGATGCGCCAAATGTCATCGGCGTACTGCTGAATTGTCCGGTCACTGGAGAAATAGCCGGACTGGGCAATATTGACGACGCTCGAATGACACCACTGCGGATGATTCCCATAGCGCTTGGCGATTTCCTGCTGAGCCTGGCAATAGGATTTGAAGTCCTTGAGGACGAAGTATTCATCGTTCTTATCGAGGAAGGACGAATAGAGCATGCCGAAGTGTTCGCCGCTGATGGAGCCGTCGACGAGGGCATCCATGAGGCGGCGGATGTCGGCGTCGCCGCTGTACATCTGCCACGACGAGTAGCCGCCGTGGATGTAGTAATTCATGACTTCATCAGCCCGCAAGCCGAAGATGACGCAGTTTTCGTCGCCGACCTTCCGGTGGATTTCGACGTTGGCCCCGTCCAGGGTCCCCAAGGTGATGGCCCCGTTCATCATGAACTTCATGTTGCCCGTCCCCGACGCTTCCTTGCCGGCTGTCGAAATCTGTTCGCTCACGTCGGCTGCCGGGAAGAGGAGCTGCCCTAAGGACACGTTGTAGTTTTCCAGGAACAGGACCTTCATCTGCTTGCTGATCCGGCGGTCGGAGTTGACCATATGGGCGACGACGTTGATGAGGCGGATCGTTTCCTTGGCTTCGCCGTAGCCGGCAGCGGCCTTGCCGCCAAAGAGGAAGGTCCGCGGTGTAATCTTGAGTTTCGGGTTATCCTTCAAGAGGTAATACAGGTGAAGGATGTGAAGGATGTTCAGGGTCTGGCGCTTATACAAGTGGATGCGCTTGATCTGGATGTCGAAGATCGAGTCCGTCCGCACGTCCGTATCATAGCGGTCGCGGATGTAACGGGCCAGGATATCCTTGCGTTCCTTCTTGACCCGCGTCAGCTGTTCCTGGAAGGACGGGTCATCGGCAAAAGGCATGAGGTCCTGGAGCTTCGACGGCGTCCGGCGCCAGCCGTCCCCGATGGCTTCGTCGATGAGCGAGGCCAGTTGCGGATTGGCTTCGATGAGCCAGCGGCGATGGGAAATGCCGTTGGTCTTATTGGAGAAGCGGTGCGGGAAGCACGTATAGAACTGGTGCAGCGTCGAATCCTTGAGGATCTGCGAATGGATTTCGGCGACACCGTTGACGCTGTGGCTGCCGAGGACGGCCAGATGGGCCATGTGGACCTGTCCATCCCAGAGGACGGCGACGTCGCGGGCCCTCGATTCATCGCCGGGATAGAGGCTGCGGACTTCTTTGAGCCAGCGGTTGTTGATTTCTTCGACGATGAGGTAAATGCGCGGTAGCAGTTCCTTGAACATCGGGATGGACCATTTTTCCATGGCTTCCGGCAGAATCGTATGGTTCGTATAGGCTACGGTGCGGACGGTGATGTTCCAAGCCGCATCCCAGGACACGCCTTCTTCATCCATGAGGATGCGCATCAGTTCCGGGATGACCAGGGCCGGATGGGTGTCGTTGATGTGGATGGCCACATAGCGGTCGAATTTATAGATACTTTCGTGGTATTTCTTCTTATAATGGCGGACGATGCTCTGGAGGCCGGCCGATACAAAGAAGTATTCCTGCATCAGGCGCAGGCGGCGGCCGTCTTCATTGCTGTCGTCAGGATAGAGGAAACGGGAAATCTGCTGGACGCTATCCTTATAGCGGAAGGCCCGGCGCCGGTCGCCGAGGGACAGTTCCTGGTAGAGCTGTTCCCGCGAGTATTCAGCGCGCCACAGGCGCAGCGTGTTGACCGTGTTGTTGTGATAGCCGATGATGGGCACATCATACGGGACGGCGCGGACAGACGAATACTTTTCGTGGACACATTCCAGGCTGCCGTCTTCGTCAGGGCGCATGTAGGCATTGCCGCCGAAGCGGACATAGACAGCCTTGTCGACTTTCTTGACTTCCCAGGGATAGCCGTTGACCAGCCAGTTGTCAGGCAGTTCTACCTGCTGGTTGTCGACGATGCGCTGGTTGAACAAGCCGTACTGATAGCGGATGCTGTTGCCATGGCCCGGCAGCTGCAGCGCCGCCAGGGAGTCGATGAAGCAGGCAGCCAGCCGCCCCAGTCCCCCATTCCCCAGACCCGGATCGCGTTCGGCCGGGATGACCTTATCCAGGTCCCAGCCCAGATCTTCCAGGCCCTGGCGACAGATGTCGTCCATATCGATGCCCAGGAGATTCGATTCCAAAAGGCGGCCGATGAGAAATTCGATGGAGAAATAATAGACTTGTTTGACCTTCTGTTCGGCATAGATTTCATTCGTGCGGATCCAATCTTCACTTACCAGATCGCGGATCATGTAGGCGATGGTCTGATAGACTTCATTCAAGGTCATGTCCCGCAGATCTTTTTCCCACAAAATGTGAGCTTTCTCGGTAAATAACTTTTTGAATTCTTCCTTATCCTGCCATTTTTTCATATTGTCTCTAACCCCTTTGTAGTCGCGTTCAGCGGACTGAACGTTTACCAATGCACAACGGGTTGTCGTGGCTGCCGCTCAATACGGCTTCCGGCTGGATGATCGTATTCTTATCGCATACGACGTAGTCGAGCTGGGCGTCATCGCCGACGACCGAGTGCTGCATGATGATACTGTTGCGAATGACAGCATTCTTTCCCACCTTGACTCGGCGGAAAAGAATCGAATTCTCTACGCGGCCTTCGATGATACAGCCATTAGCTACGAGAGAATTGGTGACATGCGATTCTTCCATGTACTTGGCCGGCGCTTCATCCTTGATCTTGGTATAGATACGATGGTCCTTGTCTTTCAGGAGCAGTTCATGCCAGATGCGGCTGTCGCGCAGGTCCATGTTGACCTGGAAGTAGGAATGAACAGAATCAATCCGTTTTGCATATCCTTGATAATTATAGCCGAAAATCCGCAGACGGTCTACATTCCGCTGGAGTACATCCGTAATAAAGTGGTTATATCCCTGGGCATAGGCCCGGCGTATGCAATGTTGGAATACGTCGCAGTCGATGAG